>DHWC01000093.1:3258-3510 GCA_002412985.1 Methylocystaceae bacterium UBA5192 | reverse complement strand
AGGAGTGATTTAATTCAGTAGCTAGTTCGAGGGCTGTTATTTTTTTATTTTTTTCCAAGTTGCTTAAGGGAGATATAAGAATATTTGCTTGATGCTCATTAACTTCTTTTGCATCTATTAAATCATGCGCAAGTAAAGTGCTAAGCGCCTTCGAATAAGTATCAGGCTCCACCCCACGAATTTGCAGATTTGCGCGTTGGGTGAGATCAACCTGCCCATTGCCAAATTGAAGAGAGGTTTTTGCAATCGCGC
>DHWC01000093.1:591-2935 GCA_002412985.1 Methylocystaceae bacterium UBA5192 | reverse complement strand
TAATTGTTCTGGGCTAAGGCCGTCCCATTTTGGCGTGAGGCGTAAAAGCAGTCCATCTCCTGTCGCCATCGGTCGATAGGCTGTCGGACACCAGCCCTTGATTTCATGCATCTGGGCCATGATGCGCTCCCAAATGATGAAGATGGAACGATACGCTATTGCTTCTGGGACGCCAGAGATCACGCTTGAGCGCTTCGTGAAAGACTTTCTCAATCGCTTCAAGCGCCCGTGGATTTTCTTTTTCTAAAAATTCTTTGACCTCTTCCTTGCCGATTGTTTCAGCAAATAAAAGATCAAAATGGTGATTACTGACTAATCCGCTTGAGGCGGAAAACGCGTATAAATTCTCAACGCCCTGTGCAATCTCGCTTGCGCCGCGATATCCATGGCGCATTTGGCCCTGGATCCAGCTTGGATTCGCTAGACGCATGCGTAAAGTTCGTCCAATTTCTTGTTCTAGGGTTCGGGTCTTTAATTTTTGAGGGGCAGTCGCATCGAGATGAAGTAATTCTGACGTGCCGCCAAGAACTGCATTTGCCGCAGCAAAACCGCCCTCATAATCCGCAAAGGCTGGACCTGTTAAAACATCAATATCACTTATGTCATTGACGTGAACATGAATGTCTGTTTGCGCGACACGTAACCTAAAGTCATCTAATGCTGGCGTGGTTTCGCCCGAGCGGTTTAAGGCGTGTCCAGCATTCTCTAGAAAAGTAGCGGCAAGCTCATCGCGATGCGACCATAGGCCATCATTAATTTGTCTTGTGACATTAAGACCATAATTTCCCTCAGCTGCGCCAAATATTCTCAAAGCATCTTTCGCACCCACAAGCGGATTAAAAGCAATCTCTTCATCGAGATTGGCTACGGCTTTAACGACATCGTCAAATAAGGCGATCAACGAGGGAAACATATCTCTAAAGAGGCCAGAAACATGCAGCGTGACCGCAACCCGCGGGTAAGGGCAGTGAGTTTGCGGGATAATCTCAAAGCCAATTAAGCGAGAGGTGGCGGTGTCCCAAAGCGGCTTTACCCCTAAAAGCGCCAGGGCTTGAGCGAAATCCTCTCCACCTGTACGGATCGTGGCGCTGCCCCAAAGATCGAGCATAATTTCTTTTGGATAGTCGCCGTGTTTTTCTAAATAGAATTGAATGACTTCATCAGCAGCGCGTTTGCCAATTTCATAAGCCGTATTTGTCGGGGTATGTCTTGGGTCGATACAAAATAAATTACGGCCAGTTGGTAAGACATCTTGTCGTCCGCGTGAGGGAGCGCCGCCTGGTCCTGGTTCTATAAATTTTCCCTCTAATGCGGAGAGTAACGACAGTTTTTCATTTTTAGTCGATACGTTTTCTTCTTGACCTCCCCGGGATCGCCCAAAAATATGCAAGCCATCGCCGATGCGGATTTCTTTTAAATCACACAGCCATTTATCCAACGAGTTTAATGTTTCATCCAAATCCGCTCCAGCTTTAATGCCTGCTTCGCGAAAGAGATCTTGTTTTTGAGCTTCATCCATAATGGCGGCGCTAATAAGCTTAGCGCGTCTTGGGTCGAGATTGACTGCTTGCGAATATTCATCGAGCAAAGTTTCAATTTGCGCAGCAGAGCTGGCAAGCTGGGGCGTATGTAATTTTGGGGTCAAATGACTAATGATCACCGCTGAAGAGCGACGTTTGGCGTGCGCAGCTTCGCCTGGATCTGTAACAATAAAGGGATAAATGAGCGGGATTGGTCCCAGAACAATTTCTGGATCACATTCTTTGGAAAGGAAAACAGATTTTCCAGGCAGCCATTCAAGCGTGCCATGGGTGCCAAGATGAAGAAGGGCATCAATTTTATATGTAAATCTCAACCATAGATAGAAAGCCACATAAGCATGTCGAGGGGGCAGGTCTAGATTGTGGTAAGTATCTTCTCGTCCAAGGCGATTGCCGCGATCAGGCTGTAGGGCAATAAGTATATTATTATTTTGAATGCAGGGATAAATGAACGCATCTTTTAATGCCGCGGGATCTTCGTGAGGCGATCCCCAGATTTCATAAAGCCGTGTTTTAAAGTTTGGAGGTAAGCTTTGAAGCCAGAATTCATATTCTTTAATCGAAACGCTAAGAGATTTTTTGTTGTTCTCTAGATCTTTAATGAAAGAGGGATCTATTTTGTTAGGGTCTACGCGATAGCCTGAAGCATGAAGCGCTGTAATGATTTCTATCGCGCTTTCTGGCGTATCAAGGCCTAAAGCATAGCCACAGCGCCCATGGCGCCCGGGGTAATCAGAAAGAATAAGCGCTAATTTTTTTTCATCATTTTTTTTGCGTCGAAGATTAATCCAATTCTGAGCAAG
>DHWC01000093.1:0-206 GCA_002412985.1 Methylocystaceae bacterium UBA5192 | reverse complement strand
CCATGCAGCTCTTGTGTTTCTTTAAAAGAAATCGCTCGGCTAAAAATTCGACCATCCACCTCCGGCAAGACAACATTCATCGCAAGATCAGAGGCATTCGCGCCTCTTTGGGAGGCTTGCCAGGCTTCTGTCGTTGATAAGGCAAGCGCGACTTGTAAGATTGGCGCATTTGCAGCCTCAAGGACGCTGCCAGTTTCTTTTCTTGC
>DHWC01000106.1:708-6220 GCA_002412985.1 Methylocystaceae bacterium UBA5192 | reverse complement strand
AGACCTGGAATAGGATTTTCGAATGCCGCTCGCGTAAAATCTAATTCAATATCTGTATTGAGCTCCTCAATTGGCAGAGGCGTTTTTACTAAAGCTGCAATTGAGCCAGTCAAACCTTCAATCGCAAAACCAGCCCGCTGGCGCGAAGCGTCATCAAATGTGAAGTTTACTTGAGCTTGAGCGACGCCCTTGTCGCCAAACGCACGCTGAAGATCAAGCATTATCGGCGCGCCATAAATTTTACCCGAACCATCAACTCTAAGACCGTTGGGGTTAGCGACAACATGCAAGGCGGCAGATTCTAATTTTTCTTTGCCTATGAGATGTTCGACTGAAAGATCAGTCGTTGTCGCATCAACTGAAAATTTTGTATTTTCATCTCGCGCTAAATCGCCTACTTCAAAATCTAAATGAAATTTGCCATCCAAACGCCCCTTCAAATTTGACGCCTCGACAGGAAGACTAGCGTATTCCTTAATGGTTGGAACATTCAAAATATCAGCCACCGCCTCGACATCGCCGTTCAGCCGGATATCCAAGGTTGCCGGCGGTGGTTTTATGGCGTTGTCTGCTATAGCAAATTGTCCTTCGCTTAAACTTAGCCGACGGCCAGACGCTGTTTCAAAAGTTCCAGATCGCGCTTTAAAGCTTGCTGTGCGTCCTGTTACGTGAAGAACGCCATTAATGGCTGTTATAGGCGCGAGACCAGGAATAACGTTTTCAACAACGCCATCAATAATTTCTCCATCAGCTTGCACTGAATCATCTGGAGGCGGCCGCTCATATCGCATCGCGGTAATTGCAGCGGCGTCAAAGTCTCCAGATAATCTGGCATGTTTAAGAATGCCAGAGGTAACATGCTCAACGAACCAAACTCTCACTGGCGGCGTAACATGCGTCGGCCATAAGCGCGCAATTGTCTTTATACGCGTATTATCTGCGTCAAGGTGATAGACGATACGAAATTTTTCTTTGAAATCTAGATAGCCTGTTAAACTCGCATGAATATCCGGTCCAGAAAAAGCAAATTTATCAAATAAAATTCTTCCCTGGCCGTAATTTAAGCGCGCATCCAACCCTCCCTCATTAACCTCAACAACCTCTTCACTTGCGCGTTCAGGATAAACTTTACTTGGTTGTGAGAGGTTAAGCGAAATCCGCCAGGAGTCATCGCCGAGAACTTTTTCGCCAGAAGTCTCCGGCGGCGGCTGCGCAAAGCCAGACATCGCCATGTCAAACCCGCCGGCCTTAAAGTCTATTGGAGAAAGTTGTAATTTCTTTTGGTTATTATCCCAGTGCAATCCCAATTCAATGTGCTGGATCATAACAGGTTCATGATCGGGCTCATCTAATCGAAAATACCCTTTACCAATCTCAAGACGTCCCCCTGCATGCAGCAGGCTATTATTAGGCGCAAGGGTGAAATTCATATCGACGGATAAAGGCGCATCCGTATCGAAACCGCTCACGCGAAATCCTCCAACTAAGGATATTTCGTCGATCGAGAGATCTCGAATTGTCGCTCTAAATTCACGCTGATTGCCGGGAGATCCAGTCGCAAAAGCGTCTGCTGTCCAACGACCGCTCGGTCCCGTCGCCCCGAGGCTAAAAAGCATACCGCTCTTGCCCTTGTCCAAGCTGAGGCTCACATCGCTATAATTAAATTTTCGATCGTGTGTCCGATCATCAATCGAGAGGCGGCCATGCAACACGCCCACGCGATCTAAAGAGCCAACAACACTTGCCGGATCAGTGGCGAGATCCATCAGCCCTTGCAATGCGCCAGCAATTATCTTGAGCAAAGCGACATCATTAGGAGATTTAATTGAATTCACATCAAATGCAGGAACATTTAGCGCTTTTGTCTCTAACTGCTCAGCGCCCGCAGAAACTGCAACCGCGCCATCTGCAAGAACAACAAGATTTAAATCTAAATCTAAGACTTCAAGACGACGTGGAACAACTTTCCCCATTAAAAGCGCCGCATAATTAAGCGATAACTGCGCGCGCGGCGCTGCAATAATAGAATGTCCCTCTGATTGAACAACAAGGCCATCGACAGATATTGTTGGGCCATGTTCTGAATTCACGATAGAGGCGCCAGCTAATTTATAGGCATATTTTCCACCAGAAAGGTCAGAAAGCGACGCAACAATTTCTGGCGCAAGCCAGGACAAATCAATTGGTCCGCGCGAGAGAAAAATAAAAAACGAACCAGCGCCAAGGGCTGTGACGAAAATAACCGTCGCCACGATCTTCAATAATAGCTTTCGCCTAGACAGCTTCGTTCCTAAAGCCTGTCTTTGCGCATTGCCTTCGCCGCCCTGATCTTGATCGGCGCTTTCACGCACGCTGTGGCGCTCCAACTAGCCTCGCTCTCGGCTCATCAGCCATCAAACCAATTATGCCAGATATGAGACTGATTAAGTCTTTTCGAAAGAGTCCGCTTGGGAATAGTTTTGCTGTCACGCCATTCAGGACCCTTGCAAGAACAGCGAAGCGCTGCATTTATGCTACTGATATTAATCGTGGATACGACAAAAGGATGGCGCCGCAACCATGAAAACAATTGCCAACAAAAAAGATTTGATTTCCGAGGGGGACCGAGCCCCAGTTTTCACCCTACCCGGGGCAGGAATGGAGAAAATTTCTCTTGCAAAATTCAAAGGCAAAAAAGTCGTTTTGTACTTTTACCCGAAAGACGACACATCCGGCTGCACAAAAGAATCGATAGAATTCAATGAGTTAAAAGATAAATTTGCCCGCGCCGGTACCCTTGTTATTGGCCTGTCGCCTGATCCTGTCGCCAAGCATGTCAAATTCCAGGAAAAATATAATCTCAACCAGCCCCTTGCCTCCGATGAAAGCAAAGAAACGCTTCTTGCCTACGGCGTCTGGATAGAAAAATCGATGTATGGCCGGAAATATATGGGTGTTGAACGATCTACTTTCCTGATCGATGAAAAAGGAAAAATCGCGAAAATTTGGCGTAAAGTTAAGGTGCCTGGCCACGCTGAAGAAGTCTTAGCCGCGGCCAAGGCGCTTGGCTAAGGGCCGAGATTTTCAGGCTGACTCTGGCTCACTCATGGTCATGGTCAAGTTTTGGCGCTTTATCGCTTGATACGGCTTCTCCTGTTGCTTTTTTAGCCAAAAGCCGCGCCATGTCCTGCGTTCCTTGTTGAGCGGCAGGTAAGCCTGGTTTTAATGCCAGCGCCGAATCATAATCTGCCTTTGCGCGTGTGAAATCTTTTTTCCCGCGCCAAGCATTGGCTCTATTTACCAAAGCGGCGACGTATTTTTCATCAATTTTTAAAGCAGCGTCAAAATCTGCAAGCGCTTTGTCGTAAAGCGCCTTAGCATAATAACAAGCGCCCCGACCATTATAAGCCGTCGTATTTTTGACATCCCGGCGAAGAGCTTCGGAGTAATCTGAAATTGCCTTATCATGCTCGCCTAATGCATGATACAACGCGCCGCGCGCTAAAAAAGGACTGTTATTTTTCTTCTCAAGCTTTGTGGCTTGAGTGAGGTCATGCAGGGATTTGTCATTATTGCCCTGACTGCGCCAAGCAGCAGCGCGCGCTAGCAATGCACTGACATTGCTCTTATCTTGATCGATAACTTTATCATAATCTGCGATGGCCTTGTCGAACGCTCTCGTCGCATAATAAGCTGCGCCGCGCGCGGTAAGAGCGACCAATGAGGAGGCGTCAACCTCTAAAGCTTTCGAGTAATCTAAAATCGCCTTTGCGAGATCGCCTTTTGCTTGGTAGGCGCTCGCTCGGTTAATATAGGCGGCAAGTTGATTGTGCTTAGTTTCCTTTTCAACTGCTGAAATAACTTGATCACATCCTTTTATGCGCTCGTCTGGATTTGTTGAGCGACATTGGCTCCACCCGGGATTCACGCCATCATTCTCATGCTCCGCATAAGCCGATGCGGGACTAAGCGCGCTCACGAAAAACGCTGAGGTGATCTTTAGCAAAAATGCGCGATTGCGTTTAACGCTCAACATCGATGATCCTCTCCCCAGAAGCGACAAGAGGCACCCTACTCAATTAGGCGGGGACTGCAACGTCAAATTTGGTGTATTCCTAAGAAATTCAGCATAATGGTAACCAGTCTGAGTAGAATATAGTGGATGACAAAGAGAAATTTCTCCCTACCCCGTGCTTTATGTTGTCCTTAGCGCCAAAGAATGATTGGGTCTTTGGAAATGATGAACAGATTTTAACGCCGAGCCCCTAAATGAAGTTGCTAACAAATAATGATGAGCTTGCTGCGGCATGCGAACGGTTCTCACATCATGAATTTGTCACGGTAGATACAGAGTTTCTTCGCGAAACTACTTTTTGGCCAAAGGTATGCCTGATCCAAATTGCCTCGCCTGAAGAGGCGATCGCCATTGATACACTGGCAGAAAATATTGATCTTACGCCTTTCTTCGCCCTGATGGCGAACCCGGCAATCGTCAAAGTATTTCATGCGGCCCGACAAGATCTTGAAATCATTTGGCGCCTATCTCGACTGATCCCAACGCCGCTTTTTGATACGCAAGTCGCAGCAATGGTTTGCGGATTTGGCGAACAGGCATCTTATCTAGAACTTGTGAAAGCAATCACGCGCGCCAATCTCGATAAATCATCGCGATTTACGGACTGGTCGCGTCGACCCTTGTCTGATGCGCAAATCGAATACGCCATCGCAGACGTTACTTATCTACGTGATATTTATTCAACGCTTCTAGAGCGATTAACGCGGGCAAATCGTCTGGATTGGCTTGATGATGAAATGCAAATCCTCAGCTCGCCCGCGACCTATGAACAACATCCTGACAATGCATGGGAAAGACTGAGGCATAAAGTTCGTAAGCCACGTGACCTGGGCGTGTTGATGGAGCTTGCGGCATGGCGCGAGCAAGAAGCACAAAGTAAAGATGTGCCGCGCTCCCGCGTGTTAAAAGATGATATTTTAGTTGAGATTGCGCAATCGGCCCCGCGATCAATTGAATCTTTGGGCAATTTACGCGCTTTTCCTAAGGGGATGGAACGCTCGCGCTCTGCTGCTGATATCGTTGCTGCGGTTGAACGCGGCCTAACGCGCGATCCAAATACAATTCCAAAAATTGAACGCGCTCGACGCGGCGCTAATGGCGCGACTGTAGAATTACTGAAGGTTCTACTTCGACAAATCAGCGAAGAAACAGGCGTCGCCGCTAAATTGATCGCAACGATCGATGATCTCGAAGCTATCGCCGCAGATCAAGACTCGCAGACGCCCGCCCTAACAGGCTGGCGAAGATCAATCTTTGGCGAGAAAGCCCTAGAGTTAAAGAAAGGTCGCCTCGCGCTCGCGATTGACCGAGGTAAGGTCATCACGCTGGACTGGCATGAGGAACAACTCTGAAAAATTTGGATAAAATTAACGGAAGTTGGATGCGGGGACAGGATTTGAACCTGTGACCTTCAGGTTATGAGCCTGACGAGCTACCGGGCTGCTCCACCCCGCGTCA
>DHWC01000106.1:0-397 GCA_002412985.1 Methylocystaceae bacterium UBA5192 | reverse complement strand
GGGCTGCTCCACCCCGCGTCAATGATTGGGGCTTGTAGGCGTAGCTTGCGCCGAACGCAACCCCTTTTAATAGGAATTAATCAGATTTCCGCATTTCCGATGCATAAGCGCCAGCAAGCATCGCTATCCGCCGATTCTAGCCGCCCTCTTTATAGGAGAAAAACGTTATAATTTTCAAAAAAAAAGAAGAACGATGCAGCTTAAGACAGTTGAAACATTGAGCTGGGTTGGGAGACATTTTATTTAACCGCTCAAAAAGCAAAGCAGCTCACGAATTAAGTAAAACAACCGATAAAAATCGACTTTCTAAAACAAACTAACCAATCTCATCTCTAAAGAAATAGCGGCTCGTAAAGAGCCGCTATTCTTTTTTCCATCTTTATTGTGCAGCTGCTTG
>DHWC01000025.1 GCA_002412985.1 Methylocystaceae bacterium UBA5192 | reverse complement strand
CGGCGTTCTATCCTGCTGCCGCATCGTCTGAGAGAGCGCTAAAACATAGGCCGGCGAGCTTCGTAGGACGGCATTTAAAACGTCGATGGCTCACGATTTTAGCGCGTCCAGGGTTTGGTCTGTTGAGTGTTGCAGCTCTTTTCAGCTGCGTTGGTTTTATGGGCTGGGCGCAAAATGGCGGATATGATGATTTTATTGCCAAGCATGGCGCGCCCTGGGATATGGCTGCGCGCGCGCTAGGTTTTGAAATTGCCGCAGTGACAATAACGGGTCAGTCGCGGGTAAGCGAAAAAGAATTGTTAGAGGCGGCGGGCGTTGGACCGCAGCAGTCTTTGCCTTTCCTTGATCCCAATGCAACGCGTGAAAAATTATTAGCGATTCCGCTCGTTAAGTCGGCGCGGGTGATGAAATTGTATCCTAATCGTCTTGTTGTGTCGGTTGAAGAGCGGTTGCCTTACGCATTATGGCAGCGAGATGGACAAGTATTTGTTGTGTCTGAAGATGGCGTCTCGATCGATGCCTTGCGGACAGATCGTTATTTGTCGCTTCCCTTTGTCGTTGGGCGGGGAGCGGAAAAACGCCTTCCTGAATATGTCGCGTTAATGAAATCTATGGGCGACCTCGCGCATCGCGTTAAAGCAGGAGTTCGTGTCGCTGATCGCCGTTGGGACTTAGATATGACTAATGGCGTTACTGTACGCCTGTCGGAGCAAGATCCTGCCGCATCGATTGCACTATTATTGCGGTTGCAGCATGAGAGTCGAATTTTAGATAAGGATATCCTTTCCATCGACTTGCGCTCACGCGATCGCGTTGCTGTTCGCTTAACGGAAGAAGGTCTCGCAGCTCATGAGGCCTTAACTCATAAGCCGCATAAGGGTGGTGGTTAGTCTCATGCAATCTTCGAACATTCCGCCGCGTATGAAGCCGCTTTCGCCTCGTCGATCCGCCACATTTGCGGCGCTCGATGTCGGCACGTCAAAAATCGCTTGCGTCATTGCAAGATTGACGCCTTCAGCTGAAATCGCGCCGGGAGATTGGCGTACGCATCGCACCCGCGTTATTGGCCTGGGTCACCAGCGTGCGCGCGGTGTTAAAAATGGTCTTGTTGTCGATATGGATGAGGCCGAGCGCGCAATCCGTCAAACGGTCGATGCAGCCGAGCGTATGTGTGGCATGCAGGTAGATCATGTGATTGTTACGGCCTCTGGCGGTCGCCTGGCCTCTCAGCATTTTAATGCGACATGCGCAATTGGCGGCAGAGAAGTTGCAGTTGCAGATATCCATCGTGTGTTGGAAGCTTCTGCAGCGCATGATTTGCATCGAGGTCGAGTCGCGCTGCATTCATTGCCAACTGGTTTTTCTCTTGACGGCGTTAGTGGCATTCACGAGCCCAAAGATATGATCGGGGAAGAGCTCGGTGTAGATCTTCATGTCGCTACGAGTGATCAGACAGCGACGCGCAATCTTATTATTGCAGTTGAGCGCGGGCATTTGGGCGTAGAAGGATTAGCGGCGGCGCCCTATGCGGCAGCCTTAGCCGTCCTCGAGCCAGATGAAGCTGAGATGGGCGTTTTACTAATCGATATGGGTGCAGGTTCAACGTCCTTGGCCGTTTTTGATAGGGGCGAAATGGTGCATCTGGATGCTGTCATGCTTGGCGGCGGACATGTCACGATGGACATCGCGCGGGGTCTTGATGCGCGTTTGGTAGATGCTGAGCGTCTTAAAACACTCCATGGTTCAGCTATTGTCGCTTCTTCTGACGAGCGCGAAATGATTGCTTTTGACCATGTGGGAGAACATGGGTCAAATCGTGCGCATGCTTCAAAAGCGCAATTAGTTCGTATCATTCGGCCGCGTGTAGAGGAAACGCTTGAATTTCTCGCTGAGCGTCTCAAACGCGCAGGATTTCCAGTCAGTCCTAATCGTCGCATCGTGCTCACAGGGGGCGCGTGTCAGCTTAATGGCATGACAGAGGCGGTGCGTCAGATCCTAGGCGGACAAGCGAGAATTGGACGTCCTATCGGCGTGGATGGCTTAACTCAGTCCGCGCAATCTCCTGCTTTTGCCGCTGCAGCAGGTTTGCTTGTCTATCCGCAAGTTGCTGGACATGAATATTTCGAACCGCGTCGAGAATATCGCGCGGCGACAGGCACAGACAATTATGTCTCCCGCGTCAGTAGATGGTTAAGAGAAAGCTTTTAGAATCCGGTATGAAAATGATTCTCATGAGCCAAAAGCAATGCGGTGTGAGAAGTCCGGAATGAAAATGACCGAGGACGAAGCGTTCGGCGACGGGCGTCCAAGGAGAGTGACAACCGGCGCCGATAAAAAAGAGAAGAGTGAGAGGCCTGTAAAATGACGATCAATCTGATAGCTCCTGAACTGAGGGAATTAAAGCCCCGGATCATCGTTTGCGGCGTTGGCGGCGGTGGCTGCAATGCTGTCAATAATATGATCGCATCGGGTCTCTCTGGCGTTGACTTTCTTGTTGCGAATACGGATGCGCAGGCGCTTGCGTCGTCTCAGGCGGAGAGAGTCATTCAGATGGGTCTTCAGGTTACGGAGGGCTTAGGCGCTGGCGCTCAACCGGAAATCGGTCGCGCGGCTGCCGAAGAAGCGCGCGATGAAATTCGCGATCAGCTCCATGGCGCACATATGTGTTTTGTTACAGCCGGTATGGGCGGCGGCACAGGGACAGGCGCGGCGCCTGTTATTGCTCAGATCGCGCGCGAGATGGGAATCCTTACTGTCGGCGTTGTAACAAAACCGTTCCATTTTGAAGGACAGCGGCGTCTGCGCATAGCAGATTCAGGTATCGCTGAATTACAAAAATGCGTTGATACGCTGATCGTAATCCCCAATCAGAATCTTTTCCGTATCGCTACGGAGAAAACAACTTTTGCCGATGCCTTCGCGATGGCGGATGAGGTTCTTTACTCAGGCGTAGCGTCTGTTACAGACCTCATGGTGAAGGAAGGTTTGATCAATCTTGATTTTGCCGATGTGCGCTCAATTATGCGTGGCATGGGTAAAGCGATGATGGGCACTGGAGAAGCGACAGGCGAACGCCGCGCTAACCTCGCTGCAGAGGCCGCGATCGCAAATCCGCTTCTTGATGAAGTGTCTATGAAAGGCGCGCGTGGTTTATTAATCTCCATTACAGGCGGCCATGACTTGACACTCTATGAGGTCGACGAGGCTGCGAGCCGCATCCGTCAAGAAGTTGACGAGGACGCGAATATTATTCTTGGCGCAACCTTTGACTCATCTCTCGAGGGCGTTGTCCGCGTATCTGTTGTTGCGACAGGTATCGATCTTGCGACGATAACGGTGGAGGATCCGACGAGCGCGGCGCGTATGGCGGAAGCTGCTGAGCGTATGCGCCAGAATATGGCCTCACAGCGGATTACCCCGCCTGTCGTGACGACGCCGCAAGTTGCGCCTCAAAACATGCAGCCCTATCAATCAGAGCTGCGTGAGACCTCCGAAATGGCAAAGCATCCTGAATCGATTGTTTCGCCTGCCTATCAGTCCCCTCCCCCAGCTGCCGCGCATGGCGTTTATTTTGAGCCGGCTCCTGTTCGGCAAACCTATGTTGCGCCACCCGCGGTTGCAGAGATGCCGGCGCCTGCTGAGGTGAGCGTCGCGTCTTATGTTCCGCCAGTAGCCGAAGCGCCCCGCATGCCGCGTATGCCTCAGGTCGAGGACTTCCCGAAGCCTGTGCAAGATCAAATTCGGCAGCAACAGCGCGGTGAGGCAGCTGTGCAAGATCCAAGACGTAAATCAATTTTTGAGCGCTTAGCGTCTTTCGGCGCAAGTCGACAAGAAGAAACGCTGCATAGCCCGCCGCCGCCGCCTGTTACGGCATATGCACCCCCGCAGCGCGGTCCCGTAGGGCATAATGCGCCAACCCCGCAGCACGTCGAATATGCAAAGCGACCAATTGCGCCAGGGCCACAGAGCGGCTTTGACCTCCAGGGTCGACGCGCTGCGCCGCCGCGACAGGCTGAGGAAGACCATCTGGAAATCCCAGCTTTTCTGAGACGCCAATCTAACAGTTAAGAGCCATTATCCTGATAAATCAAAGGCCTGCTTTGCAGGCCTTTTTTTATTGTTACAAAATGTAACAAAGCGTTACTGGAGCTAAAGGCGTTAATTTGATTATAACTTCTCCCAAGAGGGTGATTTCAAGTCGCCAATGCGTGGGGAGGGTTGAGCTATTCGCCCAGGATCGTCGAACTTATGCCAAACAACCTTGGCCCGGTCCGTCTTGCTTGCGGGTTTGGGAGTTCATAATGGCCGCAACACGCGTGTCGCCCTCGAGCCCGCTTCTGCCGATGCTGGGATCATTTTCGTTGCGGATGGGCAAGAAATCGAAGCGCTCTTGCCAAACGCCCAGGCGCTGCAACGTCAAACTTCACTCATAGCCAATGGCGTCGCTATTGCGACAATTGAACATTTGGTTGCAGCGCTGATGTCGCTGGGCGTCGATAATGCAGTGGTTCATGTTACCGGCGGCGAAGTGCCCGCGATGGATGGATCAGCGCGCTGCTTTGTTGACGCCATAGATGAGGTTGGTCTCGTTTTTTTGAAGCAGCATAAAAAAATCCTGCGTGTTGTGGCTCCTGTTCGAGTCAGCGATGGCGCAGCTTGGGCGCAGTTGACGCCGGCGTCTTCTGGCATGAGCTTTGACGTTGAGGTTGCGTTTCGACAGCCAATCGGGCGTCAGCGTCATGTTCTTTCCTTGACCCCTGAGACTTTTCGCAATGAATTGGCCTCGGCGCGAAGTTTTGGCTCGTTAGATGAGGCGCAGCGCCTCTGGAGCCAGGGTCTTGCCCTTGGCGCAAGCCTCGAGAATTCGCTGGTCTATGATGAGAGAGGCGTTCTTAATCCACATGGCCTTCGTTATGAAAATGAATGCGCGCGCCATAAAATGCTTGATGCCGTTGGGGATTTGGCTTTGGCTGGAGCGCCTTTGATCGGAGCCTTTCGCTCCTATCGTAGTGGGCACCGACTTAATGTGAGCTTATTAAAGGCAGCGTTTGAGGCTGGGGCCCTTGTGTTAGAAAAGGCGCGAAATTCCCCCGCGCGCGGTCAATTGACAGCGATATCGCCATAATCTCGCCAGAAGCAGGCTTTTTAATTCTTGGTCTTTCACGCCTCTGAGCTCGTCAAAAGCGGCAGGGGACTTGTGTCTTATGGCCTGTATAGGTCATTCATCCGTCCAGCATGCATGTGCAAGTCGCGCTCCGCGATGCCAAATGAGGCGCTTAAAATGATATTTCTTTCAGTCTCATGCTGTAGAAAACTACGCTTAGCTGAGATTTGTAAAATTGCTTTCGTCTTGGTTTTGAGTATGCCCGCCTCGTCCAGCCATGCCGATATTTTAGATAATCTCTCAACTGGATTTGGGATTTGGGGACCAGAAAAATACAAGTCGGAAATTACGCCAGATATTCCTGCAGAAGATCTCTATAATCAGGGATTGGCGAAGCTTAAGGCCCGCGATTATGAGGGGGCGGCAAAAAAATTTACCGAAGTTGAAAAGGCTTTTCCCTCGACTGAATGGGGACGCAAGGGCCTCTTGATGGCAACCTTCGCTCAGTATCAAAAGCCTGCCTATGATGACGCCGTGCAGTCTGCACAACGTTACATTGGTCTCTACCCAAATTCATCAGATACGCCTTATGCGTTTTACCTAGCGGGCATGTCTTATTTTAATCAAGTTCCGGATACCATGCGGGATCAGCAGCCAGCCGAGAAGGCTGTCGAAATTTTTACTGCATTGATACAGAAATATCCGCAGTCTGAATATGTGAGCGATGCGCGCTATAAAATGCAGATCGCGCGTGATCAATTAGCTGCAAAAGAAATGCAGGTTGGACGATTCTACTTAACACGCAATAATTATCCAGCTGCTGTTAATCGCTTTCATGATGTTTTGGGAAAGTACCAAAATACGCGTCATACGGAAGAGGCTCTCTATCGGTTAACCGAAGCCTATCTAGCAATGGGTATTGTTGGCGAAGCGCAAACTGCAGCGGCGATATTGGGGCATAATTTTCCCGACTCGCAATGGTATAAAGATGCCCATTCTCTGTTGCAAAAAGACGGGCTAGAGCCGGAAGATCATAAGGACTCGTGGATTTCAAAGCTAAGCAAAACTCTTTCGCCCTCTAAGAGTTAGCTGATCAAAAGCGGCCTAGCTTGCCGCTTTATGGAATGAGTTCTGAGCGGCTATGATCTTGAAATTCGAATCGGCGCGGCGTCGGCTCGGCTTGATGATGACTTTGATCTAGGCCCATGCTCCAACAACTATCAATTCGAGATATTGTGCTCATTGACGCGCTGGACCTAGAATTTAGTTCTGGTCTGACAACGCTGACTGGTGAGACGGGTGCCGGTAAGTCAATTTTATTAGATGCTTTTGTCTTGGCGTTGGGAGGACGAGGCGATGCGAGCCTAGTGCGTGCAGGTAAAGAGCAGGGACAAGTTACGGCGGTTTTTTCGCTTCCCCTCGAGCATCCCGCACATCTCACCGCGCGCCAATTTGGCTTCGTTAGCGAGCATGAAATCGTTCTACGTCGCGTTCAAAGTTCAGATGGTCGCACTCGAGCTTTTGTTAATGACCAGCCAGCGACCGCTCAAGCTTTGCGCGCGATCGGCAATTGTCTTGTTGAGATCCATTGTCAGCATGATGATCGGGCTTTGGTAGACCCCGCAGCCCATCGCGCGCTTGTTGATGCGTTTGGCGGATTGTTTGAGCAGCTCGCTGAGGTAAGGAGTCTTTATACCAGCTGGCGCAGTGCGCTGCGGCTTAGCGCTGATGAAGAAGCGCGCATTCAAAAAGCCAAGTTAGATGCTGACTATTTGCGGCACGCGCATGCTGAGCTTTCTTCATTAAATGCTCAACTAGGTGAAGAAGAATTATTAGCGCAAAGACGTCAGTTTATGCAAAGAGCTGAGAAAGTTGCGACTGATATCCGTGACGCTCTTGCGGCCTTTATTAATGACTCATCGCCTGCAAGCGAAATCGC
>DHWC01000091.1:548-3477 GCA_002412985.1 Methylocystaceae bacterium UBA5192 | reverse complement strand
GCCTGAGCTTTGACCCCAGCGGCAAAATGATGTTTCACTGCTGTCATTTCAGTAACCAAATCAGCCGCTTCAATTAATTCCGCTTTTGCATTCCGGCCCGTCACGACGATATGTAAATCAGACCGACGCCCCGCTAAGATCGCCAAAACTTGCGCCAGCGGGAGATGATCGTAGCGCAGAGAAATATTCAGTTCATCTAAGATCACCAGGCCGATCTCAGGGTTATTGATCAATGCGACGGCTTGCGCCCAAGCTTTTTCAGCTGCTCGAATATCCCGAGATCGATCCTGTGTTTCCCAGGTAAAGCCCTCGCCCAAAGTATGCCAGGAAACGTCGCCGAGCTTTTCTAAAATATCCCTCTCGCCGCTGCGCCACGCGCCTTTGCCAAATTGAACAACGCCAATTTTCCACCCTTGCGCTAAGGCGCGAAGCGCAAGCCCAAAAGCAGCGGTCGACTTCCCTTTGCCTGCGCCCGTATGAACGATTAACAGTCCCTTTTGGGTAATTGTCTTATCCGCAACCTCAGCGTCTTGAAGCGCTTTGCGTTTTTCCATCTTGGCGCGATAGCGCTGAGCCTCTTCCTCAACATCATCTTTGTTCATGAGAAGCTCCAATGTTTGACGGCTGAGGCTCAGCCGCATATGACTGAGTCCGACGGTCCTTCGCAAGAAGGCAATAGGGAACGCGGTTCGGGCTATCGTCCAACTCCGCGGCTGCCCCCGCAACTGTAGCCAGCATGGTTACGCCATTCGCCACTGGAGATCATCTGGGAAGGCGGCGTTGCTTTTAAGCTGGGAGCCAGGAGACCTGCCGTCGCGGCGATCATCTGATCGTCTTTTGCTTCAATAGGCCGCCGGCGGGGCGGTAAGGAGAATAAAATGCGCGTTCAGAAAACGATCTCTGCTCTTCCTCATCTCTCACTTATTAAAAGCGACACGTTAAAAGCTGCGGCAGTCGCGTTGTTGCTTGGATTCAGCCTCATCTACGCCATCGGCTTTAGCGAAACAGATCGTCTTCATGATAGCGCGCATGACTCGCGTCACGCCCTGTCGTTCCCCTGCCACTAAAACACGCACGAAACAAACTTCCGTGATCACGCGCGTTTTGGCGACCGGCCTCATCGCCGGCATTGTCGCTGGGCTATTTGTTGCTGCTATTCAGCATGTCACAACTACGCCACTCATTCTTACTGCTGAAATTTACGAAGTTGGCGGAGAAGCTGCGCAAAACGGCGTATCGGCGCTAACACAATCGGCGCTCTTTCACCGCACCCTTAACACGAGCCTATCCACAATAGCTCTAAGCATGGGATATGCGCTTATTCTTCTCGCCGTAATGCTTTTAAGCGAAGAAAAAATTGACGCCTATCGCGCAACATTATGGGCGGCCTGCGCCTTTGCCGCGACTGGTCTCTCTGCTGGTCTGGAATTAGCGCCGCAATTACCGGGCGCCGCAGAAACTGCGCTCCATGATCGACAAATCTGGTGGCTGGCGAATGCTGTAATGACAGCTTTCGGCCTCTATCTGTTGATAAAAATTGACCCTGTCATTTATAAAATTTTTGGCCTAGCTCTCATTGTGGCGCCGCATTTCTTTGCGCCTTTTCCTGCTACGCCAGAAAGTCATGTGCCGGCAGAGCTTGCAGCGCGATTTGCCGCCGCCTCATTAAGCGTTCAAGCTCTCTCTTGGATAATTGCCGGCGCATTTGCTGGAGGAATTTACCAGCTATTGGCTCATTACAAAGACGAGGCGCGCCTATGACGCTTCCTCAAAAAACGCCGGCAACAATCATTACTGGCTTCTTGGGCGCAGGGAAAACAACGCTCATTCGTCATCTTCTAGAAAATGCAGGCAATCGACGACTAGCTCTCGTAATTAATGAATTTGGCGATGTCGGCGTTGATGGCGATATTTTACGCGCCTGTGGCGTTAAAAATTGTCCGGAAGAAAATATTATTGAATTAGCTAATGGATGTCTTTGCTGCACCGTTGCTGATGATTTTATTCCTGCAATTGAGACGCTTTTAACGCTGAAAGATCCCCCTGATCATATCATTATTGAAACCTCCGGTTTGGCGCTGCCAAAACCCTTAGTAAAAGCATTTGATTGGCCTTCCATTAGATCAAAACTCACAGTCGATGGCGTCATCGCCGTTGTTGACGCTAAAGCTGTGGTTGACGGTCGTTTCGCAGATCCACCCGAGACAAACGACAGCAGACAAAAAGACATCTCTCCAGTGGACCATGATAATCCACTTGAAGAGGTCTTTGAAGATCAACTGAATTGCGCTGATTTAATCATATTAAATAAAGTCGATCTCATTACGCAACAGCAACAGGCCGATCTTAGCGCAGAAATAAGCAAGCTATCGCGAAATAACGCTGTCCTGACACAAACTCACCACGGTCGCATTCGTCCAGAAATTATTTTGGGACTTTCCGCCGCTGCGGAAAATGACCTGCTGAACCGCCCATCTCATCATGATTTAGAAGACCAGCATGATCATGATGACTTTGACAGCTTTATGATTGAACTCGGCGAAGTGTTTGATCCATCGCTTCTTTTTGAAAAACTCACGCTAGCGATCAAAAAACATGATCTATTGCGGATTAAAGGATTTATTCATGTGGCGCAAAAACCAATGCGTCTGCTTATTCAAGGCGTCGGCGCGAGACTAGACTCCTATTATGATCGTCCCTGGAAGCTAGAGGAAGTCAGAAGAAGCCAGCTTGTTATTATCGGCCTTAAAGGATTGGACATCGCTGCCATTTCACGAATGATTTTGTCATCGTAGTCCCTCATGCATCTTCAACCGCGCGACCGACACAGCCTGGATGAAAATGACTTAGCGATTGATATTGGACAAACGCCTGCAGAGATCGTTTTTTTATCCTTTTCAGACTCAGAGCTTAGATTACTAGCCCAACA
>DHWC01000091.1:0-137 GCA_002412985.1 Methylocystaceae bacterium UBA5192 | reverse complement strand
TTGATAAAGTATTAAAACACGCCAAATTAATTATCGTGCGGCTACTGGGCGGCAAAGAATATTGGCCCTATGGCGTAGAACAATTAGAATATTTAGCCAAAACACATAAAATTTCCCTAGCGATCGTGCCGGGAGAT
>DHWC01000072.1 GCA_002412985.1 Methylocystaceae bacterium UBA5192 | reverse complement strand
TGGTAAATGGAGGGTAGGGGGGGCCTTGCTGTGTGACCCTTCCATTGACAATCACAGATGAGATCGAAACTGTGACGCTATAACGGGCTGAGCCATCGACATGAAGCTGCCTAGGGGGGTGATGAAATCCTGCAAGCTGCTTGTCTTTGGCCTTAATGCCGATAAAAAGCTGAGCTGAGGTGTAATCGGAGCGTTGGCTTTGGCTATTAGCCAAGAAAACTACCCGCTGGAGAGAAATCAATGAGCTATAAGGTTGCTGTCGTCGGCGCCACGGGCAATGTGGGTCGCGAGATGTTAGATATTCTCGCCGAAAGACATTTTCCAGTTAGAGAAGTTGTCGCTTTGGCCTCGTCGCGCTCGATTGGCGCAGAGGTTTCCTTTGGCGATAAAACATTAAAATGTAAGCACCTTGATACATACGATTTTTCAGACACTGATATTTGTTTAATGTCAGCTGGCGGCAGTATCTCGACGCAATGGTCTCCCAGAATTGGCGCTCAAGGCTGTGTCGTAATTGATAATTCATCCGCTTGGCGCTTGGATCCAGATGTGCCGCTTATTGTGCCTGAAGTAAATGCCGAAGCTGTGTCGGGGTTTAAGAAGAAATATATCATTGCTAATCCCAACTGCTCGACAGCTCAGCTTGTTGTGGCGTTAAAGCCTCTGCATGACGCCGCTAAGATTAAGCGTGTTGTGGTATCAACTTATCAATCCGTTTCTGGCGCAGGTAAAGATGCGATGGATGAGTTATTTGCTCAAACACGCTCTGTATTTGTTTCTGATCCGGTAGAAGCAAAAAAATTCCCCAAAAGGATAGCGTTTAACCTTATTCCGCAAATTGATGTCTTCATGGAAGATGGCTTCACCAAAGAAGAATGGAAGATGGTGGCGGAGACAAAAAAAATATTAGATCCAAAGATAAAGCTGGTGGCTACTTGTGTGCGTGTGCCAGTCTTTATCAGCCACTCTGAAGCTGTAAATATAGAGTTTGAGAACCCGCTATCAGCAGATGAGGCGAGAGATATATTACGAGAAGCTCCGGGTGTTCTCGTGATTGATAAGCGTGAGCCAGGTGGTTACATCACGCCTCATGAGGCTGCCGGAGAGGATGCGACTTACGTATCTAGAATACGAGAAGATCCAACAGTCGATAACGGGTTGGTTCTCTGGTGTGTATCAGATAATTTACGTAAAGGCGCCGCTTTGAACGCAATACAGATTGCAGAGGTGCTGATGAACCGTAAATTAATCGCGCCAAAGAATAGCGCAGCATAGAAGTCGATTAAGAAAAATTAAATCCTAAGGTCGCTCGAGAGGCGGCCTTTTTTTGTTTCCCATGTGCGCTAGCGCACATTAAATATCCCTATTTTGGCTAGAATAATTCAATTAGCGTTCATTTAGGGCGGAGGGCTAAGAGCTGCCTATAAATGAGTTAATTATGAGCGATGGCCTTCAGAGGAGGCGTTTTATTGGCGATATTAGATAAGTAATTTTTCATTTAATTTCGGTCAGCAGCCCCTCAGTGCTGACCTGAGAGAAGGCCGCTCATATGAGATGTGGGCGGCCTTTTCTATTTTGTGAAGGGATGAGAAATTATCCCTCGATCTGGCGATTTTCCTTAGTCGCTATCGCTTATTGTGAGCCGTTATTTACTTATTTTGAAGAGCTCAGCGTCAGGCGTCTTTGTCTGATCGATATTAAACAGAGAGATCAGCGTCTCATAGCCCTGGGGATCTTTAACTTGCCATTGTTTTAGCTTGAAGGTTTTTGGATCAAAAATTAAACGCACGTGCGATGTGCCGCCAAATGTCGCTTTATCTTCGATGAATATTGTAATCCCAGAGTCGTCAGTCGCAACGTCTTGGACTGTTACGTCTTTTTCCAGATCGATCTTTTCCTTCATTAAAAATTTCAATGGCGTCTGCGAAATAAAATAGAGATCTTGTGTCGCTAGCTTTCGATCTCTTACAGCGACCTGGACGCCGTCGGCGACGACTTCCATTGTCGCGGGTTGGGCATATTCAAAGCGAACGCGGCCAGCCCGTTGCACATAGAGTTTGCCTTCTGAACGTTTGCCGTCGCCGCCAATTTGAACGAAGTCAGCTGTCATGACTGGTGAGGAATTAAAAAAGGCGTTGGCGCGCTTGATAGCTTCGCTCCGCTCCATGGGTTTTGGCGCATCGGCGTTTTTTTTACCAAGTTGCATGGGCTCTTTGGTGGTTTTTCCAGATTTTTTCTTGTCTGAGAGGTTGGATTCTGCAGCAAGCGGGTTCTCGGGAGACTTTTGCTCACTACCTCCCTCTGAAGAAGTCTTTGCTTCTGCAGGTTTTTGTTCCGCATTCGCCGCTGGTTTTGTTTCATTAGAATTTACTGGAGCGGCTGCAGGAGTTTGAGCGAGGAGCGGCGTGGATAATAAAACCAATAGGTTTGCCAATATCAGAGAGTTTTTTGTCACGATAAAGTTCCGATTCGTTAACGATCAAATTTCTACCACGAAATCTTAAATTATGAGTCCTAAGGCGCTTAAGCAATGCAAGAGGCTTAAGCAATTATCCTTACTCCGCGGCCTCGATATCAAATGCGCCGCGATCTACGCCCCCTCCGACTAAGATTTCACGTTTTCCAGAATGATTTGGCTGGCTTACGACGCCTTCCTGCTCCATCCGTTCCACAATGGAGGCAGCTTTATTATAACCGATAGATAGACGTCGTTGGATATAGCTCGTTGAACATTTTCGATCACGTAGAACAATATTGACAGCGCGATCATAAAGATCGCCGCCTTCTTCCGCGTCCATGGTTCCCGCCAAAGGTCCAGTATCGCTTTCGCCGCTGTCTTCTTCTACCGTAATTGCGTCGAGATATTGTGGTGCGCCTTGAGTTTTTAGATGCGCGACCACTTGTTCGACTTCAACATCTGACACGAAGGGTCCGTGCACGCGTGAAATACGCCCGCCCCCTGCCATGTACAACATATCCCCTTGCCCCAATAGCTGCTCAGCGCCCTGTTCTCCAAGAATTGTCCGGCTATCAATTTTTGACGTGACTTGAAAGGAGATACGCGTTGGAAAATTAGCTTTGATTGTGCCGGTAATGACGTCAACGGAAGGACGTTGCGTCGCCATGATCAGGTGAATCCCCGCTGCCCGCGCCATTTGAGCTAGTCTTTGGATTGCGCCTTCAATATCCTTGCCCGCAACGAGCATAAGATCCGCCATTTCGTCGACGATTACGACAATATAGGGCAGTTTAGCGAGATCCATCGTCTCATGTTCGAAGATTGCCTCTCCCGTTTCCCGGTCAAAGCCTGTTTGGACTGTGCGGCTGATTGACTCACCTTTCGCCATCGCTTCAGATACGCGCGCGTTAAATCCATCAATATTTCGTACGCCCAATTTGGACATTTTACGATAACGATCCTCCATCTCTCTAACAGCCCATTTCAGCGCTACGACGGCTTTCTTGGGATCTGTTACAACCGGGGTGAGAAGATGGGGGATATTGTCGTAAACTGAAAGTTCGAGCATCTTTGGATCGACCATGATCAGTCGACACTCTTCTGGTTTCAATCGGTAGAGTAGAGATAAAATCATTGTATTAATTGCCACAGATTTGCCTGAGCCAGTTGTGCCGGCAACGAGCAAATGTGGCATGCGTGCGAGATCAACAATGACTGCTTCGCCGCCAATCGTCTTACCCAGAGCAATCGCTAATTTATGGCTTGAGTTAGCAAATTCCTCATTTGCAAGTAATTCTCTGAGATATACCGTTTCTCTGCGCTGGTTAGGTAATTCAATACCGATGGCGTTTCTGCCAGAAACGACAGCGACGCGGGCAGAAATAGCAGACATCGAGCGAGCGATATCATCCGCTAGTCCAATTACTCTTGAGGATTTTACTCCTGCTGCCGGTTCGAGTTCATAGAGTGTTACAACAGGCCCTGGGCGCGCGTTAATGATTTCGCCTCTGACTGAAAAATCATCTAAGACGCCCTCCAATAAATGCGCATTTTCCTCTAAGGCTTCCGCAGAAAGACGTGCGCTCACGGATGTTTTTTTAGGCTCAGCAAGGAGCGTCAGGGAGGGTGTTTCATAGATTTCAGATGTTTTGATTGGACGTGACGGCGCGCGTTGCCGACGCCGAGAAGCAACTGGAGCCGCTTTCTCTTCAGGGATAATGTTTTGATCTAAATCTTGATCTAAATTCCTTGGCGTTGGGGCATAGCTTGGCCAGCTATCAAGGTCATCAAAAGTAGGCTCTTTTCGAACTTGAGGCGTAAGGGGCTTGGCCTCTTGAATTTTACGTTTGTTTTTTAAAGTTACAATCTTGCGGCTAAACCAGCTTTTAATCGCCAGTCCTGTATGAATGATCGCCCCAAAGGAAATTAGCGCAACGCCGGGCTCTCCATCTAAATCTTCATCTTCATAGGTGCGCTGAGTGTCTTCTTCGGGCATGAATGGATCTTCGTCAGAATTATTTTCAGCCTTTGCGCCCAAACCGGCCGCGCCGCTAACAGAGAGGATTGCTACAAATGCGGTCATCACGCCAAAAATCGCCATAGCGATACTGGCGTTAGCAAAAATGGCCCGAGGAATTGATAAAACGCCGTCTCCGATAACGCCGCCAAGGCCTGTCGGCAAAGGCCAGCGGTCGGTTGCTGGCAGGAGCGCGGCTGTCGCGGCGGAAGCTATGACGCCCAGGCACCATAAACCAAGACGCCATGCGCTTTTGTCCAGGCGCTGGAGTCGGATCAAGCGCATACCTTGCATAGCAAGCGGAATAATTGCGGCGATTGCGCCAAACCCCACAAGCTGCATGACAATATCAGCGCTAATTGCGCCTGGCGCGCCTAAAAGATTTCGAGGCGGCGTATTCGTAGCGTGATTGAGGGAAGGGTCTTGAGCGGACCAGGAAGCCAGCGCGAGCGTCAAAGCGCCAGCGCTTATCATCATCGCTAGACCGCCCAATTGCTTCATCCGATTGGAGGTAAATTCGCTAATCTGTTCGGAGAGGTGGCCTCTATAATGGCTCCGCATGATACACATCGCTCGATTAGAAGGACAAAAGGTTTTATCTCACGGCGCATAACCAATGGAGAGCGACGCCAAGAAGATCTTGTAAGGGTAAATTGTCACGGTTAAGGGTTGATTAACCCTTGTAGAAATGGCGTGTAAAAAAGCATCCTTTTAAATTAGCCGCTCTTTTGGAAATGATTGTAAATCATTAAAGCTGTAGCTTTATTAATGCCGGGGGCCTTTTCAAGATCCAACAAGGCGGCGCGGGAAACAGCCTTCGCCGATCCAAAGGCAAGGAGTAGGGCTCTCTTACGTGCTGGGCCTATGCCAGCGATTTCATCAAGGGGGTTCTTAACAAACTCTTTCCGTCTTTTTGCTCTATGCGTGCCAATGGCGAAACGGTGGGCTTCATCTCGTAGCCTTTGAATAAAATACAGCGCCGGATCATGTGGGGGCAGACGAAAGGGCTCTCTTCCCTCCATAAAAAAGGTCTCGCGACCAGCGTTTCGATCAGCTCCTTTAGCGATAGCGACGAGCGTAACGCCCTTCACGCCTGAAGCTTCTAGGGCCTCTTGAGCGATCTTAAATTGTCCTTGCCCACCATCGATCAGCACCAGGTCTGGGCTACTTGGGAAGCTATCAAGATCAGAATTTTTATCCTCCTCTTTAGCCAAACGTGAAAATCGTCGATTTAACACTTCACGCATCATGCCAAAGTCATCCCCAGGCGATATTTGAGTGTTTTTGATATTAAATGTGCGATAGTGACTTTTCATAAAACCTGCTGGGCCCGCAACAACCATTGCTCCGATTGCTTGTGCGCCGCTTATGTGGGAATTGTCATAGACTTCAACTCTTTGCGGCGTATTTTCAAGTTTGAAAGCATTACTCAAGGCCGCAAGGAGTTTTTGCTGACTTGCATCTTCAGATAATTTTCTTCCAAGCGCTTGCGTCGAGTTTATTAGGGCATGATCGACAAGTTCTTTTTTTTCTCCGCGCTGGGGGATGAGAATATGTATGCGTTTCTCCGCCTTTTTAGATAAAGCTTCTTCAAGAAGCCCCTTGCTCTCTATGGCGTGCGATAGGAGAACAAGGGGTGCGGAAGGATGTTCATCATAAAATTGAGAGAGAAAGGCTTCTAAGACTTCGGATTCTGTTAATGCTGCGTCTGCGCGCGGAAAATAAGATCGATTTCCCCAATTTTGATAGGCGCGGAAAAAAAAGGCTTCAATACAGAAGCGGCCAGCCTCTTTGCTGATGGCGAAGACGTCTGCTTCCTCAATAGTTTTTGGGTTAATTCCCTGTGCGCCCTGAATTGTCGATAGAGCTGAAATTCTATCCCTCAATCGGGCGGCGCGTTCAAAATCAAGTTTTTCCGCCGCTTGGGTCATTTCGATAGCAAGTTGTTCTCTGACATCCTGACTTTTGCCAGAAAGAAAATTGCGCGCGGATTGAACTAAAACTGCATAATCTTCAATAGTGATTTCATTCGTACAAGGCGCGGCGCAGCGTTTTATTTGATGGAGTAAACAGGGGCGCGTGCGATTATCATAATAACTTTGCGTACAGGAGCGCAATAGAAAGGCCCGCTCAAGTGTATTGAGCGCTCTATTTACCGCCCAAATACTAGCGAAAGGTCCATAATAATCGCCCTTTCGAATACGCGCGCCTCGATGTTTAGTGATTTGAGGCGCTGCATGATCATTTGAAATTAGAATATAGGGAAATGATTTATCATCGCGCATGAGTACGTTAAAGCGCGGTTTAAGTTGTTTGATTAAGTTTGCTTCTAGTAAAAGCGCATCCGTTTCGGTTTCTACCGAAATAAAAATCATTGATGCTGTCGCAGAGATCATTCTTGCAATACGATTGACGTGCCCGGCAAGTCGGGTGTAGCTGGCGACGCGCTTTCGGACGTTTTTAGCCTTTCCGACATAGAGTACTTCACCGGTCTCAGCCACCATTCTATAAACGCCCGGGCCGCTAGGCGCATTTTTCCAATAGTGTTTTATGACGCTGATGCCGCGCTTTACGCTCTCTGGCGTCTCCGGCTCTTGGCCAGTTAGCAATGGCGCTTCTACCTCTATCATTTCATATGTGTCATTTTCAGGCGGTTTATCGGCGTTCAAATGTGGATCATCAGATGGTCGAGGCGGTCTAGTCATAGGGGTATCTATGTAGGGGAGCGATTAAATAAAAGAGCGCCAATCTATCGATAACCTTGTTTATTGGGCAAGTCATTGACGTTTCCCATGGCATAGGCATTGCCGCTTAGAAAAGA
>DHWC01000139.1:3699-4218 GCA_002412985.1 Methylocystaceae bacterium UBA5192 | reverse complement strand
ACAGGGTTCGTGAGTTTAAACCTTTAAAATAGCGCTCGACGATCCAAGGGGTTCGTCGGGCGCCCTTGTTTCCAAGGGTCGATATAAAGTTAGGGAGAGTAAAATGAGATCGTCGCTAGCTGGAGCGCTGGCTCTGGGCGTCATGATGGTTGTAAGCGGTGCCGCGTTGGCTGAAGCGCCAGGAGATCCAAAGGCCGTTAAATCTACGGACGGTAAATATTTTGATGCGAAAGGCGACCCAACTTACAATGTTGGTCCGGATGGAAAAGTCGATTGGTATACGTTCTCAGGCTATCGTCGCTACCATGCTGAATGCCACGTTTGTCATGGACCAAATGGCGGCGGTTCGACCTACGCGCCCGCGCTCAAGGATTCAGTGAAGCGTTTCAATTACGCAGAATTTGCCGGCATTGTTATTGGCGGCCGCCAGAATGGCAATAGCGTAATGCCCGCATTTTCCGATAACAAAAATGCCTCATGTTATATTGATGACCTCTATGTTTACCTAAGAGCATTATC
>DHWC01000139.1:0-3369 GCA_002412985.1 Methylocystaceae bacterium UBA5192 | reverse complement strand
GAGGCGATACCGGCGGGACGTCCTGAGAAGAAGGAAGAGCGTCCAGAAGCTTTCGCGAAAGCAGAAGCTGAATGCATGGCGGCAAAATAATGCTCCGCGCATTTGGAGCGACAGCGGTTAATGAATAAATTTCAATGAAACACGCGCCGCTGCTCTTGCGAGTATTTTTTATTGGCGCCGCTATGAATCATTTCATAGCGGCGTCTGCTTTTGCGCAAAACCTGGGATCTGACGCAGGCGCTCGCGGCGATGACAATAAAGGTTCAATCGAACTTGTAGACGCCAAGGTATTGCGCGTATGCGCAGACCCAAACAATCTGCCTTTTTCAAACGAGAAGGGCGAAGGGTTTGAAAATAAAATCGCAGAATATCTGGCAAAAAAAATTAATAAAGAACTTGCCTATGCTTTCTACCCTGGCGCAACGGGATTTGTTCGCAACACGTTAAACGCCCATCTCTGCGATGTCATTTTGGGGATCCCTCAAGGCAATGATCTCGTGCAGCCGACCAATCCTTATTATCGGACAACCTACGCCATTGTAACGCGCGCGGGGTCAGAGTTAGAGGGGTTAACGACGCTAGATGATCCTCGCTTAAAATCGAAACAGCATCGCATTGGTCTTGTGGCGAATACGCCGCCGGGGAATATCTTAGCTAAAGAAGGCTTGATGGGCGCAGTCAAACCCTATCCCTTGATGGTTGATACGCGGTTTGACTCATCGAGTGCGGCAATGATCCGCGATCTGGAAGCGGGTGAAATAGATGTAGCGTTATTATGGGGGCCGATTGCCGGCTATTATGTAAAAAACGCGAAAACTAAATTAAATCTGGCCCCAATACAGGAAACAGCCGGAACGCGCATGGCGTTTCGCGTCGCTTTCGGCGTGCGCCACTCGGACCAGATATGGAAAAGGGATCTGAACCAATTTATTAGTCAAAA
Organism: Methylocystaceae bacterium UBA5192; assembly: GCA_002412985.1. GTDB lineage: Bacteria > Pseudomonadota > Alphaproteobacteria > Rhizobiales > Beijerinckiaceae > Methylocystis. The sequence goes on along the minus strand of DHWC01000139.1, from coordinate 2,429 downwards.
TAAATCAGAACTTGAAAAGATATTAATTGATTATGGTGTGCCGCTCATTGATGAAAATGGCGCGCCCTTAAAGAAAAACTAATTGAATGATTTGGATGTCGCGCCTGAGCGCCATCTTTTTTTCTTTTACGACTTCTCTTGCTCTAGGCGCGCCGGTCGCGCCAGTTCCTGAGCCTAGCGGCTATCGTTTAGAATCCTATCGTGCGCCGACGCCCGCCACTCTTAAGGGCGCGAAAGTGCTCACCACAGCTAAGGCCTATGACGTTTGGAAAAACAAGCGGGCCGTTTTTATTGATGTCTTGCCTCACGCGCCTCGACCAGAGGGATTGCCAGCGAATGCATTCTGGCGAGAACCCGAGAGAAAAGACATTCCCGGAAGCATTTGGTTGCCCGACACAGGATATGGCGTCATCGCAGATGTCCTATTGCGTTATTTTCAACGCGGCTTAGTCGAGGTAACCGAAGGAAACAAAAATCGTTCATTAGTTTTTTATTGCCAGAAAGATTGTTGGATGTCTTGGAATGCAGCAAAGCGCGCATTGACCTTAGGCTACCATGATGTTTCCTGGTATCCTGAAGGCAGTGACGGTTGGGCTGCTGCGGCTTATCCGCTAGAGATACAAACGCCCAAACCACACACAGAAAATATTTATCGCTCTCCCTAATCCATCCTTGCAACAATCGCTCGCGCCAGCGCCCCAAAGCGCTGCTCGATTAGGGCGGGGCTTTCGCAAACGAAGGTGGCCATACGGCGCTGCTCCTCAAAGAGACGCAAGCGCCATTGTAGCGTTTCGCTGGCTTTTTTAATCTCTTCTAGATCAGGAGGTTTGCGGTCCTGCAAGGCGCGCGTCGCTTGAGTTTCTTCCCGGATGCGCTCCGCCATTTCTTTCAAACGTCGTCCAAATCGATCTAATCCATTCACTACTTCTCGGCGCTCATCATTCATCACTTCAAATGTGGCGCTAACTAAAAGCGATAGGCGCTCTTTGCGGAAACCGCCGCTATTTTTCTTAAATTCATCAATAAGTTTTTCTGCTTCCGTTAGCGGCGTTCGTCGCGCGCTAAGGCGGGCGACAAGATCGGCGATATCTGCATTATCCCGCCAGGATTTTTTCTCTGCGGAAATCTCCGGATGGTTTATCACGCCAGTTAATGACATTTCAGCTACGCGAACCTGTTTACAGGGCCAGTCTGAGGTTAGACTCGTTTGCGCTGCGGCAGGAGTTATAAAAATGAGCGCGAGAAAAAGTCCTATGCCTTGTAAAAGAGTCATTTCTTCTAGGTCCTTTCCGCAAAATATCGCACAGGATTGACTGAGACGCCATGCAAATCATCCCGGTAATCGATCTGCGCAGTGGCGTAGTGGTGCGCGCGCAAGCTGGCCAGCGCAAGGACTATCGGCCGATACAAAGTTTGCTGGCAAAAACTTGCGATCCTGTTGAGATTGTCCAAGGGTTTTTTACTTTGGGCTATTTCGATACGCTCTACATCGCAGATCTTGATGCGATTATGCAGGCAGGCGACAATCGTGCTGTCGTCTCCAGGATTTCAGAAGTCTTTCCAAAATTACGTCTTTGGGTCGATCCGGGCCTACGCCACGCGAAAGATTTAATAGATTGGCGATTGGCCTCTAACATTGATCTTGTCCTAGGCAGTGAAAGTTTGCGCGATCCTTCCGATCTTACTGCGCTAGACAAAAGTCAGGATTATATCCTGTCGCTTGATTTTTTTGGGTCAGATTTTCTTGGTCCAGTAGAAATATTGAAAGAGACGCGTCTTTGGCCTATGCGGCTTATTGTGATGACGCTTAAAAATATCGGCTTGCGCGCTGGACCAGATTGGCGTCGCGTAGAGGAAACCCTCGCGCGCGCGGGCGATCGCTCTGTCTATGCCGCAGGCGGCGTACGCAGCGAAGAAGATGTGCTGACATTAAAAGAAATGGGCGCAGCAGGCGTTCTTGTTGCTAGCGCTTTACATGAAAAAAAACTAGGTTTTAGCGCAGTTCGCTAGGCCGCATTAAAGAGAACTGGTTAAGCCAACAGAAAAAAGGGGAGCTCTGTTTTGAGCTCCCCTTTTTATAAACACGTAGAATTATTGCTGTTAGTTTGCAGCGAAGGGATGCTTGGCGCTAACGCGCGCATGAAGCACGCTTTGCGCTGTCGGATCGCCTTTCATCGCGCGCGCGATGGCTTCCTTCGTCGCCGTATAGTTGAAATCCTGAATTTTCTGATCATCATTGGCGTCCCAATGGATGAATACGCCGACGCAGATGAAGAGATCGTCAGCTGCCTGCAGTGGAATGACGCCTTCCGCAACAGAGTCCGCGACTGCTTTCGCAACGCCATGTTGGGCGGGACCAAACATCTGAACGGCCTGCTTGGCGTTCTTAATCGTCACTTTATTAAAGAGAATCGTGTTTGGTTTGACCA
>DHWC01000056.1 GCA_002412985.1 Methylocystaceae bacterium UBA5192 | reverse complement strand
TCATGCGCTTTTGGTTCTGCAGTTAATCGCGAGGGTGTAGATATTAGTTGAAACGGATCAAATCCCCAGAGATCGAGCGCATATTTATTGGCAAAATTGAGCAATGGGTCACTCTCAACGCCATGAGAAATTACTGCAAAAGGCGCAAAAAATAAGCGTTCCACATCTTGAAGTGAATTATGCGTCCGAGAGATAAGGTCTTGTCCAAACAGGGAAAAATAAGAATTTAAGAGCGCGTCGCTTTGGCGCGCCCAGCTAATCATGAGTTCTTGTGGGATCTGAGAAGTCGCGTTCATGTCAAACAGAAGCTGTTGAAGAAATCTGTTTTCGCCACATAAGAAATAGAAGAATTGCAGAGATTAATGGGCCCAAGGCCAGCAGGGGAAGCGCATAGTGAAAGGCTCCTGTTGTGTCTTTTATCCATCCTACGAGATAAGGGCCAAGAAAACCTGCAAGTGCTGCGAATGAATTTATCAAAGCGATCGCGCCAGCCGCTTGTTTGGGGGCTAATTGCGCTGTTGCAAGTGTCCAAAAGATTGGAAACATCCCAAAAGTTCCAGCTGCAGAAAGGCAGAGAGCAAAAATTGTTGGCAAAGGCGCGCTGAGAAATGTGCATGCCCCTAAGCCCAGGCTAGAGAGTAACGCTGCATAGATGGCGTGACGCATGTGCCCTTCGTGACGATCGACATATTTACTCCATAAATACATAGCTATGGCCCCAATGAGATATGGGAGAGCGGTTAGCAAGCTGACGCCTAGAGCTCCATAGCCAAAGTCATGCACGATTTGTGGTAGCCAGAATACAAGTCCATATAATGTAAGGACGACGCCGAAATAAATTATACTCAGCAGCGCGACGCGTCGATTAAGCATTAGTCGCCAGAATGAATGGTCGCTTTTCTCATCCTGCAATGTTGCGCGTTCAGTCTCTAATCTGTCATTTATCCAGAGCTTTTCCTGCTCGGTAAGCCATGACGCATTTTGGGGTTTATCTGTAAGATAAATAAAAGCCAGCGCGCCTAATAGGAGCGAGGGCGTCGCTTCTAACAAAAACAACCATTGCCATGATTTTAATCCATAAAGCCCTTCAGTAGCGTTGAGAATTAAGCCTGAGAGTGGCGCGCCAATGATGCTTGAAACGGGGATCGCGAGCATGAAACCACTGATTGCAACGGCGCGATAGGAATAGGGCATCCAATATGTCAAATAGAGCACTACGCCGGGAACAAAGCCGGCCTCTGCGAGGCCTAGCAAGAGGCGTAAAACCAAAAAACTTGTATCATTCCAGGCGAAGGCCATAAGCGCTGAGACTAACCCCCAACTTAAAAGAATGCGGGCAATCCAAAGTCGCGCCCCGACACGCTCTAAAATGATATTGCTCGGCACTTCAAAAAGCGCATAGGTGAGAAAGAAGACGCCTGAGCCAAGGCCGAAAGTGAGCGGAGAAAGATTGAGATCCTTATTCATGCTGAGCGCAGCAAAGCCAATATTTACCCGATCGAGATAGTTAGCAATCAGGCACAAGGCTAAAAAAGGCAGTAACCGTCGGCGTATTTTTTTTATCACTGTGACGGCGCAAATTTTTTCGTCTAAAAATCTCTGAGGAGAAGAGGTTGAAACAATCGTCACGGCGCGGGCTTTCACTAAAATCAAGAGAGTTAGATGGGAGCCATCAGTTTACGGCTTTTTTAAAAAACGAAGTTCTTGGTATAAAATTATCTATCAGAGGATGAAGACTGATGTTGAATATTTTTTCTGCGCCCGGTCGTTACATCCAGGGAGCGGATGCAACAGCTTATCTTCCAAAAGAACTCAAAAGACTAGGGATTAACGGTTGCGCGCTGATGGTTACAAGCGCAACGCCGCGTCGTCAGCTTGAAACCCTTTGGCGCCAGTCCTTTCAGGAACAGGGGTTAACCATCGAAATTTATGATTTTAGCGGGGAATCTTCTTTTGATGAGGTCGCTAAAATTACAAGATTGGCGCAAGATCTTAAAGTCACGGTCATTATTGGGGCGGGCGGGGGAAAAATTTTAGATAGTGTACGGGCGAGCGCTGAACAGTTAAATCTTCCAGTTATTTGTTGTCCAACAACAGCGGCGAGCGATGCGCCGTGTAGTACGGTTTCTGTAATCTATACGCCGCAGGGCGTTTTTGAGACGTGTTTATTGAGTAGGCGCAATCCCGATCTCGTCTTAGTTGATACAAGTGTTATCCTCAAAGCGCCCTTGCGGGGATTAATTGCCGGGATGGGGGACGCCCTCGCAACCTATTTTGAAGCAGATGCCTGCTCTCGCGCAGGCAAAATGAATATTTTAGGCGGCTCTAGCACGTTGTGTGCGCGAACGATCGCTCAATTATGTTACGCAACGCTACTCGAAGATGGAAAAACCGCGTTAGAGGACGCGCGATCGGGAGCACTAACCCCTAGTTTTGATCGAATTGTTGAGGCCAATACGCTGATGTCAGGTTTAGGGTTTGAGTCAGGCGGTCTCGCGCTTGCTCATTCCTTACATAATGGTTTAACCGCCATGGAAGAAACGCATGCATTCATGCATGGTGAGAAAGTCGCCTTTGGAGCATTAGTCCAGCTTACACTTGAGGCTCGGGATAAGAATATTCTCTCTGAGGTTTTGTCTTTTTGTTTTTCTGTTGGCTTGCCAATGACGCTTTCGGATATTGGCTTAACTAAACTTACGCAGGAGCAGGCAGAAGCAATAGCTCAATTAACGCTTGCCCCACATGAGAGCGCGCATAATGAACCTTT
>DHWC01000074.1:3375-10061 GCA_002412985.1 Methylocystaceae bacterium UBA5192 | reverse complement strand
ATATTAATCCCGATCAAAAACCAATTTACGCTTGGCCAACGAATATGTCGCAGCGGTAAATCATCATAGATTGGGATAACCATGCTCAAATCCTTCCGCCGCTCGCCTCTGACAATATAGGCGCTCAGCAGCGATCGTCACGTCCAGGCGATATAAGGACGAACCCAGTCGATCGCCAGATTCCGCAGCCGAGCAATATTAAACACTAAGACAAAGATCAGATAGACCAAACCGCCAATGAGAATTTGCGCGACAAGCGTTGAGGCGCCTGGAGACATCTCCGCGCTCTGTCGCAAAACGAGATACATGACGCCACTGCCAAGCCCAGCAAAAAGAAGATCCCGCAGCGAAGGCCAAATCGCCTGGCTGCGCAATGCAAAAAAAATCGTTGACGCCAAAGCTGCAATATAACCGCCAGTTTGCGCCACCGCTAAATGCGAGGCGTCCGCGCCCTTTGGTAAAATAAGTAGTAACATAATTGCCGTGACAGCCGCTGCTACGGCGGCAAAGACTAATGGCGCCGTGCGTTTTTCGATTTGAAAAATTGGATTTATGCCAAAGTTCACAAGGCCCATCGCAAAAAGACCTGGCAGTAAAATACCAAGATAGTGACGAAAGGCTCCATGAAATTGCCCTGGCACGACAAGCGCCTCAACTGATGGCAACACAATTCCAAGACCAACGCAGGCGGGCAATAAAATTGTAAAAACCACACTCATATTATAGGCAACCTGCCGTTTGGCTTGGTCTTCGCCCTGCAGCTCATGTTTTGCAACAGCAATTTGAAACAACAGCACATCGAGCGCTGAGCCAAAGGCCATCATCGCGCGCATGCCAACATCATAAGCAAGCGCAAGCTGTCCGCTTTCTGCAAAATCATAAAAGCCTGCCGCAAGCGCACGCGTGACAAGCGGCAGCGCGTGATAAAGCAAGAGGGCAAGAACCATTGGCCTGCTATAGGAAATTAAATCTTTTACCGTCGCCATGCTTGCTTGACGCAGTGAAACGCCAGGATCGTATAAGGAAGCGCGTCCATAAAGAAATGTCGTGAATAAACTTGCTACTGTGCCAGCTAACGCAACCGCCGCTGAGTGAAAAATAAAGGCCCCGCCGCCTATAAAAATCAAAGCTAATATATTTTTGACTAAGACCAACCGCCCATAGGTGTGATCGTCAAATCGGGCTCTTGCGAGCGCCGTAGAATAGTCAAATAGGCCGTTTGCAACCGCCAGCAGCATCGCCAAAAGAACAAGCGAAGTTTCAAAATTAAAAATTGGTCCGATGATTAGATAGATCCCGCAAATGACAAAAACTAAAATCGTCATTAACAGAAAAGATGCAGCAAGAGAGGCGCGGATTTGAGGCGAAATATCGCGTGTGCGCTCAGAATAAAACCGCGTTGTTGAAAATTTTAACCAATCATATAACGCCGTCTGCGCCACGACATGAACAGCAAAGGCAAGCGCAAAACGTCCATACTCCTCTGGGCCTAGAAATTTTGCAATCAACAGCCCAATAATAAAATTCGCGCATGTATTGGCAAAAAAGGCTAATAAAACCTTCACTGCGCGCGCGTCCTTTTTACTGGTCCTGCATGCGTTCTTTTCTCCACATGCCGTCTCACGCCTGCGCGCTCCAACGACCCAGGGCCGTTAATTCACGCAATGCCTGCGCGTCGCGACTTGTAATATCTTGGTAATCCGGCTCCGCTGAAGCTGGATCAAAATATTTCCAAGAACGCGCACATTTTACGCCTTTTGCTCTTTGAGGCGACACCGCCACGCCTGGAACTTCCGGCAAGCGGAAAGCGTCGCTAGGACCTGCGCCATTTTCAAGCGTAAGGTTCGATACAATGCAGATTTCGGCAAAATCACACCCCGCCAGTGCGGCAGATAATTTAGAATCGTTCAAATAAACAATTGGCGCCGCCTCAAGCGAGGAGCCGATCCTTTTTTGAGCGCGTTCAATCTCCAAGGCGCCTGTAACCACAGACCGAATAAGACGAATCTGCTCCCATTTTTGGAAAAGCGCGTCATCCCGCCATTGCGACGGCAGAGTCGGAAATTGTTCAAGATGCGCCGATATCGCCTGCGGATAACGCGCAAGCCAGGCTTCCTCTGACGTAAAAACTAAAATTGGCGCAAGCCATGTTGTGACGCAACGAAAGATTTGTTCAATCACGGCCAGCGTCGTGCGACGCTTAACACTCGAAGGCGGATCGCAATACAGCGCATCTTTTCGAATATCAAAATAGAAAGCTGAAAGATCGCTTGTCATAAAGGGCGTCAGCAACGCCACGACTTTTTTAAAATCATAGGCTGAATAGGCTGCGCGGATCTGTGCGTCCATCTCTGTTAAGCGATGGAGCATAAGTCTTTCTAGTTCACCGGCCTGTTCAATGAGTAAATCATCTTCTTGCGTGTGATGCGCTAAGGTGCCTAACATCCAACGCAACGTGTTGCGTAGCTTTCGATAGAGTTCAATAAATGTCTTGAGAATTTCTGGGCCCACACGCAAGTCGTCTGCATAATCAGATGCAGCGACCCAGAGACGAAGAATATCCGCGCCTGCGTCGGAAATCACTTTTTGTGGCGCAACCACATTACCAAGCGATTTTGACATTTTCCGGCCCTTTTCATCCAAAACGAAGCCATGCGTTAGCACAGCGTCGTAAGGCGCCCGGCCGTCGGCGCCACAACTTTCAAGTAAAGAAGAATGAAACCAGCCGCGATGCTGATCCGATCCTTCAAGATACATGATTTCATCAAGACCCCCATCGCGCTTACGATTGAGGCCCGCCAACATAGGAAATTGTTCTGCATCATTGAGAACAAACGCATGGGTTGATCCTGAATCAAACCAAACATCTAAAACGTCCGATATTTTTTCATAATCTTCTGGCGCATAATCTGGGGCTAAAAACCTTTTTGCAGCGTTTTCATGATACCAAGCATCGGCGCCTTCTTGTTCAAATGCTTGAAGAATTCTTGCATTTACCTGTTGATCCACGAGAATTTCATGTCCGCCTTTTTTAACAAAAACGGCAATCGGCACGCCCCAGGCGCGTTGCCGAGACACAACCCAATCTGGTCGATTGGCGATCATTCCTCGAATGCGATTTTCACCCGCCGCAGGCGTCCATTTTGTGCGCCCGATCTCATCCAGCGCAATCTCTCTGAGCGTGCGACCTTCCCGAAACGGCTGATCCATTGCAATGAACCATTGGGGCGTGTTGCGAAAAATGACGGGCTTTTTTGATCGCCAGGAATGAGGATATTGATGCTTCAATCTTCCACGCGCAATGATCGCGCCAGCCTGCGCGAGTTCTTTGATGACAGCCTCATTGGCGTCGCCTTTTTCGCCTTTTTCTGTAAGGACGCGCTTATTTTCAAAGCCTGGCGCTTCTTTTGTGTAAAATCCATTTTCGTCGACAGTATAGGGAATTTCAGTCTTAATGCCGCGCTGGATCAATTCTCTTTGCGAGGCCATCCAAATATCAAAATCCTCACGCCCATGACCTGGCGCGGTATGCACAAAGCCTGTTCCTGTATCGTCAGTGACGTGATCGCCATCGAATAAAGGCACATCAAACGCATAGCCTAACTGCGCCAGAGGATGCGCGCAGGTTAGCTCTGCAAGCGCTCTAGCAGGAATATCTTTAACGCGCGCATAGGCGTCGACTTTCGCCGATTTTAGCGCCTGGTCTGCAAGTTTATCGGCAAAAATGAAATAATCGTCGATCCGAGCCCAATTATTTTCTGGCGCTTGGGTAATACGATAGAGGCCATAACTAATTTTAGATGAGAAACAGATTGCGCGATTGCCTGGCAAGGTCCATGGCGTCGTTGTCCAAATCACAATGCGCGCTTTTGCGATATCCTCAGTAGCTCCTGCCCGGATCGGAAAGGTTACCCAAACAGTATCGCTGGTGTGATCTTCATATTCGACTTCAGCTTCCGCCAGCGCCGTTTTTTCCACGACGCTCCACATCACAGGCTTTGACCCACGATAGAGCAAACCATTTTCAGCAAATTTCATAATTTCCCGCGCGATGGTCGCCTCGGCGGGATAGGCCATGGTCGCATAGGGATGATCCCACTCGCCGGCGACGCCTAATCGTTTAAACTCTTCGCGCTGGACGCTGAGCCATTGTTGCGCATAATTACGACATTCACGACGAAAATTGATCATTTCCTCTGGCTGCGCAAAATCAGGTTTTTTCTTTCCCTTAGCGCGATAATTTTCTTCCTCAATCTTCCATTCAATCGGTAGGCCATGACAGTCCCAACCCGGCACATAAACGCAGTCCTTGCCTGTCATCCGTTGACTGCGCGTGACTAAATCTTTGAGGATTTTATTGAGGGCGTGACCTATGTGAATATTGCCATTGGCATAGGGCGGTCCGTCATGAAGCGTAAATTTCGGCCGGCCTTGAGCAGCTCGGCGCATTTTTTCATCAAGTCCTGTTTCCGCCCAACGCTTTAAAAGTTCTGGTTCGCGCTCAGGCAAGCCAGCGCGCATTGGAAAGGGGGTTTCAGGCAGATAGAGGGATTTCGCGTAGTCGGGCCCTTTGGGATTATCATTCATTTTTTTGACCGGATTGCCCGGCGCGCGCCGGAAAGATCCGCGTCACATAAAGGATTTGCCTAAAAAGGCCAATTCGCGGCCTATCTCAGTCGCTTGAAAGGGCCCATGCCGACCAAGCCGGAAAGATAGGCGCCCGCGCCCAAAATCGCGATGATCGGGGCTAAAATGAAGAAGAGGCTGGTGAGGAAAAAAAACCCCATGCCCAATAGCGCCAGCGTCCCGGCGGCGAGCATGAATGCGCCAAACGGCCCTAATTTAACGAATTTTATCTCTCCCCCATTGGTGGAAATCCAAATGCGGGAGGTCTCCTCCCTATACCGATCCTCGCCGGGGGGAATAATTTCGATTTCCTGCCGTTCGTCTTTCATGACGCGCTCCAACAAGCCTGTGAGAGAAGATAAGCGCCCTGAGCCTAAACGCAAAGGGCCCATCAAAAATCTATTTATGCGTTAGTATTTCGCGCGCGCGCAGACAATCTTTATGCATTTGTGCGATGAGCGCTTCTTTGTGCGCAAATTTTTCCTCGCCGCGAATGAAACCATAAAAGGCAACTTCAACATCTTTGTCATAGAGAGTGTCGTCAAAATCAAAAACAAAAACTTCAAGTAAGGGTGGACCATTATCAAACGTCGGCCGACGTCCATAACTTGCAACAGCCTGATAAATTTTATTCTCAATCATAATTGTTACGGCATAAATGCCGAAAGCGAGACGATTGGAGGGGTCTAGTTGAATATTTGCCGTGGGAAAACCAAGTTCTCGGCCACGTTTTTCGCCGTGGCGCACGCGTCCATGAATAAAATAAGGATGACCAAGAAGATTACGCGCAGCGGCGACATCTCCTTTTATTAATGCTTCTCGCGTCGCCGTCGACGAAACCGCTTCGATACTGCCTGCTTCATCTTGCGTGATGCGATCAACAATATCGACGATGAAACCCAAACGCGCGCCTTCTTTTTTTAAAAAATCGCCATCTCCTGTTCGCCCAGCGCCAAAGCGAAAATCATATCCCGCCACAACTGCGGATAATTTCAGACGTTGCGCCAAAATTAATTCTGTAAATTCGCTTGCGGGTCTTTGGCTAAAAGCGCGATCAAAACTCAATATAATCATGCCGTCTAACCCAAGTTTTGCAGCTTGCGCGGCTTTCTCCTGAGGCGGCGTTAGTCGAAAAATGACCTTTTCGCCTGCGAAAATATCTGCGGGATGAGGTTCAAAAGTTAATAAAACACACGGTTTTTTGAGTTTTATTGCTAAATTTTGCGCCCGCGCGATAACTCCGCGATGGCCCCGATGTAATCCATCAAAATTACCAATTGCGGCGACAGCGTCAGCAAGGCCTATGGGCGCTGACATCGGGTCACGCGCAACGATAAAAGTCGATTCTGCCACGTGAGTGCGCTCTGACCGATTTAGGGTGACGCTGGTTTCTCCGAGCTTGCAGCCGCAACGCGCGGGCTTTGCTCCCGGCTTGGCACCATGACAGAGGCCTCTCCGTCTAACACGACCTTACCATCTACAAGACATTCGCATTTTAATTTAGCGCGGCGGCCTTTTTCAGATAATTCGACGACTTCAACGACAACCGTAATCACATCGCCAATTTTGACTGGCGCGCGAAAATTCAAGGTTTGCGAAAGATAAACAGCGCCGGGACCTGGCAAATACATGCCAATGACTGTTGAAATCAGCGAAGCGGTGTAAAGCCCATGAACAATCCTTTCGCCAAAACGAGTTTTTGAGGCGAAATGATCGGAAAGATGTATCGGATTGCGGTCTCCTGAAAGATCGGCGAAGGCGATGACGTCATCGTCCATTACCGCCTTCATAAGCGTTTCACGCATGCCAACGCTGAGATCTTCGAAATAATAAATTTTAAACGGCGTCGACATGGAGGCTCACCGAGGGGGTTAGAAAAGCGAAACATGCATCAAGAAGAAACTCTAGCAGATTTACCAGAAAACTTCTCTGGCGACAGCAAAAGGCTTTGCGCCAGCGCTTTCAATCAGACGCGCCAGGCCAGTTGGGTTGATTTCAGCATCTGGCGTGATGATTTCATCTGCGTGTACGCCTTCGGTAATAAAGAGACAATCGATCCC
>DHWC01000074.1:0-2957 GCA_002412985.1 Methylocystaceae bacterium UBA5192 | reverse complement strand
GCGGCGGCGTAAATCGGGGGATGCGGTTTGCCAAACATCAAAACTTTCCCGCCAAGCAGCGCGTAGCGCTGCGCCAGCGCGCCAGCGCAATAGACAATCTCTTCGCCAATCGCGACGATAATGTCTGGGTTTGCGCAAAGCATTTCCAATCCACGCGCCGCCATTTTTGCCAGAAGATCATCATAATCTTGGGGTTTTTCCACTCTTTCTTCAAAGAGCCCAGTGCAAACAAGATAATCCGCCGCGTCAAACCCCACGCAGTGAATTGGCGCGCCCAGTCGTCGGCTGGCTTCTTCAAACAAGCCATTATCTCGCGGTGGTCCAAGATGATAGCAGGATTGATCGCGACGGCGGAGCATTTCTGTAAGCGTTAATTCGCCAGCAGAAACTAAATCATCATAACAGTCGCTGGGTAATCCCATTTCCGTTAACTGGCGTCGAACCTCGTAATCAGGTCTTGACGCATTCGTAATTAAAACGACGCACCCCCCCTGGGCGCGAAACCGACGCAAAGCATCGACTGCGTGCGGAAAATGTCGCTTTCCATCAATCAAAACTCCCCAGACATCGCAAAAAAGAGCCTTATATGGCTTGGAGATTTTCTCTAATCCCACATTGATTGGAATAGGCGCAACGGTTGTACTGGAAGAGGTCAAAATCGCGCCTCTTTTAAAGCATGGGCGTGCGCTTTTTGTGCAACGGTATGAAAGGTTCCGTAATCTTCATCAAACCAAAATAACCGCCCATCAGAGATCCGAAATAAGGCGCCGTGTAATTGCAAATGACGATGATGTTCGAGCACTTGAATCATTGGAAATGTGCGCAGGTTACGCAGAGTGAGTTTCACAGCCTCAAATTCCAAGCGTTCCATATATTGAGGATCTTCTGGATTTGGCTGCACGCCTAATCTCTCTACCGCCGGCGCAAGCATGCGAATCCAATCGCCAATAAAATCGCTTTGACTAAGTGGGGGCGTCTCAGGATCGGCGACACTATCCGCATAAGCGCGCACGCCGCCGCAAAGACCGTGTCCCAACACGACAATATGCTCAACTTTTAACGCCATGACGGCATATTCAATCGCTGCGGAGGCTCCATGGTGATGATCGTCAGGCTCAAAAGGAGGAACAAGCGCTGCAACATTTCTCAAAACAAACAACTCGCCCGGAGCCGCATCAAAGATCGCCTCGGGAGCGACGCGCGAGTCGCAGCAACTGATGATCATCGTGCTGGGTTTTTGCCCGCTCAGCGCTAATTCTCGCAGTCTTTCTTGTTCGGAGCGAAACCGACCGCCCAAAAAAACTTCATATCCTTCCACGAGATGACGCGGAGGATATTTGCTGCGTTCATGCGAGAAATCAGAATCTGTCGTCATTTTCCGGTTATGTTTTTCTTGTCGTCGCGTCTTGTTAACCTGCCCTTTATGGAGGCTGAGGCCCCCAGTGGTTGGCGCGACGGTCTCTTATTGTGTAGAGAGCCCGGCATGGCAAGGGCGTCACACCCCGACAACGCCCTCCTTTCTTAGCCCTCATCGCTTGGAGCGCCTGATCATGCTTAAACTCAAACGTAGCGTCCTTGCGATGCCTGGATCGAATGCGCGCGCGCTGGAAAAGGGCAAAAGTCTCCCTGCCGACGTGTTGATGTTTGAATTAGAAGACGGCGTTGCTGAGGGCGCAAAAGAGATTGCCCGTCAACAAGTGGCGCAAGCGGTCGCCGGCGGCGGTTATGGCCCACGGCAGATCGTGGTGCGTCTCAATACAAGGGGTTCGGAGTGGTATAAGGCGGATATGGCCGAAATCGCTCCAACCGGCCCTGACGCGATCGTCATCCCTAAGGTCAATTCACGCGAGGAAATATTGCGCGCAGCTGCAGATCTTGTTGCAGCGGGGGCGCCAATGAAGACGCGACTTTGGGCGATGATTGAAACGCCCCGCGCGTTGTTTGATATTGAAAAAATCGCCAGCGCCGCAAATGACCCAGCCTCTCGCCTAGAGGTTTTGGTGCTTGGGCCGAATGATATTGCAAAATCCACCCGCGCCCGTCTGACCTCTGGCCGTGCGCCCTTACTGTCTTGGCTTTCTTCTGGCGTTCTCGCCGCGCGCGTTCACAACATCGAAATCATTGATGGCATTTATAATGATTTCAATGATGAAAAAGGACTGCGTTTGGAAGCCGAGCAAGGTCGGGATATGGGTTTTGACGGCAAAATGCTGATACACCCCAGCCAAATCGGTCCGGTAAATCAAATTTTTGCGCCGAGCGCGGAAGAAATTGAATTCGCGCGTAAAATCATCACGATCTTTGATCGCCCAGAAAATGCGGATAAAGGCGTTGTCCAAATTGATGGCGTCATGGTTGAACGGCTCCATATTGATGTCGCCCAACGCGTTCTCGACTTAATGGCCGCCACAGCATAAAGGCCGGTCCCTTCTTGGGATAAAGACGCCGCAAATTATGATTTCGCCTTGAGAGAAGCTCATTTATAATTTTGATGAAAGCCAAGGAGTAAAAATGAGCGAGCCGGAAACTGAAAATCCCCCGCCGATACAAACGGCTCCTCCACGCGCCAAGGGCAAGGGTTTTTCACGTTTTATCGTCCTGTTTATTTTTATCCTGCTAAGTCTAGGCGCCCTGGGTTATGGCGCGCTCATCTTTAGAGATAAGGATCCACGCTTAAATTCGCTTGCAACGCTCATCGACGCTGCTGCGCCAAAAGTTCAAAGCAGCGCTCAAGAGATTTATACACAGCTCAGCCAACTTATTGCGCAATATAAAGATAAGCCGCCGCTCGATAAAGAAATTGACCAGTCCACTGAAGTCGCGGCAAATCCGCCTGCCGCCGCATTAGATAAAAACACTCAAATTGATCCGCCAGCGCTGGAGCCAAAAGAAAAACCACTCGCTGCGCTAGATATAACCGCGCTAACTCAAAAAATTGACGAAGCGGCGGATATCGC
>DHWC01000023.1 GCA_002412985.1 Methylocystaceae bacterium UBA5192 | reverse complement strand
GCGTTTCTTCAAAAAACTCGATGCGTGCCTGCAAAGTTCCTAGTCAAGGACTATTGCGGCGCAGCAGAAAATTAATTTAATTTTACTTGCCAGAATAAAAAATCGGCTTAGTCTATTGGGGTTAGTTGTGGAGAATAGCCATGAAACATGGAAACGCTTCCCACATTAAAACTGCTCCTCAATACGAGATCCCGCCGCCTTGGCGTATCTCGAAATGATCTCCACACATCATTGCTTAAAAGCTCTCTTCTCTCTGTCCTTTTGTGATGAGTGTGAAGATGTAAAGAGCAGACTCTAACTCTGCAGCCTGTGATAGATTTATATCAAAGTATTTTACACCGAAAGAATTTTATTAATTTATTATTAGGGAGCTAAGCACCTTGTGCTTAGCTCCCTTTATTTTTCCTATCCTACTCGCAACCAAAAAGCATATTTTTCTATTTAGATTTGAGGCATCAAGACGGCCGCGCCCTGAATTCTGCCTGCTCTTAAATCCTGCGTCGCTTCATTTGCTTTAAGCAAGGGGTAGCGTGTTATCCGCATGTCAAAGTGATATTTTTCTGCAAAAGCCAGAAACTCTTCTGCATCTTGACGCGTCAAATTAGCTACAGAGAGCAGTTTCCGTTCTTCCCATAAAAGCGCATAATCAAAAGCTGGGATTTCACTCATATGGATGCCGCCACATATAACGGACCCGCCTTTTTTCGTTGCGGCTAAGGCAATTGGCACAAGCGACCCAACGGGCGCAAAAATAAGCGCTGCGTCTAAGAATTCTGGCGGAGGCTGATTTGAGTCTTGGGCGGTGGTAACCCCCAGAGACAAGGCAAATTGGACTGCTGCATCATCGCCTGGGCGGACAAAGGCGTGAACCCGCATCCCTTTATGAAGCGCAACTTGGGCGACGATATGCGCTGCTGCGCCAAAACCGTAAATCCCAATTGTCCGAACGTCACCCGCTAATTTCAGCGTACGCCATCCAATTAACCCTGCACATAACAATGGCGCTAGATTTTCAGGAGCAATATTTTCTGGCAAAGGAAAACTATATGACGCGTCTGCAATAGTATGCGTTGCATAACCGCCATCTCGCGTATAACCGGTAAATAAAGGATCATCACAAAGATTTTCACGCGCTGTTTGGCAATAAGCGCAACGACCGCAACTATGGCCAAGCCAAGGTACGCCAACCCTTTGTCCAAGATAGAAATTTGTTACCTCTATCCCCAGCGCGTCAACTCTTCCAACAATTTCATGCCCAAGAATTAGCGGTAGACGCGGATGGATTAATTCCCCATCCATAATATGCAAATCCGTTCGGCAAACGCCACATGCTTCAATAAGAATCCGGATCTCGTTTTTTCCAGGTATTGGAAGGTCTAGGCTTTGAAAAACGAGCTGCGCGCCGGGCTCTTCTAGAACCATCGCGGACATCGTTTGCTCGAGTTTAGAAGTCATGGTGAAAATTTATTCTGGCCAGTCAAAACATAACACGAATATGCTTCCCGCAACATAATCGTTTGATTACTCTTAAAGTTATAGGAGCGAGAGGCCTAAACATTTTTCAGTAAAATAAACACCGAAATCCAGGCGATCAGAAGAGACTCATCGGCTTATGTCGATCGACAATCTCATAAAAAGGTACGTCAGGCCTCTGAAATGATCAGAAGCCTGACGCCCAACAGCTGGACCAAGGGGACTAATCTCAGTGCAGCTTAATTGAATGTGGCAAAGCCCAGACTAATCCGCAATGTCAACACAGGCGCAAGGTTAAATTTATTTTTTTCATCTTTAAACACCTCATGACATGACTAGGTCCCAATCTGATAAGTGAATGAATTTATTTGAGAATGACAGCTACTCTCCCTCGGAGCCTTAATTCTCAGCTTCGAGGCGTTGCCTCAATAATTGTATACTGAGAGGCGTAGCGAACCAATTTTAAGCAGGCAAGGCGCCATTACTGGCCTAAATTTTTATAAGCCGAGGACCTCATCACCCTGGATCCTGTGCGGCGCAGCGCCACTTATTTATATCTTTCCAATTATATCCTATTGCAATCTAATCTGCGGTTATGAAGGACGCTTATCATACTGTGATCATTGGCGGCGGTTGTCTTGGCGTCGCCTGCGCTGTGTCTTTGGCGCGAGCGCTTAAGACAACTGATTACCACCGTATCTGCTTAATTGAAAAAGCTGTTCTCGGAGCTGGGCTGAGTTCTCGACACAGCGCCATTGTGCGTTCAGCAAATTCTTCGCCTATTGCAGCACGTGTGGCAAAAAAATCAACCCAATATTGGAAAGAACTGAAAAATATATGGGGCGTTACCGCGCCTTTGAGCCAAACAGGCGCAATATGGATTGGAAAAAATAGTTATAAGCAAAAAACGCCTAATGCTTGGCGTCAACTTGCACAAAAGATGCAGGATAATCACATTGAATTCTATCCAATCGATAACAAGAAAGCCAAAAGTCTTACTTCAGGACAGATACGTCTAGATGAAGATGAACTCTATTATTTCGAACCTGACGTCTTACAACTAGAGGCATCAGGCATATTACAGGCTATGCAACAAGCACTGTCTCTTAATAAAGTTGACGTGAAAGAGCATACTGAAGTTACGAGCTTCACAACGGATCATTCAGGCAAGATCAACAGCGTAATAACCTCTAAAGGTAAGATTAATTGCACGCATGTTATCAACGCATCAGGCGGATGGAGTCCTCGATTATTCGCTCAACTTGGTCTGGATATTCCCATCGCATTGGAACCTGTATATGCAGCTAATTGGCTTATAAGCGCGGCAGATCTTCCAACTAATTTACCAATTATTGCCGATTTTATAAATAGAGCATATTTTCGCCGATGGAGAGGATCTATCCTTCATATGCATCAGCCACGTAAACGCAACGTTTCACATATTTCTTCAAGTTTTAGCTATAGCCTGATGAATCCGCTCGGCTCAGATATCATTTATGATGCAAGCAATTATGCGGTTACCTACGCGCAGTTGCAACATTACAGCGATAAGGTCGTCAATCGTTTTCCAGCCATTGGCAAACCGCTTTATGCCGGCGGTTATGTCTCATATTTTGACATTACGCCCGATCTTAAATTTATTTTGGGTCAGGATGATCAAATTGAGAATCTATATCACTGTTTAGGCGGAGGTCAGGCGCTTAAATATGCTCCCGCTTTTGGAGAACTTATCTCTGAATTGATCACAACCGGGAGAACGCAAGAATTTGATTTGTCAGAATTCTCAATCTCTCGTTTCGGCACAAAAAATCTTGTCGATTTCTGGTCTCACCCAGAGAATATTTTAAACGAAGATAGCTTATAGTTCATTCCTATTCTTTAGGAATTAAATAAATCAATTTTTGCAATCAGTTACTTAGCCTTCATTCCGCTAATATAAAAAAAATTTATTCATAGAGCTCTTTCAAAATCGCATCCATCTGCTCAGTCTTACGACGTAATTCAGAAGGATCTCTTGGCGCGCCACTCTCTGATGTTGTCGTCAGAGATAAGGTCGCTTTATTTAATTTTCGTGCAAGATCTTTGGCAATATATAATAGAAACTTTGGATTTTTTTCAAAAAAAGATGCGTCAACAGGGATTGTATAGGCCTTAACCTCGCCCACACATCGACATGTCGCACTGTGTGGCATATCGGTTAAGAGTGAGATTTCACCCAAAAGCGCTCCTCTTGTCGCAACACTTGCTAAAGCAACAGCACCTTTTGAAATCTCAATTTTTCCTTCGAGGAGGACATAGAGAAGATTTTTACGACTTCCTTCTTCGAGCAAAATAGTTCCATGAGGAAAAACCTGTAGCGGAAAGTCTTTACTAAATTCCAATATATCCATAAAACTATCTTTCTATTCTTTATTTGATACGCATAAATCGAAAGCGCATTTTTATTCTGGTAATTCTAAAACCTCAACGTGATAACTATAATGGGGAAGTGGCAGAACCTTATAGGCTGCATTTTTACACTCGACGATCCAGGCTCTTTCCTGTGGGGCAGACGCAAGCTCCTCTTCTATTTCTGTCACAGGCTCCTGACACTTATAACCCGCAGATCGGATAATGGATATCAATTGCGTATTTATTTTACTCACTGCAAATACAGGAGTTACAATAAATAAGGCGACGACTGCCGCCAACGTCCTGATTAGATATAAATTCATTATCTAAATCTCTCCTTTTGATCTCTTCACCTAAAGATTTTTTTGAAATTTTCAAGAAAAAAGCACTGAGAGAAAGTAAAGCTCTTATCTATCGCGACACCATGAGAAACCTGAGGCATTAAATTGATTAAGCTAAGACTACAGATCTATTTTTGAATATCTTCACTCAAGATGAATAAAAATACATGAGTTAACTTCATAAATTCTCATTACAACCACAAAATATCAAATTAGCATATTTATCAGTATCTCATAAGAAAGAATAAAGAAGGTTGCAACTTTGCTCAATAAAGCTATATCTAGCAAGGATCTTCGTAAATTTTAAATATGCAGACTGTTACTAAGGACATTTCAATGAGAGTTAAGATCATGCTCACGGCGCTCATCGTAGCAACGCCTCTTTCCGCCCAGCAGTATGGCGATTACTCCGGCTACCCAGGTCATGGCGGTTATGGCGCTCGACACGACTTTGGCTTCCTGGAAACCGGCGTGCTGCCTAACGGAACGGAAATCCCGGATATAACGCTCGATACCCTCAACCCAAACGCCGATCAACCCGCTCTCCACACTAAAACACTCGATGCACCGCCTGCAGATCTTTATGACGAAACAGCACAGGCTGCCCCGAGCAAAAAGCAAAAACGACATTACTGACTAAGCTATCAGTCTCTATAGAGCGTTTGACCGTAAGATTTGCGTAAAGAGCATTAACCGCGAAAACATCGTTGAATAATAGATCGAGTTTGCAACAATAAATTTGTATAGTTAGAGGGGGCTGGCGTTCAGCCCCCTCACTATGATTTATTTACTCTCAGGTATCGCTTTTTTTACAGCTTCTTGCGCTGATTTAGCGTGATCAACAGCTCCCTTGCCTTGCTCAATCGCTCCCTTGGCGTGATCAACCGCACCCTTCGCATGATCTGCAGCAGTTGCTGCTGGAGCCGCTACGTTTGTTGCCGCTCCTGCAACGTCCGGCGCTTGAGCCAAAGCTCCACTAAAGCCTAAGAAAGCAGTAGCCATCATACCAAAGACAAGAGCAAATAAACGTGAAATCATCACTTTTCTCCCTAAACACTCTAGTGACTCCAGAGTGAAGACAAGAGAATGATGCAATTTCCTACCTGAATAGCTAATGAATAAAAATATATTAGCAAAGAAGCTTATTTTTAAAATTTATACTTAGATTACGAGAATACAGTTCTGATTTTAAAAAATTATTATTTCTATGCCGAAATAACAATTCCTAAATAAAAAAAGTATAGTTTTATTTTATTTTGAAAAATTTACACCTGATTTATTTTACCATTAAATATACTGTTGCTATACATATATTGCAATAATAATGCGAGAATTATTATGGAAAATAAATTTAGTCATCTATCTAGAGGTGCTTAAATATCTAGTAAATATTCGATACGACTTAATTCATCCCACCTATGCAAATATATTTCTTCTCTAGATATTCTTCCATACCATAAAGCGACCCCTCGCGCCCTAATCCAGAATATTTAACCCCGCCAAAAGGCGCTACAGCAGTCGAAATTGTCGTTTCATTTACACCAACCATGCCGCTTTCAAGTTTTTCTGCGATGCGAAATATTCTCGAGACATCCTGACTATAAAAATAACTTGCCAGACCAAAAGGCGTCGCATTGGCAAGCTTTAGCCCCTCTTCTTCGCTGTTGAACGAAATAATCGGAGCGACAGGCCCAAAAGTCTCTTCGTGGAAGATAAGCGCTTCTGGCGAAACATCGATCAATACTGTCGGTTCAAAGAAAGTTCGTCCGAGCTTATGACGCTTTCCGCCTGTTAAAATCTTGGCGCCACGCGTAACCGCGTCTGCAATATGACGCTCCACTTTCTCAACTGCAGCCGGTTCAATCAGCGGGCCAATCGCAATACCTGCCTCCAAGCCATCGCCAACTTTAAGCTCAGCTGAGGCTCTGGCGAGCTTTTCGGCAAAGGCTTTTGTGACAGAGGCATGAACAAGAAATCGATTAGCAGCAATGCAAACCTGTCCAGCATTGCGATATTTAGCCTTTATCGCTCCTGCTACAGCACAATCTAAATCAGCATCCTCAAAGACTATAAGCGGTGCATTGCCGCCCAATTCCATCGAACATTTCTGAATATGTTCTGAGGCTTGTTTGAGAAGGATTCGGCCCACTTCAGTTGACCCAGTAAAAGTAATTTTACGAACAAGCGCATTATGCGTCAGCTCAGAACCAACTAGGGCGGGCTTGTTACTGGTGACAACGTTAAAAACTCCAGACGGCGCGCCGGCGCGTTGACTAATTTCTGCAAGTGCTAAAGCGGATAAGGGAGTCAGCTCTGCAGGCTTAGCGACTACGGTGCAGCCCGCCGCCAAGGCCGCCGCCATTTTACGCGCCAGCATTGCATTTGGAAAATTCCAGGGCGTTATTGCGCCAACGACGCCAATTGGTTGCTGAATAACGAGCAGGCGTCGATCTGAAGGCCCAGGAATTATCGCACCGTAACCTCGGCGGCATTCATCAGCAAACCAATCAAAATAACTCGCGCCATAAGCGATCTCGCTGCGCGATTCAGCCAAAGGTTTGCCTTGCTCCAATGTCATGAGGCGCGCCAAGCGCTCTTGATCCGCCATCATTAGCTGGCCAATACGGCGTAAAATGTCCGCCCGCTCTAGAGAAGATTTTTCACGCCAAAGCGGCAAAGCTGCGGCAGCCGCCTCAATCGCCTGCCGCGTTTCCGCCCGCCCCATATCGGGAACATACGCAAGAACCTGGCCATTAGAAGGGTTTTCGACCGGGAAGGTCTCACCGCCCTCAGCCTGGACCCATGCGCCATTGATAAAAGCCTGAGTTGGAAATGAAATTTCAGTCGTGTTCATAAAAAATCCTTTTAAAAAAACCAAAAGAGCACAAAAGATCAAGGGCTAGCTCACATTAATTCTCGCAGATTGAAGCAAGAAAAAGAAGCCTTAAAAAATAATTTGTCGCTCATACAGACTGATAGGCTCTTCGATAGGTACTAGAATTTTACTCGCGCTCCAAAATTTGCAACAACTAGGCTGCTTTCCCGCTCGACTTAACATCTTCCCCTTGTTGGCGTCAGGCGCTTCATTTCAGGCAGGATCAAGATTCCGATGACGATCCAGAAAAAACAAAAGAATAAAGCCGAAAAACCTAAATCTACAGAAAAACTTATAATTCGGCACGCCACGCGCAGCGATGTTCCAGACATTATCGCCATGATGCGCCGGGCCTACCCCAATATGACGCCCTATACAAATGGCCATTTGCTGGGACAAGTGACTGTCTTTCAGCAAGGCCAATTTGTTGCGGATTATGACGGCAAGATTGTTGGCTATGCCGCAACCTTTCGTATTGACGAAGCGACAGCGCTGTCAAAACATAAATGGGCGGAAATCACTGGCGGCGGCTATGCCTCTCGCCACGACCCTTCAGGTCCCTGGCTCTATGGAATGGAAGTCTGCGTTGACCCTGACTGGCGGGGCTTAAGAATAGGTCAAAGACTGTATGAAGCACGCAAGCGGCTCGCTGAAGAATTAGAGCTTAAAGGCATTGTTTTTGGCGGCCGCATGCCGGGGCTATCCAAGAAAATGAAGGAATATAAAACAGCCGACGCCTATCTTGAGGCAATAAAGGAGCAAAAGATTCGCGATCCAGTTATTACTTTCCAAATCAATAATGGATTTGAACCGATTGGTGTTTTAAAAAATTACCTACCAAGCGACCGGGAAAGTCTTGGTTATGCCGCGCATCTTGTTTGGCGCAATCCTTATGTCGATCAAGACAGTATCGCGGTAAAAGGCGCAATCCGACCAAAAGATTGGGTGCGCGTTGCGACAGTTCAATTCCAACAGAGAGCCGTCTCTAGTTTTGATGAATTTATCTCTAACATTGAATATTTTGTAGATGTTGTCTCGGATTATAAATCAGACTTTGTAGTCTTTCCGGAATTATTTACGCTTCAGCTCTTAGCGCTAGAAAAAAAACGCATAGGACCGATTGAAGCAATTGAAACACTAACTAAATGGACCGAGCCTTTTGTTGAAGCGTTAAGTGAAATGGCTCTGTCCTATAATATTAATATTATTGGCGGATCGCATCCAACAATGATTGCCGATAATGAAATTAGAAACATCGCCTATGTCTTCTTGCGCGATGGCACCGTTCATACGCAAGAAAAAATCCACCCGACGCCAAATGAAAGAAATTGGTGGAATATAAAGGGCGGAGATCAAATTCGCGCCATTGACACAGATTGTGGACCCATTGGCGTTTTGGTCTGTTATGATTCCGAGTTTCCTGAACTCACACGCAGACTTGCCGATGAAGGCGCAAAATTGTTCTTTGTGCCTTTTTGTACAGACAATCGTCAAGGCTATTTAAGAGTGCGCTATTGTTGTCAGGCTCGGGCAATTGAAAACCAGTGCTATGTTATTCTGTCAGGCAATGTTGGCAATTTGCCTGGGGTTGAGAATATGGATGTGCAATATGCTCAGTCGTGTATTCTAACGCCCTGTGATTTTCCTTTCGCGAGAGATGGTATAGCGGCTGAGGCGACAGAAAATGTAGAAACCATTGCAGTCGCTGATCTTGATCTGTCAGATCTAGATTGGGCGAGACGGAATGGCACTGTCCGCAACCTCAGAGACCGCCGTTTTGATTTATATCGGCTTGTCTGGCAGGATGATGCAAAAGGCTGAGCGCAAAAAGTATTGATCTTACTTATGTTAAACAGATCGAAAGCGCATCAAAGTTGGTCAATTCTCTCTAGAATAAATGACAAAACTGGGTGCAATTACTTGGAGAACGCTGGCTTGCTATAGACCAGATTTATCTCGAATTTGCGTAACCTCAAAAGGAGTTAAAATGCAGATTTTACGCCGTCACTTTATAACTACTCTCCTGGCAATGTTGCTCTTTTCCTCCCCGGCATTTGCAGATGTTTTAATGACGCTTGAAACAAAATATGGAAAAACAGTTATAAAATTACGCCCTGACCTTGCGCCCAAGCATGTTGAGCAAATTACAGCGCTAGCGAACCGCCACTTCTATGACAATGTCGTTTTCCACCGCGTGATCGATGGCTTTATGGCGCAAACTGGCGATCCAACAGGAACGGGCAGAGGCAAATCAGATCTGCCAAATATTCCTGCCGAATTCTCAAAGGAAAAATTTATTCGCGGCACAGTCGGCATGGCGCGCGGCCCTGATAATGATAGCGCAAATTCTCAATTTTTCATTTGCTTCGCGCCTGCGCCTTATCTCGAAGAGCAGTATACAGTAATTGGCGAAGTGGTTTCTGGCATGGACTATATCGATAAGGTTAAGCGAGGGGAACCACCAGCTAGCCCGGACAAGATTATTAAGCTGAGCGTATCAGGCGAGGGTAAATAATCCTGCTAGGCATTTCAAAAAAAGCGCCCCAGCTGGTGCAGGGCGCTTTTTCCTTTGTTAGCCGAGCTCGGAAATTTTTGATGAAGGCTTTTCGCGCGAAAATCCGTAAAGCAGCATATTAATGCTTCATACCACCGCCATGCTTCATACCGCCCATTTGCATACCGACTTTCATCGTATCGGCAAAGATCTCATTTGCTGTTTTTTTCTGCGTGTCATCTAAGGCAGCGAAAAGTGGCTCAAGCGCTGCCTTTTGTGCGCGGACTACTTCTAGATGATCAACCATGTGCATTTCCATCATTGATAGTTTTCCAATGACCCCTTCACCATGATTCATGCCCATATGAGCGCTCATCGCCTCGCATTTTGCAGTCGCTTTCTGAGCCGTAGCTCGCCAGGCTTCAGAAAAACTATTCCAAGCGGCATTTTGCTGATCTGTTAATTTAAGTTCCGCCTTGAGGAAGGCCAAACGGCCATCAAGCTTTTCGGCAAAGCCACAAATCATTTTTTGCATCATGCCGCCACCATGACCTCCGCCATGGTCCATGCCGCCCGAACCGCCGCCATGATTCATTCCCGGCATCATGCCACCGCCCATGCTATTTTTACCGCCGCGAATTTCCATGCCATCAACAATTGTATTGGGTTGCGCTTTGCCTGGATCCGCCCATTGCGTAGGCGCTGAACCTTGCATTTTACTGTGATCCATCTCGCCTTGCGCACGAGCGGGATGCGCCAACATAAGACCGGTCCCACATAAAATTAATACGCTTGCAGAATAGGCTAAAAATGATGATGTCTTTTTCATATGATTTCTCCCTTAGTAATCATAAATATGCGGCTTGATGCAGCTTAAAAATTAATGATGCGCGCATCCGGTGATTTTGCAGCGGCGTGAAATTCATTCATGCCTGCCAGTTTAATACGAGAGTCGAGCTTCGCTTCCCCTAAGCCACGAGCCTCGAGGCAGGGCTTGCATGCAAGCAGCAACATATTTGGATGTTTCAGCGCCTCTTCATATCGATTAGGCGGCCCAACGGGGATAAGTTTTATGCCCGCGCCTTCGACAGCTGAGTAAACAGCATCAGCAAATAACATCATCGTTACCTTATCTCCATCCTGCAATGCAGAAGTTGCAAAAATATAAGGCAACATTGCCCGCGTTGGATCTGTCGGCCCGTAAGTGGCGGAAATGACAAAATGCATAAGGCCCTCCGTTTGAAAATTTGTTTATTCAGCGGCAGGCGCATGAAGTTGGTCAAAAGCCGCTAAGGCGTGGCTCGCGTACATAACGGAAGGACCCGCGCCCATATAAATCGCCATAGATAGTGTCTCGAGCACTTCCTCACGAGAGGCGCCATGCTGAACTGCACCCTTACTATGAAAAGCGATACAATCATCACATCTGATTGCAACGCCAATCGCCAAGGCAATTAATTCCTTAGTTTTAGCATCCAATGCACCACTTGCGCCAGCTGACGCGCCCATGGCTGTGAATGCCTTCATCACATCAGGAATGCCAGCTCTGAGATTCTTGATATCTCCAGAGAGGTCCCTTATTTCCTCTTGCCAGTTTTTGAGCATTGTTCCTCTCTTGAGATGAGTTTATTAAATGCGTACTCGGCGCTCCATCTTCAAGCGCATTAAACAGCAAAAACCGTCTTTGCGATCATATAGCCAGCAACAAAGAAGATGAGGTTTGCAAAGACTGTTGTCAGAAGACTGCCGTAACTCGCGAGTTTTTTTGCCGCGTGCGCGCCGAATAAGCCACCAATGACGCCGCCAAGGATAAAAATAACCGCCAGGCTCCAATCAACATAGTTTGAGGCCGCGTAATTAAATGCGGTTGTTAATCCAAATGCGCTCACCGCCACAAGCGACGTGCCGACGGCTTTCAAGATAGGCATGCCTGTAGAACCAACAAGACCAGGCACAATCAAAAAACCGCCGCCAATCCCAAAAAAACCAGAAAAAAGTCCTGTGCTAAAGCCATAACTTAATACTTTTGGCGCTTTAGCGACAGTGCATTCAACACCAGGATCACCTTGATTACCGCGACCTTTGAGCATGATTAGACCTACAATAATCATAATCAAAGCAAATAGAAAAAGCAGTTTTTGTCCATCAAACGCCTTGCCCAAAGTAGATCCTACAAGCGCTCCGATCACGCCAGAAGAAGCGTAGATGCCGCCACAGCGCCATTTAACATTTCCAGCGCGCGCATGCGGAACTAGATTCGCCAAAGCATTGAGCGCAACAGCAAAAGCGCTTGTGCCAATCGCGATATGCGGATCTTTAACGCCAACGAAATAGACCATCAGCGGCACAGCAAGGATTGATCCTCCACCACCGACAAGGCCTAGGGTAAACCCAACAAGTCCGCCGCTGATGAGACCTGGCGCGTATGGCGCCAGAGCCATTGGCAAAAGGCTCTCTATACTCACTGAACCGCCTCGCCAGTTTTCTTATTATAGATATGCGGCTTGGCGAGATATTCACGACCTTTAAGCATGAAATGCCAATAAATTGCTGGCAACATCCGATCTTTTAAAAACCACGCTGCTCGAGTGGGTTGCGTACCATCAAGCAACCATTTTGGAAAACTTGGTAATAATTTTCCGCCATAGCCAAATTCAGCTAAGACAATCTT
>DHWC01000021.1 GCA_002412985.1 Methylocystaceae bacterium UBA5192 | reverse complement strand
GCGATCTTTACAAAATTAGTCGAGGACCGAGCGCTCTTGTTTAGCTCCCTGCTCGTCACTCTGGGCGTTACGCTCAAAGCCCTCGCCCTAGCGACAATTTCTGGCGCAGGTCTTGCGCTCCTGTTGGCTCAATCGAAAACTATTGAACGAGCGCTCCTGCCCTTTGCCATTATTTTGCAAGTAACCCCGATTATCGCAATAGCGCCTTTACTGCTGGTTTATTTGGAGCCTTCTAAAGCCGTTTTGGTCTGCGCATTTCTTGTCGCGTTTTTCCCCATCCTTTCTAATACAGCGCTCGGATTAGCTTCCGTTGACTCAAGCTTACGCGATCTTTTCGAGCTCTATCATGCCTCCCCTTGGCAGAAGCTTATTTATTTGCGCCTGCCTGCAGCCTTACCGCAATTCCTGACCGGCTTGCGGATTGGCGGCGGCCTCTCCTTAATCGGCGCCATTGTCGCCGAGCTCGCCGCCGGCGCGGCAGGACAAGGAACAGGGCTTGCGTTTCGTATCGTTGAAGCAGGATTTCGTCTTGATATCGCTCGTATGTTTGCTGCTTTAACGCTCATTTCAGCGACTGGACTGATTATTTATGGTCTGCTTGCCGTTTTGACGCATTATCTCCTGCGCAACTGGCACGAAAGCGCACGAGAGCAAACAGAATAGATCATTTATTGGTCACCGACTTCATCAAGATGATAAACATCGTCCCTAAAATGCACGACCCCATCAGCAGAGGCCCATCCCGTCATATAGACCCACACAACAGGTACGGGATGCGTAAGCCGAACCTCTTCTCTTTCACCTGAGGCGATTTTTTCTCCAATCTGATCTTTATCCAATTTAGGCCCGCGCGATCCATCAAGCAGCCATGCGGCAAAATCAACGACCCCCTGCACTCTGACACACCCATGGGAGAGAAATCGATAATCATTAGCGAACAGATTCCTTGATGGCGTATCATGCATATAAACAGAATAATGATTTGGCATTGAAATACGAATTGAGCCTAGAGAATTATTCTTTCCTGAATCCTGCCTTAACGTGTAACTTGTCGCCCGATCGCTTGCCCAATTAATTGATCGCGGATCAACTTCTTCGCCTCGCGCATCAAGAACGCGCATATGCGACTTT
Organism: Methylocystaceae bacterium UBA5192; assembly: GCA_002412985.1. Taxonomy (GTDB): domain Bacteria; phylum Pseudomonadota; class Alphaproteobacteria; order Rhizobiales; family Beijerinckiaceae; genus Methylocystis. The sequence continues at coordinate 2,694 of DHWC01000021.1, read as the reverse complement.
GAAAGATAATTTGGATCTTTCAAAATTTTTGGCGCGATTTCATTTTTGATAATTGACGTTGGCACCGTCCATGTCGGATTAATATTAACCGCGCCAATTTTTGCGCTGATCTCAGGCGATGGGTGTTCTGGATCGCCGACAATCGCCACATAGCGCCGCGTCACGCGATCATTATCGACAGCATCTACTGCTGTTGATGGGATATTCACGATGACGTAGCGCGCGCCAAAAGGAAACTCGACGCCCGCCAATCTTTGCGCTGTGGAAGCGAGCTGTCTAAAACGAACATTAGCTGGAATATCAAGTTCACGCAGCGTCGCGCCCGCAACAACGCCCGTTTGTTTTAACCCCATCCGAAACTGAAACCGTTTCACGGCGGCGGTCAGATCATTATCCCAAACAGGCTTAGTTACATCCTTGACCAGCTCATCTTCCGCCGCCAATCGACGCCTCAATGCAACAACGCTAGCGCCCTTAGCGCTCGATTGTAGGTTCACGCCAATTTTTGGCCACCCGCCCTTATCAACGATCTGTAAATATCGCTCAGAAGCCTTAGCAGTTGTGAAAAAAGTTTCTGGCTGGAGCACAGGCATTGGATCATCTGAAAGCGCCATCTCATGCGGCTGCGGCGCTGGTCGAGATTTTATTTTTGGTTTTGGCGTTTGTGCGACGTTGGGAAGGGGCTCGGATGTGGTAGGCGATGGCGTTGCTGTAGCTGGCGCTGGAAGATTTGGCGCAACCTCGGGCGATGCGCGTTGCGGAACAAGCGGCGGCGGAACGGGCGCGCTCATTAATGGCGCAGGCGCATTCTGCGCGATCGCCGTTAAGGGCGCGATCAGAACGCAGCCCGCAAGCAAGCACCAGTGTAAAATTAAGCTTTGCTTATTCTTAGTCATAATGATTTTCAGTCTTTTTGGGGGCGACGAAAGGGATTGCCTCCCAGCGTTTTGAGCTCAAGCTACGACTGGGTCAAGGAGAGCGCCTGATTTCTTTACGTAGGCTCCGCGTCAACACTTGCCTTTTATCGCGCTCACCCGCATACCCGCCGGCGTTAAACGATTTTCTTCTCAAAGAGCAGGGATAAAATGGGCTTTAAATGCGGCATCGTTGGCCTGCCCAATGTTGGCAAGTCGACCCTCTTTAATGCACTGACGCAAACAGCGGCGGCGCAAGCGGCAAATTATCCCTTTTGCACAATCGAGCCCAATGTTGGCGAAGTCGCCGTACCTGATCCCCGTCTCGATGCGCTTGCGGCGATTGCGGGCTCCAAACAAATCATTCCAACGCGCCTGACCTTCGTCGACATCGCCGGTCTCGTGCGCGGAGCGTCAAAAGGCGAAGGATTAGGCAATCAATTTCTTGCAAATATTCGCGAATGCGACGCCATCGCTCATGTCGTGCGTTGTTTCGAAGATGGCGATGTGACGCATGTTGAAGGCGGCGTAGATCCCATCCGCGATATCGAAACGATCGACACTGAATTAATGTTGGCGGATTTAGAAAGCCTCGAAAAACGTGTCGTCGCCTTGGAGAAAAAGGCTAAGGGCGGCGATAAGGAAGCAAAAGAAACGCTTGATATTATGAACCGCTGCCTTGTGTTATTACGTGAAGGAAAGCCCGCCCGCAGCCTGAACGTGAAGGCGGAGGAACGCACCCTCTTCAATACGCTGGGCCTCTTATCATCAAAGCCCGTGCTGTATGTTTGCAATGTTGAAGAGGCGGCAGCGCAACGCGGCAACGCTAACTCTGAACTTGTCGCCAAGCGCGCTGCAGAAGAGAAGGCTGTTTCAGTTGTTGTCTCAGCTAAAATTGAAAGCGAGATTGCTGTTTTACCCGCAGAGGAACAGAAAGATTATCTCGAGGCCGTCGACCTCGAAGAGCCGGGCCTGAACCGCGTTATTCGCGCTGGCTATGATTTACTCCATCTCATCACCTACTTCACTGTCGGACCAAAAGAAGCGCGCGCCTGGACCATTGAAAACGGCACCCGCGCGCCCCAAGCCGCCGGCGTTATTCATACGGACTTTGAAAAAGGTTTTATTCGCGCCGAGACCATCGCTTACGCGGATTACGTCGCCCTGAAAGGGGAAGCCGGCGCGCGCGATGCCGGACGTTTACGACTAGAGGGCAAAGAGTATCTCGTCGCTGATGGCGACGTCATGCATTTCCGGTTCAATAATTAATTCCAAAGAGCGCTGATTTTCCTTTTGGACGATTGGGAAGGATAGCGTAAAATCACATCCAGATCCGCTGCTAAAGGCGGGCAAAAAATGATAATAATCAAAAAAACAACGATGATCTAAGGGAGAAAAGTTCGATGAGTAAATTTCGGATGTTAACCTCGGCAAGCGTGTTGTCGCTGTGTCTTGCGACCGTGGCCTTAGCGCAAACGCCCTGGCTGACAACGGCTGAACAAGCTGCAAAAGAAGCGGAACTAATCAAGGACGCCTCAGTTGCTCTGGGTAAAGCTCAGGAATTAAGCCCTCGCCCGGAAATTGAAGCCGCAATCCGCGCGGTTAATGAAATCGCCGGTAAATTAGCGCAATCGCCTGCATTCGTTAAACTTGCGCAAGCGGCTAAAACGGCTGCGCCTGCTTCAACGCCATCCCCTGTGGCCGCCGCGACCAGCGCACCCACGCCAGCAGCCGCGCCCACCCCGACGGCAAAGGGCCCTGACGCCCTGGCCGATTTAAT
>DHWC01000119.1:7588-11452 GCA_002412985.1 Methylocystaceae bacterium UBA5192 | reverse complement strand
CCCTGTTTTCGCCGTGAGAGGGCGACGTCCTAGACCGCTAGACGAAGGGAGCGTTAATGGGTTGGATCTATAGACCGCCCTGTTTCCTTGGACAAGTCTTTGTAAAACCGCTTTTGCCAATGGCTATGACATGTTAGCGGGTTCTGCCTGAATGTGTCATCGTTCGCAATGAGTTGGTTTTGCCGACCTCTTAGCAAAAAGTAGCCAAAGTGACGTCATCTGATTTAATCCTTGCAATGAATAAACTTGGCGCAAGCGCGCGACAAGCATCGCGCTTCGTTGCTTTAGCTCCTGCAGAGATTAAAAATCTAGCCCTAGAGATCGCTGCAGATACGCTTCGTCGTGAGACAGAAAAAATCCTAGCTATGAATGCGTTGGATTTGGGTGAGGCGAAGAAACGCGGAGTTGCGGCTGCTTTTCTTGATCGATTGAGCTTAGATGCCGGCAGGATCGAGTCTATCGCGACTGGAATTGAGTTGATAGCCCGGCTTCCCGATCCAGTAGGCCGAGTAATTGCGCGATTTGAGCGACCAAACGGTCTGGTTATTGAACGTGTTTCAACACCACTGGGCGTAGTTGGCGTTATTTTTGAAAGTCGGCCAAATGTAACAGCAGACGCCGGAGCTCTTTGTTTAAAGGCTGGAAATGCTGCAATTTTGCGAGGTGGTTCAGAAAGCCTGCATTCATCTCGAGCAATACATGCGTGTCTTGTTGCTGGCCTTGAAGCGGCTAAACTTCCAAGCGCTGCGATTTCATTTGTAGATACCCCGGATCGGGCTGCTGTAGGAGCTATGCTCTCTGGTCTTGATGGCGCAATAGACGTGATTGTACCCCGGGGCGGCAAAAGTCTCGTCGCACGCGTTCAACATGATGCGCGCGTGCCTGTTTTTGCTCATTTAGAGGGTATCGTCCATCTTTACGTGCATGAAAGCGCTAAGCTAGAGATGGCTACGAAAGTGTTGATGAACGCTAAACTGAGAAGAACTGGAATTTGTGGCGCAACTGAAACTTTGCTTATTGATCGCGCTTGTGTCGAAACGCATCTTCGTCCCTTAATTGTCTCTTTGCTGGACGCCGGTTGTGAGGTACGAGGAGACTCAACTTCGCAATCTGTCGATCCGCGCGTTAAATCTGCAACAGCAGAGGACTGGAGCACAGAGTATCTAGATGCAATTGTTTCTGTAAGAGTTGTTGATGATGTTGACGCTGCAATAGAGCATATTGAGACTTATGGATCACATCACACGGATTGCATCATCTCTGAAGATCCGAGAGCGGTCAAAAAATTTATGAAAGAAGTGGACTCAGCTATTGTAATGCATAATGCATCAACGCAATTTGCTGATGGCGGGGAATTTGGCTTTGGAGCAGAGATTGGGATTGCAACAGGCCGCATGCATGCTCGCGGCCCAGTTGGTGTAGAACAGCTTACATCTTTTAATTATCGTGTTTATGGTCAAGGACAAGTAAGAGATTGAGGTTTCGTCTTCCGCCGCATGCGCCAGGTATGCGTATTGGACTATTTGGGGGGTCTTTTAACCCGACGCATTCGGGTCATCTGCTAGTCTCTGATTTAGCGTTGAAAAGATTGAGGCTAGATCGTATCTGGTGGCTGGTCTCGCCCGGTAATCCTCTAAAGGATAATTATTCATTAGCTTCAGTAGATCAAAGGCTGAAACAAACTCAAGCATGCGTTCGCGATCCGCGTATTATCGTTACAGATTTGGAGTTGCGGCTTGGCAAGCGCTTTACAGCTGATACCCTATTTTTTTTAAAACAACATTGTCCCAAGGTTCACTTTATATGGATCATGGGCGCAGATAATTTGATTCAATTTCATCTCTGGCAAAATTGGGAAAGAATCGTTAATTTAATGCCAGTCGCTGTTTTTGATCGGCCCGGGTCAACCTTTAAAATTTCAAGCGCGAAAATGGCACAAAGATTTAATTACGCTCGTAGACCCGAGATCAGTTCATGTAATTTGGTGGAAAATTTACCGCCAGCCTTCACCATTATTCATGGTCCAAGAAGCAATAAATCCTCCACCGCAGTGAGAGCAAAGCTGAATTATATTAAATAACTAATTGCTAGTCTGCCTTAGTGATTTTATTTGCGATCAAAGAGGGGTAAAATCCAACGTTTGTAGGCAAAGAAGCTTGCCGGGATGCCAACAAAAATCACTACCCAAAGCATCAGAGAGTTGTCCTGGCTGCGTTCATAAAGGTCGCCGCCCTCAATGGCCTGAGTATAAGGATTTCGCACAAAAAATGTGATTGCAAAAGAGCCAACGATGATTGCCGCTACAGTATAAAGAAAGCTTTTAGGGATCAGGAAGGCGGGCCGCTGATTTCTCGTAACAGATTGATTTTTATCATGTTGTTCGCGCGGCTGGGGTGAATCTTCAGTCATCGTCCTCATCCTTTCAATATTGCATCTCCTAACTAATATGGGGCGCTTATACAGCGGCGCCATAGATGTCATAGGCGTCTGTGCGCTCGACTTTGACAGAAACGATTTCGCCAGCTCGGATTGGGCGGCGGGAAGCGACGTATGCGACCCCGTCAATTTGCGGCGCATCAGCTTGTGTGCGTCCTTTCGCCAAAACTCCTGAAGCGCCGCCGCCAGCATGGTCAATAATGACGGAGAGCCGTTTTCCAACTTTACGCTTCATCAAACGTTCGCTGATTTTTTGTTGTTTTTCCATAAAACGCCGCCAGCGTATTTCCTTGATTTCCGGCGCGACTGGCGCAAGACCCAGCGCATTAGCGGGCGCGCCTGCTACAGCTTCATATTTGAATGCACCCGCGCGATCGATTTCTGCTTCTTCCAGCCATTCCAAAAGAGCTTCGAAATCAGCCTCTGTTTCTCCGGGAAAGCCAACGATAAAAGTAGATCTTAAGGTCAGTTCCGGGCAAGCGGCGCGCCAGGAACGAATACGGGCAAGTGTCTTTTCTTCATTGGCAGGGCGTTTCATCGCCCTGAGAACATTTGGCGCGGCATGCTGGAAGGGAATATCGAGATAGGGTAGCACTTTGCCCGCAGACATAAGACTTATAACCTCGTCCACATGCGGATAGGGGTAAACATAATGCAACCGTATCCAGAGGTTGAGATCGCCCAACGCACGGGCAAGGTCAATAAAACGCGTGCGAAGGCGATATGAACCGAATTGACTATCGGCATAGTTAAGGTCTCGACCATAAGCGCTTGTATCTTGAGAAATCACAAGCAGTTCCTTGACGCCGGCTTGAGCCAGCTTTTCTGCTTCACGCATTACTTCTGCTGCAGGACGGGAAACTAGGGGCCCGCGAAGATGCGGAATAATGCAAAAAGAGCAGGAATTATCGCAGCCTTCAGATATCTTTAAATAAGCATAATGTCGCGGCGTTAGTTTTACGCCTTGCTCGGGCAAGAGATTCAAGAAAGGATCGTGCAGTGGCGTGACGGCTTGATGAATCGCCTCAATCACGCTCTCATACTGCTGGGGGCCGGTTATTGCTAGAACTTGGGGGAAGCTTTTACTGATGATCTCAGGCTCAGCTCCCATGCAGCCTGTGACGATTACTTTCCCATTTTCAGCGATCGCGGCTCCGATAGCTTCTAGGGACTCAGATTTGGCGCTATCGAGAAAGCCGCATGTATTGACGACAACAACATCAGCGCCGGCGTGATTGCGGGCAAGCTCATAACCCTCTGCCCGAAGGCTTGTCAGGATACGTTCGCTATCGACCAGGGCTTTCGGGCATCCCAGTGAGACGAATGAGACGCGGGGAGCTGTTGAGGATAATTTGGGCTTATCTTGCATTTAGTTCGAGTGACATGCGCAGAACTGAATGGCAATCAGAATACTCAATAATTCATCCA
>DHWC01000119.1:0-7169 GCA_002412985.1 Methylocystaceae bacterium UBA5192 | reverse complement strand
GCGCAATTAGCGCCGGTTTGGGCTGTCTGCTCTCTCGTGACCCTAAGAGGTCAGCGGGGAGCGTTAGCGATAGAGTTTTGGTAGTTTCATCGTCTTAAGAAAGTATTGCTGAGATTTTAACCTGCCGGACTAAGGAGGCGTATTCAAACGTCGCGCAGGCCCTCATTATTATTAAAATTCAATAAAATCATATAGATAAAGGAAATTAAAATTTTATTTGCTCTCTTTCCAGACACCACTATGAATAGCCGGGCAGCTGGTTTTTAGTTCGGACCGCATCTGAACTTTAAGGAAAAGAGTTCGCTTGCCAAATTCAATCATTCTTGGAACCGGGGCCTATGCGCCTCAACGTGTTCTCACAAATGCAGATCTTGAAAAATTGGTAGCGACAAATGGCGAATGGATCGTCAGTCGTACAGGAATTCAAGAACGACGAATTGCCGCTGATGACGAGGCGACATCAGACCTTGCTACCGCAGCAGCTAAGCAGGCCCTGGATTTTGCTCAAATCGATCCGGAAGAAATCGATATGATTATCGTCGCTACGGTTACCGGCGACACTCCGACGCCGGCATGCGCAGCATATGTGCAAGCGAAGCTGGGCGCTAAAAATGCTTTCGCCTTCGATGTTGGCGCAGCTTGCGCGGGCTCTCTTTATGGATTGACTATTGCCGATCAATTCATTCGTTCGGGAATGGTTAAGCGTGCGCTTGTGATAGGCGCGGAAACGCTGAGTCGATTTGTAGACTGGACGAATAGAGAAACCTGCGTCCTCTTTGGCGATGCGGCAGGGGCAATTTTACTCGGGGCGACGGAAGACCAAGGACGCGGGCTTTTAGCCACGACACTGCGAACCGATGGAACGATGACGGATATTTTGGGTATTTTTGGCGGCGGAAGTCGACGACCTTTCTCGCCAGAAATGCTGCAAGAGAACAGCAATAAAATCAAAATGCGTGGTCGAGAGGTCTATCGCGCCGCAACACGAATGCTTCCAGAAGTAGTCGCGGAGACCCTGACGCTTGCAGGACTCGAAGCCAAAGATGTGACACATGTCATCGCGCATCAAGCCAATCAGCGCATTATCGAATATGCTCTGGACACGCTAGGCGTGCCGATTGAGAAATGTTGGATTAATATCAATCGCTACGGTAATACCTCCAGCGCTTCAATGCCAATAACATTGGACGAAGCGAACCGCGCCGGCCGGCTAAAAAAAGATGACGTGATTGCGATGATGGCGATTGGCGCTGGAATGACTTGGGGAAGTGTTTTGCTCCGCTGGTAATCCAGGAAGTCAGGACCGATCAAAATATTCAGGCTAACGCCTTGGCTGGCTCTTTCCCTTCGGCTGAGGTAGTGATGGCGGCCAATTGGGGGAGCAATGAGCGCAGATTTGGACGGTTCAAAAAAAGGTGGTTTTTTTTCGCGCCTTTTTGGTGGCGAAGAGAAGGACCGCTCCCCAGAAAAGACTGTCGACAGCCCGCAGCCTAAGGCATCGTGGTGGTCGCGTTTATCTGGCGGTCTAGCTAAAACATCGCAGTCGATAAGCCAGGGCGTTGCAGACGTCTTCACCAAACGCAAACTTGACGCATTAACGCTAGAGGAGCTTGAGGACGTTTTGGTGCGCGCTGACCTTGGGGTGGGAGCGGCGACGCGGATTACAAAAGCAGTCGGCCAGGCGCGATATGAGAAAAATATCGCACCTGAGGAGGTGCGACGCATACTTGCACAAGAAGTCGAAAGTGTTTTGAGTCCTGTAGCCAAGCCTTTCGATATTGATGAAATGAAAAAACCTTTTGTCGTTCTCGTTGTTGGGGTGAATGGTTCTGGTAAAACAACGACAATTGCAAAGCTTGCGTCAAAATGGACAGCAGAGGGAAAAAAAGTTCTGCTTGCGGCCGGAGATACTTTTCGCGCCGCTGCAGTAGAGCAACTTCGTGTATGGGGTGAGCGTTTTGGCGCTGAAGTTGTTTCCGGTCCAGAGGGATCGGATGCAGCAAGCCTGGCTTTTGACGCTGTTAAGCTTGCGAAGCAAAACGGCGCTGATGTCGTGTTAATGGATACAGCAGGTCGATTGCAAAATCGCGTTGAACTTATGGCTGAGCTAGAGAAAATTGTTCGCGTAATTAAAAAAGCTGAGCCAGAAGCGCCGCATGCAGTATTGCTCGTGCTAGATGCGACAGTGGGACAAAATGCTTTGCAACAGGTTGAGGTGTTTGAACGTATTGCGGGCGTTACAGGGATTGTAATGACGAAATTAGATGGCACGGCCCGTGGAGGCATTCTTGTTGCTATTGCTGAGGCCTACCGCTTACCAATTCATTTTATTGGCGTTGGCGAAGGGGCGGATGATCTAGAACCTTTCTCAGCAGGGGAATTTGCTCGCGCGATTGCTGGTCTTTCACAGCAAGATACATTGCATATTGGATCAGAGGATCAACGAGGATGACTGAGGGTTTAACTAAGAAGTCTACCTCAAGCCACGTTGACGAGAAAAAAGACGATGTTTTGGGCGGAAGAAAGAAAAAACTGAGCCCCTTATTAAAGTTAGCGCTTGAGCTTGGTCCGTTAGCCTTATTCTTTGTAGCTAACAATCGCTATGGGATTTTTGCGGCAACAGGCGTTCTAATGGCGGGCGTTGTTGTGACATTAGTGGTTTCCTGGGGCGTAACGCGCCATTTGCCAGCCATGCCGCTTGTTACTGCCGCTCTTGTGCTGGTATTTGGAACTCTTACTTACGTTTTGCATGATGAAACGTTTATCAAATTAAAGGTAACAATCCTTTATTCATTGTTTGGCGCGGGTCTGATCGGCGCTTTATATTTTGGTAAGCTGTTACTGCCAATTGTTTTTGATCTTGCGATACATATAGATGATGAAGGCTGGCGGAAACTTACCTGGCGCTGGGGCTTATTTTTCTTTTTTCTGGCCGGACTGAATGAAGTCGTAAGGCGTGTGGTCACAACGGATGTCTGGGTTAATTTTAAAGTCTTTGGGATTTTGCCGCTAACTATACTGTTTGCGATTGCGCAAACGCCGCTCATCATGAGGCATGAAATTCCACCAGAGGAAGAAAATAGCGACACGCATTTTTAAGAATGTCAAAAGCGTTTTTGTAAGGACTATTTATTAAATCGTAACCATAACAAACTGTTTATATTCGTAGTAAATTTAACCGTCGTTTTTTTGAGCTATTAAACCGTCCTCGGAAAATTAAAAAAACGAGCTTGGCCCGTTCCTATAAGGTGCTTAAGGCTAAGCAATATTACATGGTCAGAAGTGTGAGTTGCTGCGGGTCCCTTCACACATCAATTGAAAAATTACTATTCTGGAGATAGAGTAGAGATTAGTTGATTTCGTCGATTAACAAATCGTGAACTGTCCCTAGATAACTAAAGATGGATTTAGGCCTTGCCCAGTCTCATTCGTTTATTGCTGATTATCGGCCTACTCATCGGGCTTGTTTATGGAGCCATGCAGGCGATCGTTTCTTACGTGACGCCGCAGCCAAGAGAGATGAGCCACATTATTCCTCCCCAGCGTCTAAATAAGTAATCCCCAGGCATGTCCCATCGAGATCTTCGTCACCTAGAGGCGTTTCTCGATATGCTGATTGCCGAGAGAGGCGTGAGCAAAAATACCTTTCATGCCTATCGCCGTGATTTAATTGATTACAAAAATTACTTAAATAACACAGGCTTTGATATTCTTGAGGCAACCCATACAGTCTTAAGTGACTATCTAGTTGATCTTAACCTTCGAGGCATGACGCGGCCTACGATTGCTCGGCGAATATCAGCGCTTCGACAATTTTATAAGTTTTTGTTCATTGAGCGTATACGGGCAGATAATCCCGCAACAATGTTGGAGGGTCCTCGTTATTTGCGTAGCGCGCCTAGCGTTATGACCGTAGCTCAGGTTGATCGCCTTTTATCACTTGCGCGAGAGAAGATTGGCGATGCAAAGCTTTCATCTCGCGAGCAACTGCGCGCTGCGCGCCTCTATGCCTTGCTCGAAACGCTTTATGCCACAGGTATGCGCGTATCAGAGTTGGTTTCATTGCCCAAAAGCGCTGCGACAACACGAGAGTCTTTCATCGCAATAAGGGGTAAGGGGGGTCGCGAGCGGCTTGCGCCATTAACAAATCGCGCAAAAACGGCTCTACGTGATTTTCGTGGTCGATTAGAGGCTTTAAATTTGGTATTGGCGCAGGGGTCTTTTCTCTTTCCAGCTGATAGCTCTAGCGGTCATTTGACCCGACAGGCTTTTGCGCGTGAGCTAAAACAGCTTGCCTCTATCGCTGGTCTATCGGCTGAACACGTCCATCCACACGCGTTAAGGCATGCATTTGCTAGCCATCTTCTCCAGAACGGGGCAGATTTGCGCGTTGTTCAGGAATTGCTCGGACACGCAGATATCGCCACAACGCAAATCTATACCCATGTTCTTGATGAGCGTATGCAAGCTATGGTGCGTGATCTGCATCCGCTGTCGAATTGATGTCGCTATGAAACGTTGATTTTCTGGATAATCATCATAATTCAGCGTTTTGCGCGCCTCATTGCAGAGCCAAACGACAGGGGATAAATTATCCCACGCGGGCAATTATAAAATTTAAAATGATTTAAATTGACCTAAGTTATTTAATAGCTTAACAAAGCTTGCTGCGTCGCAGCATGAGGCGCTCCAGCCGCGTAATCCTAAGTAGGTCGTTTTGGCTACTAGGTCGCTGTCTTGTCTCCCAGTCCTATAAATGACAGCCCGTTACGCGGGGTTCGTCTTTTATTGCTTCGCGCGCTGTCTTTATCACAGCGTTGTTGGAGAACCTTGAAAGATTCATTTTGACAAAATTTTCTGATCTTGGGCTTGCTGAAATTCTTCTGCGCGCGCTCAATCGTGAAGGCTACGAGTCTCCAACTTCGATTCAAACACAAGCTATACCTTATCTGATGCAAGGGCGCGATCTACTTGGCATTGCTCAGACTGGTACAGGTAAAACAGCAGCCTTCGCCTTGCCGATATTGCAGCGCTTTGCTCAGGAGCCGCAAAGAGCTGCTCCATTTACTGCTCGTGCACTGATACTTGCTCCGACACGCGAACTAGCCGCACAGATTGCAGATAGTTTTCGCGCCTATGGGCAGTTTATGCGTCCAAGCGTCGGCGTTGTTGTTGGCGGCGTATCACATAGACCACAGATTGATATGCTTTCGCGCGGACTTGATGTGCTTGTCGCTACTCCCGGCAGATTGCTTGATCATATTGCAAGCGGAAGATTCAAGCCTGCTACAACACAAGTTCTCGTCCTTGATGAAGCGGATCACATGTTGGATCTTGGCTTTATCGCGCCCATTCGACAAATTGTCGCAAAGTTGGCTAAAAATCGTCAGACGCTTTTATTTTCAGCGACTATGCCAAAAGAAATATCTGGCTTGGCTGCAGACATGCTCCGTAATCCGGCAGAGGTCTCAGTCACGCCTGTCGCGACAACTGCAGAGCGTGTTACCCAGCAAGTCTTTTTGGTTGATGGCGGCGCGAAGCGCGAGATGCTTCTTGAGCTTTTGCAAGGCAAGGAAATTACGCGAGCGATCGTATTTACACGCACAAAACGTGGCGCGGACCGTGTCGCAATGCATCTGGAAAATGCAGGCGTTGGCGCCGAGGCCATTCATGGAAATAAAAGTCAAAATCAACGACAGCGCGCGTTAGACGGTTTTCGTAAAGGCCAGACGCGAGTGCTTGTCGCGACTGATATTGCCGCTCGAGGTATCGATGTTGATGGCGTTACGCACGTCTTTAATTATGAATTACCAGATACGCCTGAAGCTTACGTTCATCGCATTGGGCGGACTGCGCGTGCGGGCGCATCAGGACAGGCAATTTCGCTTTGCGATAATGCAGAGAGGTCTTTGTTGCGAGCGATCGAAAAAATCACGCGTCAAACATTGCCTGTTATCGATCGCCGTTCACAGGACGCTCGTCAAAACGAAACCCTGGGCGAGGTTGTTCGCGGAAAAGGCAAGCCAGTGGTGCGCGCGCGAAATGCGCCGCCGCGCGGACGCAGAGATGGCGCTCGATCAGAGGTAAAATCAGGCCCTTCATTTGGTAAAAATTCGAAATCGCCAGCGCGCTCGCGCGATCGCGTAAGGGGTTGAAGGGAAAACATTTCTAGTTAGACGCGCCCGCCAGGTTTATTTGCCGTTGTTATACCAACCCGTTGCATAGCCAGCTCGAAAAGAGGCTTCGTAGCGCGGATCGAAATCATTTGCGTGGCGCTTGAAAGAGTCGCTTTGGTGAGCGGCTCGGTCTGCAAGGCCGGCCTGTATACCTTGCTTGTATGCGTCGCATTCTAAGCCAGCCAGTCCGCCGGGGCAGTTTGCGCTCCCCTTCACTTGGGGTGAGCTAGGCGTTGAAACATTAGGGCTGGTTGCTTGGTTACAGGCGCCCAAAAGGGACAAGAGCATTACTATTGAGGTAAATCGCTTCATCTGAGATCCGTGAAGATTATCTTCTGGCGGGAGCCTAAGCAGCGGTTGCCGAGGGGTCCATCAGCACAGAGGAGTGGTTATTTAAGACGTTGGCTCATCATTTTAATAATGCTTGAGATTTTCTTTTGACAAGCAGGGATTCGGCAATGATCGCCCCATTGCGCTCGTCTACGCGCCCAGATTCCTTAGTAAACTGCGCCAAAATGCTCATGGTAGGTATTTATTCAACAACAAATAGAATCTACTCTAATTAATTGATAATCATTAAGAAAAAACCTTTAGTCCCTACCGGTTCGGGTTTATTTGGCGGTATTTGGGCGCGCTTCTTTTGATTGGGCTTTTTAATGCGTTGGATTACTGGGAGGAATGAGGTATCTGGGGCTGTTCATCCACCCTTGCAGAGAGGGAGGAAAGCAGGAGATCCGTAATGAAAAAAATGACATTTGCTGTTTTGGCAGGTTTCGCTGTCGCTGGTTTTGTTGCGCCGCAGTTCGCTGCCGCACAGGATCCGGTTGCAGGCGTTGTAACCGGCGCAGCTGGACTGGTGAATAGTGTCGCTACTGGCGCTGGCAAGGCCGTTACAGGCGTTCTTGATGACGTGACTGGAAATAATTCAACGCCAGCGGCTCCAGCAGCAGCGCCTGTCGCCCATCACCATCATCACCACCACCATCACCATCA
>DHWC01000079.1 GCA_002412985.1 Methylocystaceae bacterium UBA5192 | reverse complement strand
TACGATTAGCTTCGTTGACGGCCTCCTGCAAAACATCTCCCATGATGCTCTTACCATAGAGCTTTTTAAGATGTCCGATTGGAGCCTTGCCAGGACGAAATCCTTTGATCTGAGCTTTTGATTGAACTTCAGATAATTGCGCCGCTAACTTTGCGGCCAGATCGCCAGCTGGCAACACCACACGAAATTCCTGTTTCAAACCCTGCGAAGAGGTTTGCGTTACTTGCATTTCAATCGCCTTCCACAATTCAAAGGTCGCCGGCGGTGGCGACTTTTCCTATAATTTTCCGCGATAGTGCGGTATTGGTGCGGGCGGAGGGAGTCGAACCCCCACGACTTTCGTCACCGGAACCTAAATCCGGCGCGTCTACCAGTTCCGCCACGCCCGCGGGCGAGGGATCTCTATGAAACCCCCCTCGAAACCTTAGACCCGCTCACGCGGGCGCCGCTCTATAGCATGGCCTTTGCGCTCTGCCCTCAAAAAATTGCACTCATTATGAGAAGATGTTCACACCAAATGAAAACAAATATTGGAGACCTTATCATCGGCCGATGTGCCTATTGAAAACGGCTGTGTCCCGCCTCGCAGCTGAGCCCAAAGTCAGGAACCTTTAATCATGAGTTTAAGCCTCTCCCGGCGTCAGCTTTGTAGCGCCGTCATCGCTAGTATTCTGCCTGGCGCAGTGTGCAGCCGGGAAACCGACAAATCATCAAAGATCCTAAAGGCCTCGACTGCCGCCTTTCAAATCAAAGGGTCAATGAAAACAGACGTTTTGAGCTTTAATGGTTTATTCCCAGGTCCCCTTCTCCGCTTTAGCCAGGGGGATCAAATGGACATTAAACTTGTTAATGGCTTGAACTTGCCGCTAACACTCCATTGGCACGGTATGCGAGGCGACAACGCTATGGATGGCGTAGCGCCACTCACTCAAAATGCTGTGACGGCCACTCAAGATTTTTCCTATCGTCGAACATTATCGGAGCCAGGTCTCTTCTGCTACAGACCGAGCGTCTACGGACATACCCCGGAGCTGATGGGGCGCGGGCTCAAAGGTCTTTTGATTGTTGATGAACCAGAGCCCTTACCCTGCGATCTTGATCTTGCGATTCTGCTTGATAGCCTAATAATTGATTTAAATCATAAAATTACGGGTGATTTTGATCCGCAAATCAGCATAAGTTCCAACAGACCCCAGGATGCGCTCCTAGCCGTTAACGGAAAGATCGCGCCACTCATACAGGGCGTCCCGCCAGGCGGGCGCGTGAGGTTACGCCTGGCAAATTTGTCGAACGCACAAATTATGATTGTGCGTTTTATTGGGATTAAGCCTTTCGTCATCGCGATTGATAGCCAGCCCTGCACAGCCTTTGAGCCCGTGCGAGGCAGTATTCCGATGGCTCCGGGCGCCCGTTTCGAACTCATGTTTGATATGCCAACCGACCCTACATCAAAAGCCAAGGTCGCGCTCTTTGGCTCAGAAAAGGGCGATCAAGACATCATTGTCCTTGATTGTCAGGGCTCACCCATTTCGCAGGCCAAACCTATCGCTAGCCTACCCTTAAACAAAACGCTGCCAGCGGAAATCAAGCTTGGTAATAGTAAAAAAGTGGACCTGACGCTTGCTTTGAATAAAAATCTCGGCAAACCAACTTGGACCATTAATGGCAAACAAACAGAAGGCTATTCCGGAGCGCCGTTGTTTAAGGTAAAAGCCGGCGCGCCCGTGACGTTAGGATACATTAATCAAGCCCCTATTCCCGTCGCCATGCATGTGCACGGCCATGCGGTTCGTCTCCTTCATGATAAGGACGATGGCTGGGAGCCATACTGGCGTAATGGCGTTATTGTGCCGCCTTTGAAAACAAAACATGTTGCCTTTGTTGCAGATGCGCCAGGTAAATGGGCGCTTCATGATGATATTTTAGAAAATGAGGCTGGGGGCTTAGCGACTTGGTTTCTTGTTGAATGAACGCGCCTGTGTGGCTGAAGGTCGCGGGACAGATAATCCGCCTTCAGCTATGCTTATTTGACGCGCCCCCCTGTCGAGGAGGGAAATTAGGCTTATTTATACGGTATTGCGACTATCGCTGCCAAAAACAACGTTAAACGGTTAGAAGACCTGCTTCGTTATTTCAAACACGGCTTATTACTCACTAAGGGAGAATCAGAATGAAAATGCGCTTTCTCGTCGCCATGACAGTTGCGACAGTCGGATGGGTTGCTCAAGCCCATGCGCATGGCGACGTGGGCAGCAATCAAGGTCAATGCTTGATGAAGATTGGCCCGGACACCATGACCTTTACAGGTTATCAGCCGCTTAAATCTCGTGAACAATTTTGTGACGATATTCCTGATGCTGGTCCAACAATCATCACTCTAGACGCCCAGCAGGATGAGCTGCGGGATATGAATTTGGAAATGCGGGTCGTGAAGGATGTTGGTCAGAAAGACCCAAGTGAGAATGTCGAAGCAAATACCGAATATTATTCAGCACCAAAAAAATACAGAACTGGCACACTTACCTTTGAACATAATTTTCCAGTTCAAGGGAAATTTATTGGCGTTGTGACTGCGAAAAGCGATGATGGCAGCAAAGAATATAAAGCTGTGTTTCCATTCGCAGTTGGTCTTACTCAAACGAAGGACATAACAATCGCCGTGTTCTTTGCCGGCCTTGCCCTAGTTGGCTTCGGATTGTGGTATAAGAAGCAGTTTATCGATAAGAAGCCAACGGCTAAGGCCTAGCAGGCTCTTTAAGGCATAGCCTCTATACGACCGTCGCGAAGTGTAACGCGGCGGTCCATTTTTTCGGCAAGCTCCATGTTATGGGTTGCAATCAAAGCCGATAGTCCCGTGCTTCGGGCTAAAGTCATCAGTGTAGTAAAAACATGATCTGCGGTTCGGGGATCAAGATTACCAGTCGGTTCATCCGCGAGTAAAAGATCCGGAGCGTTAGCGACTGCGCGCGCTATAGCAACGCGTTGCTGTTCGCCGCCTGAAAGTTCAAAGGGGCGGTGTGTAGACCGTTCGCCAAGATTTAAATAGTCTAACAATTGCCTTGCTCGCTTTTGCGCCTCACCACGACCCAAGCCATTGATCATCTGGGGTAGCGCAACATTTTCAAGCGCGCTAAATTCCGGCAAAAGATGATGAAATTGATAAACGAAACCAATCGACGCGCGTCTCAATCGCGTGCGCTCTGTATCTGTCATTGAGGTTGTTGGCGCTGAACGGATAAGGGTTTCTCCAGAGTCGGGACGCTCCAGTAAACCAGCAATATGAAGCAACGTAGACTTACCGGTCCCCGATGGCGCAAGCAACGCAACGGTTTCACCTGAAAAAATTTTCAAATTGACATCGACAAGAATATCTAGACGCGCATCGCCCTCACGATAATGGCGTGCAATCTTCCTGAGTTCGAGAACAGCTTCATTCATTAACTTACTCATGCCTCAATGCGTCGATTGGATCGAGAGAGGCCGCCTTCCAGGCAGGATAGATTGAGGCCAAGATGGCAATGACAAGCGTCATGCCAACAATCATCGAAACTTCTCTGGCATCAACGATTGCCGGCAATCTTGACAGAAAATAAAACTCTGCTGGAAATAGATTAGCGTTTAACGCGCTATTCAAAGCCAATCGAATAGCGTCAAGATTTTTTGCAAGCAACAGCCCCAGACCAAACCCAGCCAATGTGCCCACGACGCCAATTGACGCGCCGATTATCATGAAAATACGTAAGACAGCTCCCCGCGTCGCCCCAATTGTTCTTAAAATAGCGATATCTTGCGTTTTATCTTTAACTAACATTGTTAGACCTGAAATAATATTAAACGCAGCCACAATCACAATTAAAGAAAGGATAATGAAAAGAATATTTTTTTCCACCTGTAGCGTTTCAAAAAATGTTTTATTTCTTTGCCTCCAATCCGTAACAATGATTGGACGTGTTACAGCCTTATCTAATTCAATACGAAACGCATCCATTTGATCCGGATCATCGACGAATGCCTCAACTACTGTAGCTTCATTCTCCCTATTGAAAAACATTTGCGCCTCAAGGAGCGGCATATAAACGAATACATTGTCAAACTCAGACATGCCAATTGAGAAGATAGCCACGACATTATAGGCTTTAATGCGTGGAGCGACGCCAAAGGGCGTCTGGGCGCCCTTAGCGATTAACAGGCTCACCTTATCTCCAACGCTAACACCTAGCGTCTCAGCCAGACGCTGCCCAATCGCGACGCCTTCAGCTTTGTCAAAACCCTCTAATCCACCACTTTTGATGTTTCCTGAAATTCCAGGCAGGCGCAAAAGATCTTTCTCTCGGACGCCACGGGCGAGAACGCCAGATTGACCAAATTGGGTTGAAATACCTGCAGCGCCTTCAACCATTGGAATAGCAAGTTTTACGCCCGGCACTGTTGCGGTTTTCTGCGCAACATCATCCCAGTCTGTGAAGGATGTCTCAACGGCCTGTAAAAAAGCATGGCCATTAATACCCATGATTTTATCCATTAACTCACGATGAAATCCATTCATCACTGAGGTAACAACGATCAAGGTAGCAACGCCCAGCATAATCCCTAAAAAAGAAAAACCAGCAATCACCGAAACAAAGCCATCAGCCCGGCGCGCACGAAGATAGCGTAGCGCTACCAACCACTCAAATAAAGAAAATGCTCCTGCTCTTGACGCTAAGCGCGTAGAGGGGATTACCTCCGCATTCATGCAGCAGCCTGTCGCAATGCGGCAACAATCCGTTTTGTGGCCTCTTCGGGAGCAAGGAATTCACGCTCGCCAGTTTGTCGCCTTTTTACTTCCACACGTCCCTCCGCCAGTCCTTTCGGGCCTACAAGGATTTGCCAAGGTAGACCAATCAAATCAAGCGTGGCGAATTTTGCGCCAGGCCGCTCATCACGGTCATCATATAAAACCTCTAAACCAGCGTTTTCCAATTGCTGCACAAGCTCTTCACAAACTTTGTCTGTTGATGCGTCGCCAACCTTAAGATTAGCGATCCCAACTTGAAATGGGGCAATCGTGTCTGGCCAAATAATGCCAGCCTCATCATGGCTAGCTTCAATAATTGCCGCAACAAGACGGGAAGGACCAATTCCATAAGAGCCCATCTGCACGGTAATTTCTTTACCATCAGAGCCGCTAACTACAGCTTTCATTGGCTCGGAGTATTTTGTCCCAAAGAAGAATATATGACCAACTTCAATTCCCCGCGCGGAAACACGCGATTCTTCAGGAACCAAGTTGAAAGCCTGCGGATCATGCATTTCGCTAGTCGCTGCATAAAGACCTGTCCATTTTTCAACGATCGACTTTAAAGCCTGTTCATCTGCAAATTTAATATTCTGTGGCGGGGGCTTAAAGGTAAGAAAATCCTTGTGACAAAAAACCTCACTCTCGCCCGTATCCGCAAGAATAATAAATTCATGGCTTAAATTACCCCCAATAGGACCAGACTCAGCCGCCATGGGGATTGCCGTTAATCCCATTCGAGCAAATGTTCTCAGATAGGCGACAAACATTTTATTATAAGAATGCTGACCTGCCTCTGGCGTTATGTCGAAAGAATAAGCATCTTTCATCAAAAATTCACGTGAGCGCATAACGCCAAATCTAGGACGCACCTCATCTCGGAATTTCCACTGAATGTGATAGAGATTTAAGGGTAGATCTTTATAGGAGCGTACATAGGCTCTAAAAATTTCCGTAATCATTTCTTCATTTGTTGGACCGTAGAGCATCTCCCGCTCATGACGATCGCAAATACGCAGCATTTCTTTTCCATAAGCGTCATAGCGTCCAGACTCACGCCACAAATCGGCAGATTGAATAGTCGGCATGAGACATTCGATAGCGCCCGCGCGATTCTGCTCTTCGCGAATAATAGCCGTAATCTTATTTAAAACTTTTAGGCCCAATGGCAACCAAGCATAAATTCCAGCAGATTCTTGTCGAATGAGACCCGCGCGCAACATCAGTCTATGCGAAACAATTTCTGCCTCTTTTGGCGTTTCACGAAGAATGGGTAAAAAATATTGAGATAGACGCATCAGTTTTTCCACTTAGTCGAATCACATCTTAAGGAAGTATAGGCCTCCCGATATCATAGGGCAGAGAAACGAGACCTCAAAGCCTTAAGCCGCGATCCAGAAAAGCAAAATCTGAGAAAATTCCGGAATCTACAACATCCCTAAGGTGCTAATTCAAAGAAGCTCACAAAAAAGGAAGAAGCAATGGCAGAAGAGCGCGTCTCTATGGAGATAATAAAGGAAAACTCCGCCCACAACCGCTACGAAATAGAGCTTGATGGATATTTAGCTTATTTAGAATATCGTCTAGCTGATGGCTGCATGGATCTTTTTCATACCTACGCGCCTATAGAACTCTCCGGACGGGGTGTCGGATCTCGTCTTGTAGACTTTGCCTTAAACAAGGCCCGTGAACGCAAGCAAAAAGTTATACCAACCTGCTCATTTGTTGAAGCTTATATCAAAGCTCATCCAGAATTCTCAGATCTTATTAGATGAATTAGATTAAACACTGTCAATCTGGGCTGCGACCTCAAGCCATTGTTCTTCCGCAGCTGAAAGCGCCTGAATGAGATCAGACCTCTGACCAGAGAGCTTTGATGCTTCTTGAGGATTACGAGAGTAAGCTTCAGGCTCTGAAAGAGCTGCATCAATTCGAGATAAGAGGTTATTAAACTTTTCAATTTTTGTTTCTAACTCTGATAATTTACGACGAAGTAAATTCAGATCCTGCTTTTTTACTGCATGCAAGTCAGGCTTTACCGCCTCACTGCTGTTTTGACGCGTCTTTTCCTCTCGCGTGGCTGCTAAGATATAACGTGAGTAATCATTCATGTCTCCGTCAAATGTTTTCACTGACCCCTGATCAACGATCCAAAGCTTATCCGCACAAGCCTCTAACAAATAACGATCATGTGAAACCAAGATCACAGCACCGCTGTAAATATTTATTGCTTCTATCAGAGCAGCCCGGCTATCAATATCAAGATGATTTGTAGGCTCATCAAGAATAATCAGGTGTGGCCCATGAAAACTAGATACGCCAAGCAGTAACCGGGCTTTCTCGCCACCAGAAAGATTCTCCACTTTTGTTTCCGCTTTGGCTCCAGGGAAACCAGCCTGAGCGGCTCTAGATCTAATACGCGCCTCTGACGCATCCGGCATGAGTTCTGAAAACAACTTATATGCCGTATCGTTGCTGCTTAAATCATCAACTTGATGCTGGGCAAAGAAACCAACGTTAAGCTTCGGCGCACGTATGAGATTTCCTGATTGCGGCTCTAGCCGACCTCCAATAAGTTTCGCGAAAGTTGATTTACCATTACCATTCGCTCCTAAAAGACCGATCCGATCATCTTCAGAAAGTGATAAAGTAAGGTTTGTAAGCACGGTTTTATCACTATAGCCAACAGAAACTTTATCTAATGATATAATTGGCGGCGACAATGGTCTCTCTGGAGAAGGCAGATATATTGGCAATACAGCCGTATCGACAACCGCAGTGACTGGTTGTAACTTTGCAAGTAATTTTAGTCGTGATTGAGCTTGACGCGCCTTAGTCGCCTTAGCTCGAAAGCGATCAACAAATGATTGAAGATGCTTGCGTTGATCTTCCTGCTTTTTGTTCGCTTTTGCGGCGAGTAAAGACGCTTCTTGCCGCTGCTTCTCAAACGAAGAGTAATTTCCTTTATAAAGAGTGAGTTTGCTATTTTCAAGATGAAGAATATGTGTCGCAACTGCATCAAGTAAGTCGCGATCATGGCTTATAACAAGTATATTTGCTGGATAATACGATAAGTAATCAACCAGCCATAATGTGCCCTCCAAATCTAAGTAATTGGTTGGCTCGTCGAGTAAGAGGAGATCTGGTTGAGAAAAGAGGATTGCGGCTAACGCAACCCTCATTCGCCAGCCTCCAGAAAACTCCTCAAGGGCTTGATGTTGCTTCAACGCATCAAAACCCAAGCCATGGAGAATTGTTGCGGCTCGCGAGGGCGCCGCATGAGCGTTAATATCAACCAGCCTCGCTTGGATTTCAGCAATCTCATGTGGGTCTGAAGCTGCTTCTGCCCGGGCCAAAAGACTCGAGCGCTCGACATCGGCGGACAGAACAAAATCGATCAGAGACGTTTTACCGCCAGGAGCCTCTTGCTCAACCCGACCAAGTTTCGTTCTCGTCGGGAGAGAAATTGATCCAGTTTCTGGGCTAATTTCGCCTGCGATGAGCCGAAACAGGGTTGTCTTACCTGCTCCATTTCTACCTACAAACCCAGTACGGGCGCGACCTGGAAGAAATACCCCTGCCCTATCAAAAAGCAGACGATCTCCAAGTCGATAGGTGAGGTCGTTTATTGTCAGCATGATAGCGTGCTTTAAAGTGACGGCTCGGATGGCGCAAATGATAAAAACCAAGCCCCTAACGCACTTGTCTTAGAAGCCCAGCGCCTCTATACAGCCGGGATCGTCAACTTGACTGGGCTCATGAGTCCTCAGGTGACAAGCGCCCATCGTCTAGAGGCCTAGGACGTCGCCCTTTCACGGCGAAAACAGGGGTTCGAATCCCCTTGGGCGCGCCA
>DHWC01000008.1 GCA_002412985.1 Methylocystaceae bacterium UBA5192 | reverse complement strand
TCCAGACATTTGTTCCACAAAAAAATGACTTATCCCTCGCCAAACTTCACCTATTGGCGTTCTAAAGCGGACATTTCCCGCTATGAATGAGGTTTGAGAGTCCAGGCTAAAACGGTCAGGCCCAGCAACGTTGAAGAATGACTGATTTCAATATCATCTGTGTAAAACTCCCCAGCAGGCTGAAAAGCGTGACAGCGGTTCCTGAGATGGAAGCGCGTTATAGCCTTTGCAAGCCTCACAATGCTTGTGAGGGCTGAGCCGAGATGAATGAAATCGTCGTCGTCGCACTAAAGCGGCCTTACACCTTCGTTGTTCTTGCGATCGCTATTTTGCTTTACGGCATTATGTCGATCTTCAAATCACCGACAGATGTCTTTCCCAACATCCGCATTCCTGTCGTTGCGGTCGTATGGTCATACGCCGGCCTTTTGCCAGAGGATGTCTCAGGCAGAATTACCTTTTATTTCGAACGTCAGCTTACCTCCACCGTGGAGGGCATCGAACATATCGAAAGCCATTCCTATTATGGCATCAGCGTTGTTAAAATTTTTCTTCAACCTGACGCGCCACTTGGCGCAGCTGAATCTGAAATCGTCGCTATTTCTCAAACTGTCATCAAGGCGCTGCCACCTGATATTTCGCCGCCAATGATTTTTCGACTGGACGCCTCTTCTGTTCCAGTCGCCATGCTACAGATTGAAAACGAAAATCTAACGCCAGCCGCCATGTTCAACATGGCCTTTAACAATATTCGACCGCTGCTGGTTACGATCCCCGGCGCAATTGTCCCCCAACCCTACGGCGGCATGCCCAAACAATTGCTGGTCTCACTCAATCAGCAGCAATTACTTGCGCATCACCTAACGGTTTCAGACGTCCATGAGGCCTTTGGCAATCAAAGTATTGTCCTTCCAGCAGGCGATCAGAAAATCAAAACAACTGACTGGATGGTGGTAACAAACGCCCAACAAATGGAGGTGGAGGACTTTAAAAGCCTACCCATAAAACGCGTTGGGAACGCAAATATTTATCTCAGAGACGTTGCTGACGTTCAATTGGCTGGCCCACCACAATTAAACGCTGTTTTGGTGAAGGGTAAGCAAGCCGTCATTCTAGTGGTCATGAAAGATGGCGAGTCTTCAACGCTCTCCGTCGTCAGCGGCGTTAAAGAAGCCATTCCAGAAATTGAAAAAATCAGTCCCGAGGGCACTAAAGTAAAGTTACTCAACGACGCCTCAATTTTCGTGAAAGATTCAATCACGGATGTTGTGCGTGAAATGCTACTAGCTGCGGGCCTAACGGGTATTGTCGTTATTCTTTTCTTAGGCTCTTGGCGCGCGACTGTAATTATCGCCACATCCATTCCTTTAGCGATCCTAAGCGCCATTATCGGCCTCCATATCGCTGGTCAGACGATTAACATCATGACCCTTGGCGGCTTAGCGCTTGCCGTCGGCATTCTCGTTGATGACGCCACCGTCATGATTGAGAATATCGATACGCATTTGGAAATGGGCAAGCCGATCGAAGTTGCGATTATTGACGCCGCCAATCAGATCGTCACCGCGACATTTGTGTCAACGCTTTGCATCATGATGGTCTGGCTCCCGCTCTTTGAGCTCACAGGCGTGTCAGGATTTCTTTTTGCGCCCATGGCCGAAGCTGTCATCTTCGCGATGGCCGCCTCCTTTATTCTCTCGCGCACACTCGTGCCGACCATGGCGAAATATATTCTCGTTGATCCAAGCTCGCCCCATGCTCATGGACATGCGCCCGCCGAGGGCGGGAGTGGCGGGTCAAATGAGATAGCCAAGCAGATTTATGATCTGGCGAATGCTGACGCTGTTAAAGCCGCTGAAGCAAATGTTGGCGGCGTCTCGCATTTTGCGAAAGCTATTCCCAGCGAGCCGCATAAAGAAGAAAAGACTCCTGGCTTCTTAAAACGTTTCCAACTTGGATTTGAGGCCGGTTTCCAGAGATTTCGTGATGGCTACAGTGATATTTTGAAAATGGCGCTAGCCAACCAAAATAAATTCATCAGTATATTTCTAGGCTTCGCCGTCACCTCGCTCTCGTTATTCCTATTCAACGGCCAAGATTTCTTCCCGGAAATTAAAACCGGCACCATGCAAATGCATATGCGCGCTCCATTGGGCACGCGTATTGAAACAACCTCTCGCATAACCTCTCTTGTCGCAAATGATGTCGCTCGTCTTCTTCCTGGTCAGGTCGAGAGCGTTGTGAGTAACTGCGGTCTACCTGTCTATGGACCCCACAATCTGGCGTTTATTCCAACTCCAACAATCGGATCGCAAGACTGTGACATAACAATTGCGCTCAAAAATGAAGCCTCACCCGTTTGGGATTATCGACGCATCTTACGCAAGGAATTAATTAAACTTTATCCCGGCACAGAATTTACGTTCCAGCCAGCCGATCTGACTGACAAAATTTTGAATTTCGGATCACCCTCTCCGATAGACGTGCAAATTATCGGCATGGATATGTATGAAAATTATGATTATGCCCGCAAACTCGCGTCCAAATTAAAACTCATCCCTGGAGCGGCGGACGTTGTCATCCAACAAGTTATGCGACAGCCGACGATTTTGGTTCAAGGCGAACGCACATTCAGTCTCGGCACAGAAGTTACAGAAAAAGACATCGCAAATAATCAGCTGATGACACTTTCCGGCAGTCAACAGGTCGATCAAACCTATTGGCTTGAGCATAAAACAGGCATTGTCTATCAGGTGAATATCTATACGCCGCAACCGCAGATGTATCGCGTGCGCGATCTGCTCACCATACCGGTTGATAAGGATAATCTTGGACCAGATTCAAAAGAAATTCAGCTTTTAGGCAATGTCGCCTCAATCTCGCCGATTGGTACGCCTGGAGTTGTCTCGCACTCAGATATCCGACCCATCTTCGATATTTATGTTTCAGCAGAAGGCAGGGATCTTGGCGCTGTTTTGAAAGATGTAAAAAAAACCGCGGCAAGTCTAGAAAAAGAATTACCGCGCACAGCTACGATGGAAATTCATGGTCAAGCCGAAACCATGCACAGCGCTTATACGCAATTAATTGGCGGGCTCGTTGCGTCAATCGTTCTGATTTACCTTCTAATGGTTGTTAATTTTCAATCCTGGCTTGATCCTTTTATTATTATTACCGCCTTACCTGGAGCATTAGCCGGCATTGCTTGGTCGCTCTTTATTACCCATACGAATATTTCCGTTCCCGCTCTGACTGGCGCAATCATGTGTATGGGCACGGCAACGGCCAATTCAATTCTTGTCGTCTCCTATGCACGCGAGCGTTATGAGATGCATGGAGATGCGATTGAAGCGGCGCTAGAAGCAGGCTTCGCCCGAATTCGACCTGTTATCATGACCGCCTCAGCTATGATCATTGGCATGGTGCCTATGTCGATGAGTAATTCGCAAAATGCGCCGCTTGGCCGCGCAGTGATCGGCGGGTTGATCCTCGCCACATTCGCAACTCTATTCTTCGTGCCCTGCGTTTACGCCCTTGTCTACAAGCGCTTCTCTGGCCAACAAGGGAAAGCAAATGGATAAAAAACCATCCGCCAAAAATATTGCGATTTTTGCAGCAGCGGCTCTTGGAGCCTATCTCGCTTATCAAACTTATTCGCGCCTAATGTATTCAAAGCGGCTCGGGGATGAAACGATTGAAGGCGCCATGCCTGCTGTGGCCGTCACCCATGCGCGTCCAGGACCAACAAGCGAAACAATTACGCTACCAGGCAATATTGACGCTTGGTATTTGGCGCCAATTTACGCTCAGGTTTCTGGCTATGTAAAAATGTGGTACAAGGACTATGGCGCTAAAGTTAAAAGAGGCGATGTATTAGCAGAAATCAACGTGCCAATTCTCGACGCGCAATATGCTCAGGCCAAAGCGGCGCTTGATTCTCAGAAGGCAAAATATAACCTCGCTGTCGTTACGGTAAATCGTTATCTAGCCCTGCGTAAATCACGCGCCGTCTCAGAACAGTCTATTTCAGTTTATGAAGCAAACGAAAAGTCTGAAGCCGCTGAAGTCCAAGCCGCTCAGCATAATGTCGATAATTTTACGGCTCAGGAGAGATTTAAAACAATTGTCGCTCCTTTTGATGGCGTCGTCGTCGCTCGTAATATCAACGTCGGCGATTATATCAATAAAGAAGGCAATATCAGTAACACAAAGCAAATCACTGAAATGTTTTCGGTTGCTGAAATACACAAAATGCGTGTCTTTGTTTCTGTTCCTGAAGCTTTTGGTAATATTTTACAACCTGGATTAACGGCCGACGTGACTGTCCCGCAAATGCCGGATCGTCATTTCAAAGCTGAATTTTTAACCTCAGCGAATGGGTTTGACCCGATTACCCGAACGGCGATTACAGAGTTCACGATAGAAAATGAAGATCGGGCTCTTTGGCCTGGATCCTACGGCGCAGTCACAATTACAGCGCCACTTAAAGGCGATACGCTCATCATTCCATCCAGCGCTCTTGTTTTCCAAGAAGCCTCAACAGAAGTCGCCGTTTTGGATGCAGAAGATCGCGTTCACTTTAAACCCATTAAAGTTGGGAAATTGATGGATGGGTTCACTGAGGTACTCAGTGGAATTTCAACCGCCGATAGGCTTGTTCAAACGCCTAGCGCCGCATTGCTTGAAGGCGACAGAGTGCGCGTTGTCACGCCTAGACCTGGCTATGAAGATAAAACGATCAAGTCATCGATCAAGAGCAACAAAGAAACCGATAAAACAAAATCTGCTGAATGAAAAAATTAGGCATATACGCCACATGGCTCAAAAACGCCTACCGCTTTTTAAATAAAAGCGGCTTGGGTTTTTTGGCGTTTGCCCTTGCGCTCTCAGCTTGTAATGCGGTGCCGCATGTTGACCTAGCCCCGCCCTATGAGCCTGTCGAATTTGTTGTGCCAGATTCCTACCATGGCTCAGGTCCATTTTTAAAAGCCCGTCCGTCAGATGACGAAATCCGACTCGATTGGTGGACGCTCTTTCATGATCCTGTTCTCAATAAGCTTGAGGACCAGGCCATGGCGTCAAACCCCAGTCTGCAAGCCTCAGCCGAGCGCTTTGTGCAAGCGCGAGATATGATGATGAAGGCGCAATCGCGTCTTTTACCGCAAATCGGTTTAAACGCCGATTCATCCGACAATAAGCAATCCACGAATTCGCTTTTTCGCGCACCAACGACAACCTTTTATCCTGGCAGCCCAGTCTACGACACCCGCGTCGCCACAGGCAGCCTGGCCTCATGGGAACCTGACTTTTGGTCAGCCATTCGCAATACAACGCGCGCTCAAATCCACCTCGCCCAACAACGCGCCGCTGAATATTGGCTAGCACGCCTTAGTCTTCAGGCTGAGATTGCATCTAATTATTATATTCTACGCGGCTATGACGCGCAGAGTTACGTTTATAAGCAGTCAATTGATTACTATAAGGAATCTCTTCAAATTGTAACTGATCAGTTCAATGGTAAGATTGCCTCTGAACTCGATGTGGCTCGTGTAAAATATCTCCTTCACGATACGGAAGCTAAATCGGAAGAAGTAAAAGCCGATCGCGAAGTTACAGAGCATGCTATTGCAGCACTTTTGAACGTTTCCGCATCTAGCTTTAAAATTACGCCAGTCGGCGAATTACAAATGGCGAAATTTAAGCTGCCGCGCACACTACCCTCTAGTCTTTTGGAACGCCGCCCAGATGTCGCAAGCGCTGAGCGCGAAATGGCGCAAGCTAATCGCGTTATTGGCATTGCTCGCGCCGCGTTTTTCCCCAATGTCGTTTTTAGACTTGGCGGCGGCTATGAGGATAAAGCCTTTAACCTTTTTTCGCTTGCCAATAGCCTGTGGTCTTACGGATCAATGGTCTCGCTGCCTATATTTGAAGGCGGCATGAGGCGGGCTGAATTACAGCAATCCTGGTCGATTTACCGGGAAACAGAGGATAAATATCGCGCGACGGTCTTAAATGCCTTTCGTGAGGTTGAGGACGGTTTGAGCCTAACAAATCGCATGACGGAAGCGTCAAAGAGACAGGATCTTGCCGTTGCAGCTGCTCTTGAGCAGCAAAATCTAACCATGGAACTGTTCCGCGGCGGCTTGATCTCCAGTCTTGATCTTGTTTATGCGCAAATCAACACGCTTGAAGCACGGATCAACAGCGTCAAAATTAAAGCGCGCGTTTTAGAATCTGCAGTCTTACTGGTTAGATCCTTAGGCGGCGGTTGGGATCGCGAGCGCCTACCAAAAGATAAAGAAATCCAACCCTTTGAGCCGTTTCAATATCGCAACTTGGACAAACCAGAGTCTGTAGGCGACATAGACGTCTCTACGCAGGATCGATCGCTGTTTGATAATTTAACGGGTAACAATCTTCACTAAACAATAGCCGGTTATTAGTAGGCCTCATCCAAGATTTCTCTAGCTTTGAGATCTTGTAACTTAACTTTCTTTTTACGCATGTTCTTACTTGGCTTAGCGGCCAACCAGACAAAGAGCGCGAGCAGAGCAAACGAGAAGCCGCCTAGAAAAAAAGCGTCTCCCAAACCAAGCAAAGCGGCCTGCTGTTTCATTAAGCGTGCGATCTGCGCTTGCGCGACCGGCTCGCTCATGCCGAGTGCTTTAAATTTTTCAATGAGCTGGGGTAAAAGATCGAGAGAAGCAAAGCGTCTGCCGCCAAGATGATCTGCAAGATCCAATTGATGAAATGGCGCTCGGCGAAAAGCAACAACGCCTTGTAACGTAATTCCCATTGCACCTGCAGCAGTTCTTAACATTGATAATTCTTCAGCAGCGCGAATAAGTCTTTGTCCTGACATGCCCTGAACGGCAAGGGCAGAAGTTGGCGCAAAGAATGTTGCAAGAAAAAACCCAAAAAATATCATTGGTGTTGAAATTTGATCAAATGAAGCTGTTTTATCAAATAGTCCTAGCCAAGTTAGAACGACTGCAAACCCAACAAAATTAAAACAGGCAAGAAAACGAAGATCGATATCTTTAATTAGCTCATGAATAAAAGAAATCATTGGAACCGCAAGAATAGCCATCATAAGATAAACAACGCCAGCTAAAGACGACGTATAACCTAGCAACGTTTGTAATTGACCGACAAAAACGGATAATGTTCCTTGAACAACCAAAAAACCAACGACGGAACATCCCATGGCTACTGCATAATTGCGATAGCCATAAAGTCTAATTTCCAAGACAGGATGACGCTCTCCCATCTCCCAGATAATGAAACTAGGCAGCGCAAGAATAACAAGAATAAGCAACAGCAATAAAAAGGGTGAGCCAAACCAATCAAAATCATTGCCTTGGTTGAGGATTGTCTGAGTCCCAACCAGAATTAAAGTGAGCAGCAAAACGCCAATTGGATCAAAACGCGTGATCCTACGCGGATATTTTCGCCCATAAAGCAAAGCGAAAACAAAGCCAGCTATAGGAACTGAAAGAAAAATATTAGAATAGAATAGCCAACGCCAATTGAAATATTCCGCCCAGAATCCGCCCATAAAAACGCCAAGGGTAAAGGGCGCCATGCTCTGCATTGCCCAGAATCCGACACCATAGGTGCGATATCGCTCAGGATATTCGTTGAGCGCCAATAATTGACCAATCGGCAATGCGATGCCGCCAGCAAGGCCTAATAAAAACCTCGCCATAACGAAAAAAGAAATTGTTTCACTTAAAGAACATGCAAAAGACGCGAAGGCAAAAGCAATTAATGCTGTAATATAGACTTGATAATCGCCATATCGACCTGCAAACCACCGCGCCAGCGGCAATCCCATCACGATACCCATCATGGCATCCGTCGTGCCCCAGGTTCCAAAACTCGGGGTAACCCCTTGCAGGCTTCCGGCCGCATAGGGAACAAGCACTGTATATCCGGGAATATTCGAAAGAATGATGATATTAGCGAGCGCTAAGACAACATTAAGGACGAGAAATCGCCAACTTTTTAATTGATCACTGGCGCTACTATGCATCATTAGCCTTGATCTGTTTCCGCATAGCGCTTGAATTGAATAAGTAAGGATAATCCTATGATTTAAGCCACGCGACAAGCAATAAAAAAGCTACTCGCGCAACATTAACAAAAGAATAGATGCCGAGGTTTATCTCCTAAAGTTAG
>DHWC01000013.1 GCA_002412985.1 Methylocystaceae bacterium UBA5192 | reverse complement strand
ACTAATTTGCTTTCTGCCTCTGAGCCTTGTCCGACGCCCAGCAAGGCGCGCATGCCCAATTCCGCCATTGCGCGCTCATCGAGTATTTCTACTTCAACGCCCAACTTCATTAATTCTGAAGCCCGACGCGCAAATTCATCAGGCGAAAGAACATTCGCTGGTTCATTGACAAGATTGCGCGAAAGAATAACCGCCTCGGCTAAGGAGGCGATTTCGTCAATCTCACTTCTTGCTGAAGTCGGATCTGTTAAAGCGAGCGAGAGCTCAATGAGCCCCTCGGCCTCAGCTTCCTCACCCTTTTTAGTTTTATACTGATCAAAACGATACGCTCTCAGCCAAGCGCCAAGAGCAAATTGCGCCGCTGCGGCAGATAAATCGCTTGGTCGATTGGGAAAATCAAAAAGAACGAGCGCAGCTCCAGCTTGCGGCAAGCGGCCAGCCGTTTTTCCGCCCAGGTTCAAAAACTCCTCCGAAGGCGATTTTGCGCTCGATTTAGATTCCGTCTCCTCAGATCCAGTATCCACGCCAATGAGCACTAATCTCGCCGCTGCGAGACCGATGGGGGCGAGAATCTCCAGGCTTGACCCAGCTTTACCTTTAAACTTTGCCGCCTTCGCCGCTCGAGCGATCTGCGCTTGGGCGCTTTCCAACAGGGGCTTGACGGAAGCCGCAAGAGCAAGCTCCGCGCCGCTGAAAGCAACCAAAGTCACTGGCTTTTCAAGGTCTTCCGATCCCCGTAGCTGCGCCCCGGCCTCATCAAATGAGACTGTTTTAATTGTGACGTTGAATGTCATTTTCGCCTCATGAGGGTTTTTACGCCCTTATGGGCGGCACTGGGATATTTAGGGCGCAATATCCTGGCAGCGTCAGTGGGTCAATGACGCCGCGAAATAGCCGCGATCCCCCCTCAAAGGGCTATTGTGATAGAGCCGATAACACTTGCGCAGCGTTCGAGCCGCCCCCCCTTCATTCCTGAACGCCAGGCGAGGCTTTCATGATTGGCGCAACCATCACGCGCTATCTCGCTGCGCGTTTCACGAAAACAATCCTCTCGATTTTCTTTACAATCTTTTGTCTGATGTTTGTCGTTGTCTTCGTCGAAATGCTTCGACGCGCGAGCGATAATCCGCAAGTCACGGCAAAGACAGTCGCGATGTTAACGCTGATGAAAGTACCTGCAGCTGCAGAAAATATTCTCGTTTTCGCAGTTCTTTTTGGATCTATGGCGGCATTCGTTGATTTGACGCGCAAACTTGAACTCATTGTTGCGCGCGCTGCTGGAATGTCTGTATGGCAATTTCTTTTTGCGCCTGTCATGACGGCCTTTCTCATTGGCGTCATCTCCATCACAATTTACAATCCCTTATCCGCTTCCCTTAAGCAGCATGCTGACCAAATGGAGCTCGAACTTTTTGGCGTCCCAGGCAGTGTGCGCATCGATCATGGCGTGTGGTTGCGTCAACATGGCGTTGATGGTCTTGCAGTGATCCATGCAAGCGGCTCCGCCAATAAGGGAACTGAACTTTTCGAAGTTAACGTCAATATCTACTCCGCCACGGGCGGTTTTACCGAACGCGTTGTTGCAAGCCGTGCGCGATTAGATCCCGGCGTGTGGGTTTTAAGCGATGCCGTCATTAGCGCGCCGGGAGAAGAGACCCGCAGCGTTAAAACTTATATGTTGGCGACGAGCCTAACGCCGGAACAAGCTGCAGCCGCAAGCATACCGCCGCAATCGACGGCATTTTGGAGTTTAACGACCGTAGCTCAAGAAACGGCGGATGCGGGTTTGGACGCCACGGGTTATTGGCTCCATTACCAAAACCTGTTGGCGCGGCCGCTTTTACTTGTGGCGATGGTGCTTGTGGCGGCTTCCTTTTCTATGCGCTTTTCACGTATGGGCGGCGTGACACAAACGCTCGCCTATGGCGTGGTAGCTGGCTTCGTGCTCTATATCGCGACAAAGGTTCTGTCGGACTTAGGAAGCGCCGCCTTAATAAGCCCTTCAGTCGCGGCCTGGTCGCCAGCAATCGTTGGCGTGATGTTGGGCGCATTAATGCTTCTTTATCAAGAAGACGGCTAAGCAGCGGCTCAACCGATTGATAATTCATAAGACAGCCCACAAAAGAGAATAAACAGCCTAGGGCCAAAAGGAGTATGAGATGCGCTTCCCCCTTGTTTTCGCTTCTACCGTTTTTCTATTCCTGGCTGGTGTAAGTAATTTGTTTCCGCTCAAAAGCGCACAAGCGGCATCCGAGCAAACAACCCTACAGAAGACGGATATTGAGAAAATTATTCATGATTATTTATTGTCAAAGCCTGAAGTCCTGAAAGAGGCGATTGATGAGCTCGATAAGCGGCAAAAACTTGCTGAAAACGCAACGCGTCAAAAAGCCGTTTTAGACAATCAGGAAAAATTATTTCGCTCGCCGCATCAGGCTGTGGTGGGCAATCCAAATGGCGACGTAACCTTAGTCGAGTTTTTTGACTATAATTGCGGCTATTGTAAACGCGCCTTGGCGTCTGTCGCCAAACTGATCGAAACAGATCCAAAATTACGCGTTGTGTTAAAAGATTTCGCAATTTTAGGCACAGACTCTCAAGAAACCGCACAAGTAGCGACAGCGGCGCGGATGCAGCTCTCACCCCAAAAATTCTGGGAGTTCCATCAAAAGCTTCTCTCCGTCAAAGGCCACATCGCTAAGGCCCAAGCTTTAGCCGTGGCGAAAGAAGTTGGCGCAGATATGAGCCGACTTGAGGAAGATCTTAAAAAACCCGAGACAACAGCCGCCCTTCAAGAAGTCAGCATGCTGGCTGAAGCCCTGCGTTTTGACGGCACCCCGGCATGGGTCGTGGGCCAAGACGCCATTGTCGGCGGTGTGCCTTATGCGGAGCTTAAAGCTAAGCTTGATAACATTCGAAAATGCGGAAAATCAGAATGCTAAGGCCAGAATTGCGGGCTTTCTTTAAGCCGGCAATATGGTTATGAAAAGCGATCTGATCGAGACCCTCAGGATATAGGACCGTTTAGAAATATCATGACAGCTGTCCATGTGCTCAACGGCCCTAATCTAAATCTGCTCGGCAAGCGAGAGCCGGCGATTTATGGAAGCGCAAGCCTCCAAGACATCCGCAAGCTGTTGGAGGATAAGTGCGCAGCTAAGGGCGCATCCTTGGTCTTCAAACAGTCAAATATTGAAGGCGATCTCATTTCTTGGATCCAGGAGGCAGGCGCAATTGGCGCCCCTGTTATCTTGAATGCAGGCGCGTTCACGCATACGTCGATTGCACTCTATGACGCCATTAAAGGCGCACAAGCCAATGTCATAGAAGTGCATCTTTCAAACGTCTATGCGCGGGAAAGTTTTAGACATCACTCTTATATCTCACCTGCCGTGCGCGGAATTATTGCTGGCTTTGGCCCGCAATCCTATCTCCTTGCGCTTGAGGCTATTTTCGCAAACAGCTGACAACATGCAGAGATGATCAATGGCGCGTAAAATTCAAAAAGCACGTCCCGCTCCACGGAAAACGCCCGTGGTAAAAAACATCTCAGGCATTGATACAACTCTGCTTGAAGCAATCGCTTCACTCGTTGCCGATAGCGATTTAACAGAATTTGAAGTTGAAAAAGGCGATCTCCGCATTCGCGCGGTTAAAGGCGCGCCCGCGCCATACGCCTACGCGCCCGTCGCGGCGCCGATAGCCCCTGCCCATTATCACAATGCGCCGCCAGCCGCTTTGCCCCCTGCGAAATCACCCTCGTCTGCGCCTACTGAGCCTGCGCCGGCGGACTACGCGGATGCGGTTAAGTCGCCAATGGTTGGCACAGCCTATCTACGACCCAACCCTGACGCCAAACCCTTTATCGAGATAGGCGCGCGCGTCTCAGTGGGCGATAAACTCTTGCTTATTGAGGCCATGAAAACCTTTAACGATATTATCGCGCCGAAATCGGGAATTATCGTCGCCATCCTTGTTGATGACGGTCAGCCGGTTGAATTTGGCGAACCGCTCCTCGTGATCGAATAGGCCGCTATGTTCGACAAAATTCTGATCGCTAATCGCGGCGAAATTGCCCTTCGGATTCTGCGTGCGGCAAAGGAGCTGGGTATCTCAACTGTCGCTGTTCATTCAACAGCTGACGCAGATGCCATGCATGTCAAATTAGCCGATGAATCTGTTTGCATTGGCCCGCCTGCAGCAAGAGATTCCTATCTTAATATTCCTGCGCTTCTTTCTGCATGTGAAATTACTGGCGCGGACGCAGTCCATCCAGGCTATGGGTTCCTATCTGAAAATGCGCGTTTTGCTGAAATTTTAGAAGAGCACAATATTACCTTTATCGGCCCTAAATCAGAACATATCCGCTTGATGGGCGATAAGATTGAAGCAAAACTAACAGCGAAAAAACTTGGCATACCGTGCGTGCCTGGTTCTGAAGGCGCTATCAGGAGCGAAAAAGAAGCGCTCAAAATCGCTGAAAAAATTGGCTTTCCAGTTCTTGTTAAAGCCGCATCTGGCGGCGGCGGTCGCGGCATGAAAGTCGCGCGCGACGCTCATGATCTTGCAATCGCAGTCTCGACAGCGCGCACGGAAGCGAAAGCCGCTTTTGGAGACGACACAGTCTATCTTGAAAAATATTTAGAGAAACCTCGACATATTGAGATTCAAATCTTTGGCGACGGTAAAGGTCAAGCGATTCATCTGGGTGAACGCGACTGCTCTCTACAACGCAGACATCAAAAAATCTTTGAGGAAAGCCCCTCGCCGGCCTTGAATGATGCACAGAGGCAGAAAATTGGCGACATCTGCGCTAAGGCAATGCAAAAAATGCAATATGCTGGCGCCGGAACAATCGAATTTCTTTATGAGAATGGCGAATTTTATTTTATTGAAATGAACACGCGTATTCAGGTCGAGCATCCTGTCACGGAAGCAATTACCGGCGTTGACCTCGTGTGTGAACAGATCCGCGTCGCTGCAGGATCGCCGCTTTCTTTAAAACAAGAAGATATTTGGTTTTATGGCCATGCAATCGAATGCCGTGTAAACGCTGAACATCCTTTAAACTTCCGTCCCTCCCCTGGGCGCATTGCTTATTATCATCCTCCAGGGGGCGTTGGCGTGCGTGTCGATTCTGCTGTCTATCAAGGCTATACGATCCCACCCAATTACGATTCCCTCATTGGCAAACTGATCGTGCATGGTCGCAATCGCACTGAGGCGCTGATGCGTCTGCGACGGTCATTGGATGAATTCATTGTAGATGGAATTGATACAACGCTCCCGCTCTTCAGAACGCTTGTGCGCAATGGAGATGTGCAAAATGGTCTTTATGATATTCATTGGCTGGAACATTTCTTAGCAACTGGCGGAATTGAACCTGGCTTTTAGCTCAACCGCTCAAATTTGATCTCGCGCAGTGAGGCGATAGATGTCGCGGCGCAAAATTCTTCCCATCTCTCCCCATCTGTTGCTGCGGGCTTATTCAATCGGCCTCTTTCCGATGGCGGAAAACGCCGAAGATGACGAGCTCTTTTGGGTTGATCCAGATCCACGCGCAATCTTTCCGCTTCAGTCTTTCAAACTCTCGCGATCGCTTGCAAAAGTAATTAAATCCGATCGATTTGAGGTGCGCATTGATACGGATTTTCAAGCCGTCATGGCGGCTTGCGCCGCCCCTGCCCTGGGCCGTGAAAAAACATGGATCAATAAAGATATCCTGCGTCTTTACTGTGAACTACATGAAATGGGCTATGCGCATAGCGTCGAATGCTGGCGCAACGGCGCTCTGGTTGGCGGCCTCTATGGAGTTAGATTAAGAGGCGCATTTTTTGGCGAGAGCATGTTTCATCATGAACGCGACGCGTCAAAAGTCGCACTCGCGCATTTAATCGCTCGATTAAAAGCAGGCGGATTTGAGCTGCTCGATACGCAATTTATAACCCCGCATCTCGCCTCGCTTGGCGCAGTTGAGATTCCCCGCGAGGCTTATCTTGTAAAGTTAGAAACCGCTCTCACGCTTCAGGCGAATTT
The DNA here is from genome assembly GCA_002412985.1 of Methylocystaceae bacterium UBA5192. Taxonomy (GTDB): domain Bacteria; phylum Pseudomonadota; class Alphaproteobacteria; order Rhizobiales; family Beijerinckiaceae; genus Methylocystis. Next base: position 2,655 of record DHWC01000013.1, on the reverse strand, counting down.
TCATGTCTGGTCGAATACATCTGCCGTAAGCGGCGCTAAAGCGCTCGCTGCGCTCGCCTTAGACGACGTATAAATTATAAAATTTTTTAACATTCATCAAAATGGCAAGAGACCGCCGCTGGGCGCCGGCGCTGCTGGAGCCGGCGCAGAGTCTTGGCCTTGTTGGCGCGTTTTTGATTTCCTCTTTTTCTTTCCAGCAGCATTAGGATCTGCTGCGTCAGCTGGCGCAGGCGCTGTTTCTGTTTGCATAGGCGCCGCGACAGGCTGATCAGCTGGGCCGATTGCCTGCGTTTCAACAGGCGCAGGCGCTGCCGGCTCCACTTTCCGCGATTTTTTCTTCTTATTCTCTTCAACTGGCGTTGCGACAACGCCGTCTGCATTATCCGCAGGAGTGGCGGCAATTGGCGCAGCGACTTCCTTACCGCCTTTGCAGTCCACTAACCAAACGTCATAAACTGGATGCTCAACGCCATGAAGGCCCGGACTAGAAGCAAACATCCAGCCAGTAAAAAGTCGCTTCGACTCTTTTACTTCTGCAGAAGGTTGCTGAACCTTATCTTCTGCGCGCGTTTCACGAGTTGGCTTTGCAATTAACTCTTCAACTTCAACAAAACTCGTTGTCTGCGGCGTCTCTGTTTGAGGACGGGTGTTACAAACGCGCGGGATAATCTGCAAAGTGCCAAATTGAACTGTTTCGCCGATTGATACGTCAAAATTAACAATGCGCCCTGTTGTCTTATCAAGACCTGCAAAAGTCGCCGTTGGGTTTTGAATAGGGTCTGCATGCGCGCCAACTGCAAATGCGCTTAAAGCACAGCTCATCACCAGTGCGCATTTGATTGAGTGCTTCATGAGTTCACCGCGCGGGGGTCGAATGCAGGGACGATCGCTGACGCCGCGCCTGAGATGACGGGGCAATTTCAGCCTTCTGGCCGCCAGGCAACATAATCGCCGCCAGCTGGCGTGCGTTCGCCCGTTGAAAGCTGAGATCCAGGCGGACGATAGGCCTGAGGCGTTCCGGTAAGATTTGGCTGATGCGGTAATTCCCAATCCTTCGCCGTATAGGTCTCAGCCGTCGGCGGCACATCCACCGTATGATGAAGCCAGCCATACCAGCCTGGCGGCGTTGCTGAACCTTCGCAATAACCCTTGTAAATCACCCAACGTCTTTCAATACCGAGCGCTGCGTCTTTTTTTCCACCGCGACGTCGATAATAAACATTGCCAAATTCATCCTCGCCGACCCGCTCGCCATAGAGGATTGTCCAAAGGCCAGTTGATAGCGTCGCCTTGTTCCACCAGGTAAAAAATCGAACGATGTAAGACATTTCTCTTCCAGGCTGTAAGCTGCGCAGGACTGATTTTCTCCCGACTCTTATGGCTTCCGCAAGGCGCGGTGTCTAGAGGATTGGCGGTTAAATTTCAGAGACGCGCCGCCCTTTAAATTTTATAAACAATTGTTTTATAATTGTTTTTTAAAAATTACAGGAAAGCTAAGCTAAAGAGCAGGCGCAACAAACAATCCAAAGGCTCGCGGTCCGTCCGAGGTCGCGGTTTTCGCCCTTACTTTTAATGTCACCGCATCGATCGCCCAAAGCTCATTTGAAAACCAATTCGCCACATAGACATTTGCGCCATCTAGGCTCGCACAGACACCCTCTGGATAGTCGCCCACTTTAACCGTCGCGACCGGCGTTAACTTCTTCGCATCAAAAACGCTTAAACTCTCACTATGTTGATTGGAAACAAACATACGCCCGCTCGCAAGCGCAATCCCATAAGGATGACTTTCTACGGGGAGCTCCGCGAGTATTTTACGAGAAGGAAGATCAATAACGCTGACGGTGTTAGATTCGACATTAGCCACATAGGCGCGCCGTCCATCTGCATCAATCGTCACGCCATAAGGGTGGCGCCCGACGATAAGCTGATCTAGTCGGCTAAACCGCTGCAGATCAACAAAAATGATCTGATTATCATCTCGCGCCGCGACAAGAAGCGTTTTCCCATCTGGCGTTAAGGCAAGACCCGCAGGTTTCGAGCCGATCGGCAAGGAGCGCTGTTTTTGCGTATTAAGATCAATTTCAACAAGCCGATCATCATAAAAATCGGTGACATAAAGACGTTCCCCCGTACCACTCACAACAACGCCTAAAGGACCGCCATTAATTGGAATTTGTTTTTCAATGCGTCCGGCTTTGCTATCAACAATCGTGATAAAACGGCCTTCAGGACTGGTAACGAAGACGCGCCGACCATCTTTACTCAGCGCAACGCCGGCTGGCTTACCTGCAATCGGCACGCTCACCCGCGTCGTCATAGAAGTCAGATCAATAATATCGAGGCTTTGACCATTTTGCGCTGTGATGAAAGCTTCATCAGCAAAGATGCTATTTGAAAACAACAAACAGAATGAAATTATAACGCCACAGAGCGCCTGTCTTATCATTACTGACCTATGAGCTTTTCTATATGTTTTTTTAAAGCAGCAAGTTCACCAGTAATCAGCTTTTTTACTGCCGCAACAGCGACATCATCGTTTAATTCAGGAGGAGGATTATTATTTGGGTAGCCGCGATAGAACCGCGCTTTCCATTCAATGATGGTATGATCCTGATCGAGAGATCGCAAGGTAATCAGACTAGTATAATTTAC
>DHWC01000031.1:19902-26196 GCA_002412985.1 Methylocystaceae bacterium UBA5192 | reverse complement strand
AGCGCGATATCTGCGTCTACGAGTCCTGCTCCTGCGGCAATGGTATCAAAGGCATGTTTTTCAGGGGTATCGCCTTCTTCAACCGCAGCGGCGATGCCGCCCTGCGCCCAATAAGACGCCCCACTAGTTCCAACAGGATTAGGGGCTATGAGCGTCACAGGCAGAGGCGCTAATTTCAAGGCGCAATATAATCCAGCAAGACCACCGCCTAGAATGATAATTGGCGTGGCAAAATTATTCATAATTTAGGATCAATGCTTTTTTGCTGACAAACAATCGGCAAATGAAAGGGCGAGCTTTAATGAGTAACGCTAAATTACATCTTAAGATATAATTTTTGAATAATAAGCATATTATATTAACGAGGTAATATATTTTAATAAGCTCTAATGATTTTACTTTAGTCCATAATGTAAGGAATCTCGCAAATTCAATTGAGGACTTATTTCCTATTGCTTTCAATTTTACAAAATCTTTTGTCTTGCCTTGGCATAGAATAATAGAATTGTTTTTATCCGAAAAATCTATGTTGGCGATTATACTTTCATATACCAACATATTTTTTGATCCTTGCCTGGATAGGCGCAAAACCATGGGTGATGTTAACCCAAGTCAATCATGCGCTGGACGCTTCTTCTAGCTTTTTCAGCGATGATTGGATCAATGAAAATCTCATCTCTCACGTAGAGCAGACTATCAAGTATTTTGGGCAAAGTTATGCGTTTCATGTGTGGACATAGATTACACGGCCGAACAAACTCTGTTCCCTCCGTCTCTGCTGCAACATTGTCCGCCATTGAGCATTCTGTGACTAAAAGAACGCTTTTTGGTTTTTGCTTCTTCACATAATCAATCATCGCTGCCGTGGAGCCAGAAAAATCTGACACCTTTACAACCTCTTTTGGACATTCCGGATGAGCTATTACAGTTAAGCCAGGGTTATCTAATCGATAAGCATTAATTTCGTCTGCTGTGAAACGCTCGTGGACTTCACAGGCCCCATTCCACGGTATGATCTCAACATCTGTCGCAGCAGCGACATTATCTGCTAAATGTCGATCAGGTAGTAAAATCACTCGCTTTACGCCAAGACTTTCAACTACTCGAACTGCATTAGAGGACGTGCAACAAATATCTACCTCAGCTTTGACGTCTGCAGATGTATTCACATAAGCGACAATTGGAACGCCAGGATATTTCTTTCTTAAATTACGTATATCTGACGCGGTAATTGACTCTGCTAATGAACATCCGGCTTTTGTATCGGGTGTAAGGACGATTTTTGATGGATTGAGGATCTTAGATGTCTCAGCCATAAAATGTACGCCGCCTTGAACGATGACGTCAGCAGTAGACTGAACCGCGAGCTTTGCGAGTTGCAGACTGTCGCCAACATAATCGGCGACACAATGAAATATTTCTGGTGTTTGATAATTATGAGCTAATATTACTGCATTTCGTTCAATTTTTAATTCATTAATAGCTTTAATATAGGGGGCGAAGATTGGCCACTCAAACTCAGGAATGACTTTAGAGACTTTTGGATAGAGATGGGAGGTCGCGGCGTCGACCTCGGCGGTCCATCTGAGATCTGGTTTTGGAATAACAGAAAAACGGTGCGCAGATTCAAGGCTGGGGGTAAGCGACGCATTAAAAGCCGTGTCGCGCTTAAGTTGAGGATAAAGATTCTGGACGCCCATATTCCAGCTCACGCCTTAGATATGCTCAAATTGAGCATAAGAGGATTATTTAAAATCTCCGGCGCGGAGAATTCCACCCGGAGGCACAAGATGAGAATAGGGATGTCGTGGGCTAATGGCAAGACGTCAGAGACTAAGCAACTAGCCTGATTGAGAATTAGATCAACCGCTCCATGTTAATTGAGGTGAATCGTCTAACCGTCTAGACAAAGCGCCCAGCTCTAGTCATAGCTTTTTGAAATAAATTAAAAAAGGCGTTCTGGACCAAGCATGTTCGCTCACAGACATTTACTCGGAATAGAGGGTTTGTCTCGCCCCGACATTGAGACGCTCCTCCACATGGCGGATCAGGCAGTCGAGGTGTCGCGGCGCGTTAATAAAAAACAGTCCATTCTGAGTGGAAGAACACAAATAAACTTGTTCTATGAGGCCTCTACGCGAACTCAAGCCTCTTTTGAATTAGCTGGAAAACGTCTTGGGGCTGACGTCATGAATATGTCCGTCGCCAGATCTTCTGAAACAAAAGGCGAGACTCTCATCGATACAGCAATGACGCTTAACGCAATGCGTCCTGACATTATTGTGGTTCGTCATTCGCAGGCGGGAGCTGCCAATTTATTAGCAAAAAAAGTTGATTGTTCAGTTGTGAACGCCGGAGATGGCTCTCACGAACATCCTACTCAAGCTTTATTAGACGCCCTTACAATTCGGAGAAATAAAAAACGTATTGAAGGGCTAACAATTGCGATCTGTGGGGATATTCTTCATTCACGCGTAGCGCGCTCGAATATTCTTCTCTTGTCGACACTAGGCGCACATGTACGTGTCATCGGCCCGTCAACCCTCGCGCCAGAGACCTTTAGTAATATTGGCGTAAAGGTCTTTCACGATATGAAACGCGGTCTTCAAGGAGCTGATGTCGTGATGATGTTGAGGTTGCAAAAAGAACGTATGTCAGGAACCTTGACGCCAAGCGCCAGAGAATATTTTCATTTTTATGGATTAGACGAAGAAAAACTTAATTACGCCAAACCCGACGCTCTCGTTATGCATCCAGGACCAATGAATCGTGGGATTGAAATCGACTCAAGCGTCGCCGATGGCGCGAGGTCTTTGATCCGAGAACAGGTTGAAATGGGCGTAGCTGTTCGCATGGCGGTTCTTGAAGCCCTAACGCATCATCTACCCAGTAGCTGAGCGTAGGTTTCCATTAATGTAAGGGGTAAAAAATGGTCAAACTCATTCGTTTTATTGCACTCGTCTCGCAATCTATTTTCATCCAATTTGTTCATATTTTTGGATTAATTGCTTTTATATTATCCGCAGCAATGGGGTATTTTCGCCTGCCTTCATGGACGGTTCCAATTGTCTCAGTTATTTTTGGCGTTGTTGCTGATAAATATATTGATGAAAGCGCTGTTTCTTCTTTGCTTGAAAAAGCAGCTTCCGCTAATCAGCGTGGCGGATTTTTGATCGTTGTCTATTTCGTCATTACAGCTGTGGGCTATATTTCGGGCGCTTATGGGCGCCATTATATCAAAAACCGTAAGTAAGACAGTATTCAATTCTTGAACCTGTCTTACTGATGTTTAACATTGCCGCAAAAGGTTTTGATAAGCCGTCACAGACCTTCAAATAAGGCTGTAGAAAGATATCTTTCTGCAAAAGAGGGGATAATCACGACAATATTTTTTCCCTCTGTTTCCGGTCGTGCAGCGATTTCTAAAGCTGCCGCGACAGCTGCGCCAGATGATATTCCCCCTGGGATACCTTCTACACGCGCCAGCAGCCGCGCCGTATCTATTGCGGTCTGATTGCCGATGGTCACGATTTCATCGATGACGCTCCGGTCAAGAATTGGCGGAACAAATCCAGCGCCTATGCCTTGAATCTTGTGCGGACCTGGTGGCCGTCCGGAGAGAACTGCGGAGTCCTCAGGTTCAACGGCTATTATACGTAAATCAGCTCGACGTTGTTTAAGCACTTGACCAACGCCAGTGATGGTTCCCCCAGTGCCTACGCCAGAGATAAAATAATCAATCTTTCCTTGGGTGTCATTCCAGATTTCTTCTGCGGTCGTGACTTTATGTATGGCTGGGTTTGCTTGATTTTCAAATTGTTGTGGGATGACGGCATTTGGCGTTTCGGCCGCTATTTCCGCCGCCTTAGTCAGCGCGCCTTTCATGCCTTGAGCGGCTGGCGTCAAAACGAGTTCAGCTCCAAGTAAAGCGAGCATTTTTCTTCGCTCGAGCGACATGGATTCGGGCATGACCAAAATAAGTTGATATCCACGCGCCGCAGCGACAAACGCAAGAGCAATTCCTGTATTTCCAGACGTTGGCTCGATTAAAATATTTTTTCCTGGACTAATCTGACCCATCTTTTCAAGAGTTTCGATCATATTAACGCCGATACGGTCCTTTACGCTGCCAATCGGGTTAAAAAATTCCAATTTAGCTAAAATATTTCCAGGAACTGCCTTAAGCGTTTTTATCCTGTCCAATCTGACGATAGGCGTGTCACCGATCGTTTGAGTGATTGATGAATAAATCTTTCCACGTCCAGGGGTGTGAGATGGTGAAAAAGATGTATCGCTTACCACGACGCTCTCCTGTTATTTACGCAGTTTCATAGATAAAACGCCCAACCCCATCCAGAACGGCGGTATCAAGCCCCGAGATTATATCCAGCTAGCTAATTAGCATAAAATCAATTATTTGCACCTTGTTATTTGTCGTCATTGTAAAGGACCTCACCGCGATCAGACCCTTTTGTTAGAGAACAGGGTAAAAGCATGCACAAGGGGCAAAAGAATTAGGTCGAAACTAGCAGCGCGCCTTGAAATGATTTTTGCTTCTTCCCAAATGCGCCGCCTCTCGCTCACTCCGTCCAGTGAGCGCAAAAGGACTTAAAATTTCAATCCGTCTCGTTAGCTGAGTGGACAAGGTTGTAAGGGCTCACTATAAGATCCCCGTCAACTTATAGTTGGCTTTCCCAAATTCAGAAGGCCGGCGTATGCGTCGCCGGGGCATGCATGTCCGATATTGCGGTCGCGCCAATCTCGCGTGAAACAGGGCAGAGTTTAACCACATCAGCGTTAAGAACGCGTATGGTCGATCGTCAGCTCCGTCCATTTGACGTGACGGACGTTCCTTTGCTTGACTGTTTTCTTTCTATGCCGCGCGAATATTTTCTTCCTGAAAATCAAGTTTCGCTGGCCTATTCTGACTTAGCGATAAAAATCAATAACTCTGGCAACCATAGTCGCACGCTCTTGCCGCCCCTCATTTTGGCCCGCATGATTCAAGGATCAGCTCCTCGGGAGGGAGATCGAGTATTATCAATTGGCGGCGGAGGCTATTCTGCTGCGATACTCGCGGGGCTTGTCAAAGAGATAGTTGTCGTGGAGAGCGATAACCTAATCGCGCAAAGAATGCAGTCTGCATTTAAACGCTTAGGCCTTAACAATATTCATGTTGAGATGAGTGCGTTTTCTAGAGGCGCACCTCATTTAGGGCCGTTTGATATCATTTTGGTTGAGGGCGCCGTGGATAAAGATCTTTCCGGTCTTTGTTCTCAATTAAATCAAGGCGGCCGAATAATGGCAATCGCCACGCCTGAACTAGGGGCTGGCAGACAATTAGCTCGTTTCGATAATGTTAAGGGCCGCCTCGAGGGCGCTCTGCCCATTTTGAGTGTTCATGTGCCTGTTTTAGAAGGCTTTGAAAAAAACTCTGATTTTGTTTTCTAATAAGTTAAGCCCCTGGCGCTCCAGGTAAGTTTCCGGTTGAAATAAATCGGGAAAACTCTTTTACGCCATCAGTTCGCCACGCCTCTCTCCCATCACTGGGACATGCGCCAGGCCTAGCTTTTAGGTCGGTTACACGTATGCAGGGGGCGGTTGAATGAAAGGAGCGGTCTGGACGTGTATCCGCTCGTCCCGACGTCGCTATTTTTCAATGGCCGCAATGGCAATCCTATCTGTAACAGTCAATTCAGCCAGCTGCCGCTCAGAAAGTCTACAATCAGCGCTGGCCCGGGCCTACTACGCCAATCCAGACCTCAATCAAAGCCGATCAAAAGTACGGGCTCAAGATGAAGAGGCTCCCAAAGCGCTTGCGGGCATGCGTCCTAAAGCATCGCTTGGCGCAAATGTCGGCGGGCTTTATGGCAATGTCTATATCCCCTTTGGTCAGGGCGATGCAGCTGGCCGGAGAACGAATTTTGGTGAGAGCTATGTGGGCAAGCCCCGCGGCGCCACATTGAATGTTTCACAAACGCTTTTCGATGGCGGGGCCACGACGAATAATGTTCGGCGCGCCGAGTCGGGGGTCTTTGCAGCAAGAGCTTCGATGCGTTTAACAGAGCAGGCGATACTCCAAAATGGAGCTACGGCCTATATGAATGTTTTACGTGATACCGCTGTAGTAAATTTAAGAAAAAACAATATTGGCGTTTTGGAACAACAATTAAAACTCACACAAGAGCGTTTTGATATAGGCGAAGTGACAAGAACAGATGTGGCTCAGGCGCAAAGTTCCCTAGCACAAGCAAAAACTGAATTTTATTCAGCGCAAGCGCAATTAAAAAATAG
>DHWC01000031.1:0-19530 GCA_002412985.1 Methylocystaceae bacterium UBA5192 | reverse complement strand
AGATCTCTTGAGCCCCTGTTACCCCATTCGTTAGATGAGGCCATAGAAGTAGCCATTGTTGAACATCCAGGCGTGAAGGCGGCGATCCATCAAGTTGATGCGGCAGAGATGGCCGTCAAAGTCGCTGAAGCTGCGTTAGCGCCAAATTTTTCAATTAATGCGCAAGTATCCAATAATTATGATAATTTTAATGGATTGCCAGGTTCACGCGCTTTTCTTGCTGGCACAAGCGCACAGCTTAACATTCCGCTCTATCAAGGGGGCTCTGAATATGCCTCAATAAGACAAGCTAAGGAGCAGTTGGGGCAGGCGCGATTAAATATGGATTTGCAACGCGATAGCGTGAGAGCCAGTGTTGTTTCAAGTTATGGCCTGCTTGATACAGCGAAATCATCAATTATTTCCAGTATGTCGGCAGTTAAAGCCGCGGAAATTGCTCTCGCTGGCACACGAGCGGAAGCTAAAGTAGGTCAAAGAACAACACTAGATGTTTTAAATGCGCAACAAGCTCTGTTGAATGCGCGTGTCTCATTGGTTACAGCGCAAAGAGATAGAGTCGTTGCCTCATATGCAGCGCTCGGTTCAATTGGTAGGCTTTCAGCAAATGAAATCAATTTAGATGTTCAAGTATATGATGTTGATCGACACTATGACCAGGTAAAATCAAAATGGATCGGCGTCGACACGCCTGGAGAAAAATAGTCCACTTAAGGCTAGATATATTATATAAGCTAAGCTCCCTCGATATTATGAATATTAATAGAAATTGAATGACAATCTGGACATCTGAACAAGATAAAGCTTTAAAAAATGTTGCTGCTTGGCTTGAGTCCACAGCAACCAATCAAGTTTTTCGTTTATTTGGCTATGCAGGGACGGGTAAATCCACGCTAGCACGGCATCTTGTTGACCACGTTGACGAGAATGTCGTGTTTGCTGCCTATACAGGTAAAGCTGCGCTAGTAATGCGCGCAAAGGGCTGTAAAGACGCCTCAACAATTCATAGTCTTATCTATCGTGCGACAGATACGGACACAGAAGAACCTTCATTTGTTTTAAATAATGAGAGTATGGTTTCTTCAGCAAAACTCATTGTTATTGATGAGTGCTCCATGGTGGATGAGGAGCTCGGAAGAGACCTATTATCTTTTGGAAAAAAAGTCCTTGTTCTTGGCGATCCTGCACAATTACCGCCAATACGAGGCGGTGGTTTTTTTACGGATTGTGAGCCTGACGTTATGTTGACACAGGTTCATCGTCAGGCAGCTGACGACCCAATAATACGTTTATCAATGATGGCGCGCAGTGGAGAGGAAATAAAGCCTGGAGACTTTGGCGAAACGCGTGTTGTTTTACGTAAAAATCTTGATCCGACCTATGTCACGAATTCAGATCAGGTTCTTGTTGGGCTGAATAAAACGCGGAGGTCCTATAATACGCGGTTGCGAGATCTTCGCGGCTTTAAAAATGACTTTCCTGTAGCTGGTGAAAAGCTTGTCTGTTTGAGAAATAATCGCAAAAAAGGGTTGCTCAATGGGGCGTTATTTACGGTTAAAAGCGCTGGGGCTTTAAGAAAAGGAAAAATTCGCCTGTTGATAACGCCAGAAGAAGAGCCAACAGGAAAATTTCAACGCGTAGCTGTATTGCCTGAATTCTTTTCTCAAACTGAAATTGAAATACCTTATGCTTTACGCAAAGGCACCGACGAATTTGAATATGGGTATGCTTTAACAGTTCATAAAGCGCAAGGGTCGCAATGGGATGCCGTCACTTTATTTGATGAATCGTTTGCTTTTCGCGAACACAGAGCCCGCTGGCTTTATACCGGTATTACCCGTGCTGCAAAGAGTCTTACTTTGGTGATGTAATAATGACGAACTACATTGAAATGTACCGTTACTGTGATGGAGCGATCTATAAATTTTATCTTGTGGAGGATGAGGCCGCAGTCCGTTACCGACGTCAAGATAAAAACATTTGGATTATAAGACATCCAGATTATGGGTGGGTTATATGGGACGAAACCGATAATTCACTTATGTCTAGGCCTTGGGATACGCCGATAACCAAGCAAGGCGATCAACCGCCACAAGGCGATTGGGTTAGTAAAAAAGAAAAGAATTCATTTGTATATAAATTACGGTATGGATGTAAAATTGATTAGCGTTTTCGCCAACTCATAAAATTTAACGATTCCAAGTCTCAATAGCTTCTGAAAAAACACGATCTCCGCTGGCGCCTTTTTCCATATTAATGGTTGCAATGCGCCCATCATTAAATTGAAAAGGCAAATCGATAATTGCTTGAGAGCGCAGCAAAGCAATATTGCGATTTTCGCGCTCTCCGCGCATTAAGCCGATCAGAAAATAATTTTCACTAATTGGAACTGGGATGCCAACAATTTTTTCTCCAGCCTGAGCGTCGGGGCGACGTAATTGTAATGGACCAATCGCTTTAATGCCGCCCAGAGGACTGTCGCTAGCGGGAGCAAAAGAGATATTAATAGTATGCGATGCGGAGAGCGTAGGATCGGCGTTTTTACGAATTAGGATCGACATCTTGAGTTTGGCTTCTGGGATGTCTACCTCGCCGCGAATAGCCGGGGTGACCGGTTCGCCTGAGCTTCCCCCAACATTTTCCAGTCTCCATTGGACAGTCGCATTATAAATACGATCTACTTTGTCTGGTTCTTTTAAAGAGCCGACCCACATCTCAGCCTTTTGAACAGTCGGAATTGTCGAGCTGCTGCGATTCAAGCCGCCGCCGTCAATCCGATCCCCCAATTTACCAACCTCGGCGTTGGGATTGGCGCCCTCATTAGATTGAGGATTGAGCTTGGCTAAATCCTCAGGACCTTCATGGAGTTTCCATGCCAGCAACGTCAAAACAAGGATAAGGGCGATCAATACGCCAATGACAGCATAGACCTGTCCTTTTGATCGGGAGGCTTTGGGGGGCAATCGAGCTGGAGCGGCAGGACGTTGAGGCTCGCGTTGCGTTGTGTCATCCAAACCTGTTTCTGAGGTTATGGACTGCAATTTTTGTGCAAGAGGCTTTTGCACGGCTTTGACGAATTTTGGCGGCGTTAAAAAGCGCTTATGAGTCGTTTCTGTTAGTTTTTTACGGAAGCGATCAAATGAGGGGGCGAGAGAGGCTTTGGGCTTTTTTATACCCATTGGCGAAGACGGGCGAGGTGGCGGCGGCGGCGCCGACTGGGGAAGGGCCCGTGTCGCAAGATCGACTTCTACGCGTTGAATCGCCTCCTCAAGCGCTCTTCTTTCTTTGGAAATCGCCTCTTCAGCTATGGGCGGCTCTATGCTAGTGAGCTGCTTGACGAGGGCTTTGCGCGCGCGTTCAAATACTGCCTGGCGCGCCTCAGAGTTAGACTGTGGCAGAGCCGTGATTGCTCTCGAGAGTAGTGAATAATAGTCCGCCATCCTGGGTTAAGAGCACTTCCTGTTAAGAGCGTCAATCCTTTAGCTGACCTCCAAACGGGGGCCTGAATTCTTCTGAAGATAGCCCAAAAGTGGGCGTAAAACCCCGAGATCGTTCGAGGAGGACAGCAATGCCGAAAAGATTTTGGGCTTATGCTCTATTTCTCGTTTGGCAAATATTTTACTCTTTTTCTATCAGCCAAGCTTATGCTTTCAGCATGGATAAGAGCTCATCCCTACGTGAGCAATGTGAAATTAGCCTAGGTCCAGATCCTATCAGCATTGTGACATATATGCCTGATCAATCTCGGGATCGTTTTTGTGATGAGTTTCCTTTCCCTGGAAAAATTCTCCTTACTTTTGATCTTATCTCAACAAGATTAAGAGATTTGCCCATAGATATTCGTCTTGTGCATGAGCCAAACGGTTCTCTAGAAAATGAAATTGATTTAGGCCAGCATACAGTTAGTTTTATTGAACAAAAAATTTATCCTAACGGTGCAATTGTTATTGCAAATAATTTTTCAGAAAGTGGAAATTATGCCGCGTTCTTGACTGTTCATGAACCTTCTGGCGTAACACGGACAACGCGCTTTGGATTTAGAATTGGCGGTAAATTACTTTATTATACCCCTGCTATTCTTGCCGCCATATTTTTGTTTGGATTAGTCTATGCTTATTGCTTTGGGCGTAAAAGAGTTTAGTGCGCTTTCACATTATCATTATCTTTGTTTGCGCCTATCTGAGCAAAAAACCAATAAGTTAATCCCGTAGCAGCGCCAATTAGAAAAAATAATAAAGAAACCTTGAGCTCAATGGGGTCTGTGTTTTGATCAAAAGATGATTTATTTGCAGCCCGAATAATCCAGGGCGCAAGGCTAGATAAAAATCCACTAATGCCAGCATACCAAACATATGATCTTGCAGATACGGCCTCTCCAATAAGGATCGCAATGATTAATGGGGCAAATATAATAGAAATAAAAATGGATCTAAATAAATATGCGACTAATAGAAATATATTTTGGGTCTCGCCATTCACTAAAAAATCGTTTGTTGTAAAATGGAGACTATAGATCAAAGCAGTAAATGCGGCGTCTCTTAAATTAGAGTCAATCACAAATGCATAAAGCAGCAATAGAACGCCGCAAATTAAGGCGAGAGCGAGTGCGATTATATTCTGAAGGATGGTTCCAACGAGAGTCACTTCCGCTTATGGCTCCAACACAGTATCCCAATAGAGATAATCCATCCAGCTTTCATGGAGATGGTTGGGAGGAAATAGACGCCCATTTCTATGTAAATCAGAGATTGTTGGTTGGTATGGCATTTGTGCAGGGGTCATATGGGCTTCATGCGGCAGGCGATTGCCTTTTTTAAGATTGCAACATGAACAAGCCGCCACAACATTGTCCCAAGTTGTTGCGCCTCCTTTGGAACGCGGAATGACATGGTCAAATGTTAATTCGTCTTGTTGCCCGCAATACTGACAAGAGAAACGATCTCTGAGAAAAACGTTGAAACGTGTAAAAGCAGGATGGCGGCTTGGACGAACATATTCTTTTAATGATACAACTGAAGGAATTCTAATTTCAAAACTGGGGCTTTTAACCGTCCTGTCGTATTCAGAAACGATATTCACTCTATCAAGAAACACCGCCTTGATCGCATCCTGCCAACACCAAAGCGATAATGGATAATAGCTCAAGGGTCGATAATCAGCGTTCAGCACCAGGGCGGGGCAGGCTTGAGGGGACACATTTTGGTGGCGCAGATATAGGTTCAAGCTACCAACCTCTCAAATTCGAGAAGGGCCTATGAACCGCTTCAAGGTCCACAGGACTCTTGCGAAGTTATCTATGATAATAGGACTATGACACGGTTGTGAAGGCGCAATAGGACAGAGTTGGACAATTTCAGTTGGTTTTGTTCACGTCCTCTATGACTTGGCGGATCAAATTCTCTAAAATACTCGGATCCTGCGGGAATTCTGCTTGGATCCAGGCGTTTTGTAGAAGTTTAAGGGCCTTCCCTAATTTCTGGCCTGGCTCTATGCCGCGCGTGATGAGCTCGGCGCTTTTAATTGGAAAAATTGGTGTTGGGGCGCAAGCTAGAAAATCCGCCGCTTCCACCCAGGGCGAATCATCCATCTCCGGCGAGGTGTCGCTCATGGCCAAGCACAAGCCATCCAGGCATGCAGATGAACCAAAAAGAAACAAGAGCTCCTTGAGTTTCGTCCGATCTGGAGCTTTTGAGCTTTCCTTAAGGCTTCCATATATTTTAGTCGCCGTGATGAGACGGTTAAATTCGTCATTTGAAAGACGTAATCTTTCTCTCAGTCGGTTTACATCGGCATCAGTAAGAACAGCGAAAGCGCCGAGCATTAAGAGTGGGCAAGGGTGTTTATTTATGAGCTTTTCAAAAGCCCGCAATCTTTTAGCTCTTGAGGGAAAACTTTCACCTAACAGGAGTTTTGCAAAACCATGATGCGACATGATCGCAAGAATCTCTGGGGCCCGCTCAGTGAGCATTAATTTGAAGAGTTCTGCATGAATTCTCTCTCGAGAAAGCCTTAAAAGATTCTCCTTAGCTAAAATACATTGTTTTAGCCCCTCAGGATCTAAATCTCCAACGCCATGAGAAGCAGAAAATCGAAAAAATCTCAGGATGCGTAGAAAATCTTCGTTAATTCTTGTTTCAGGATCGCCTATGAAACGAACGCGACCAGATTTTAAATCGACGAGACCGTTAACGTAGTCATAAATCACGCCGTTTTGAGAAAGAGATAAGGCGTTAATTGTGAAATCTCTTCGCTTGGCGTCTTCTTCAAATGAGTTTCCAAAAGTTACTTTTGCATAACGTCCGTCTGTTTCAACATCCGTGCGGAGAGTCGTAACTTCAAAGGGTTGGCCATCAATGATGATTGTGACTGTTCCATGCTCAATGCCAGTTGGAACCACCTTATATCCGGATTGTTCGGCGGCTTTCATCACAGATTCGGGTAACGCTATCGTCGCGAGATCAATTTCTTGTGGCGTTTTTCCACATAGGACGTCACGAATAGCCCCACCAACAATTCTACTTTCTTCGCCTGTATTAGACAGACAGGAGAATAAGCGCTTTAATTTAAGATCATTCAATAAAATGTCAGTATTATTCATAAGCGATCTAATAAGCTTTCTCTCCACTTTAAAAGCACAAGCATTTTAATTACAATTACGGATTTGGTTGGTTAATTACGCCAAAGTCAAAATCGTGTTACAAACTACTCACTGGCCAGAATTACAGCTAAACCACTGATTAATTATCGGATGATTTCTATAGTTCCCAATTACCTATTTAATACCATAGTGGATAAAAAGGATAGATCGAAAGTCCTTAACAGGGGTGTATTTAGGTAAAACATAGGCTAATTTTCTTTAAAATTTATACCCGTATCAGTTATAATGCCGCCACCAGAATTTGTCGATGAAGAAAGCGTTTACTCAATGACCCTAGCTCCGGAGCAGTTAACCTCAATTGAAAATGAGCTTTTAGAAAGCGCGGAGAAAGCGATTTTACAAATCAAACTCATAAATGAGTCGATTGGAAAAATTATTTTTGGTCAGGAAGAGGTCATCGAACAGGTTCTCGTGACCGTATTATCCGGGGGGCATGGTCTATTGGTTGGTCTACCAGGACTAGCTAAAACAAAGCTTGTTGAAACGCTTGGCGTAACTCTAGGATTGGCTCAACAGCGCATACAATTTACCCCAGATTTAATGCCTGCTGATATTATCGGGTCAGA
The DNA here is from genome assembly GCA_002412985.1 of Methylocystaceae bacterium UBA5192. Taxonomy (GTDB): domain Bacteria; phylum Pseudomonadota; class Alphaproteobacteria; order Rhizobiales; family Beijerinckiaceae; genus Methylocystis. The sequence continues at coordinate 12,309 of DHWC01000031.1, read as the reverse complement.
GATCCTCGAAGAAACCCCAGACAAATCGAGAGTCTTTCGATTCATTAAAGGACCAATATTTGGTCAATTACTCATGGCCGATGAGATCAACCGCGCCTCGCCGCGCACTCAGTCAGCCTTGCTTCAAGCTATGCAGGAACATCATGTCACTGTCGCCGGAGAGCATTATGAGCTGCCCACGCCCTTTCATGTTTTAGCGACACAAAATCCACTTGAGCAAGAGGGTACTTATCCTTTGCCTGAGGCGCAACTGGATCGATTTTTAATGCAAATTAACGTCTCGTACCCAGATTGGGAAAGCGAGAGGCGCATTCTGATTGAAACCACGGGAGACAAAAGCCTAAGAGCAACAAAGTGCGTATCTAGCGATGAACTTATTTTAATACAAAGGCTTGTGCGCCAGTTGCCCGTTGGGGACAAGGTCGTGGACGCCATCTTACATCTTATTCGCTCCGCAAGACCCGGGGAGGGACATAAAGACATTAGCCGGCATATCGCTTGGGGACCGGGTCCAAGAGGAGCGCAATCCTTAATGCTCGCAGCCCGCGCGCGAGCGCTTTTAACGGGTAGGCTGTCGCCCACTATAGAAGACGTCGCCATTTTAGCGCTACCTGTCTTACGACATAGAATGGCTTTAACTTCTTCATCCCGTCGCGAAATTACGATTGAAGAAATTATTAAAAACCTTGTTAATCGGATCGAATAACATGTCTCGTTCGGCTATCTTGGAGACATTTACAATTCAGTCAGATTTTTATCTTCCCCTTTCTATAGCTAAGGCTTTAGACCTTTCGGCCTCTCTTGAACGTCTGTTGGCGAAAAACCAGACAGTGTCGTCTCTGTCGTCCTATGGGTTGCATAATCGGAAACGAGCAGGTTTGGGTGAAAGATTTTGGCAATACCGTGCCTATGAAATTGGTGAAGACGCCAATAAAATTGATTGGAGACGGTCAGCGCGTGGGGATCAACTCTATGTAAAAGAAAAAGAATTTGAATCTCTGCGTGATTATTACATTTGGATCGATTGCGCTGCATCAATGAAATTTGTATCTACACTTGGTCAAGATGATAAATTGACCCGCTCGATAAATTTTGGCGTAGCGATTGCAGATTTACTCCTACGAAGCGGGGATCGTGTTGGGCTGCTGGGCTCTAGCGCCCCGTCATCTTCACGCGCCACCCTCGATAAAATTATTCATCAATTGGAGGAAAATATATCAAATAATTTTACGAGCGCAGTTCCATTGCTTAATAAACCGTCTAAGCGGTCAAAAATTATCATTATTTCAGATTTTCTCAATAATTCTGCTAATTTAAAAGACACGTTAAAATATTATGCTGATTTTGAAATAAGCGGCTTGGTTGTTATGATCAATGATCCGTGTGAAGTTGAGTTTCCATTTTCTGGCGAAACACAATTTTTTAGTATAGAAAATAACCAAGAATATTACGCTGGCGATGCGGAACTTGTTGCGGAGCAATATCATAAAGTATTTGAAAAACATAAATTACAAATTAAAGAGACGGCTATAGAAAATAGATTTCAATATTATCATCATGTAACAAATCAATCAGTTGATGCTGCTGGTCATGATATTGTAGAATCATTAAGCTTTTGTTTGGCGGATATTTAATGTCGCTTTATTTCTTGGCGCCAATTGCTTTATCGGGATTGTTATTGCTTCCGATAGTGTATTACTTCTTAAAGATTCTGCCGCCTAAGCCTAAACGCATTTTCTTCCCGCCAGTGAGCTTAATGCAGTCCATAGCTGTGGTCGAAGCTACGCAGTCCAGAGCTCCATGGTGGGTCTTGCTACTGAGATTGCTTATTGCAAGTTTGATTATTACTGCAATGGCAGGCCCGCTATGGCGACCAATTGGCGCTTCTTTGGATAATAAACATAAAACTCTTATCATTCTAGATGATGGATGGGCGGCAGCTAATGACTGGGATCTGCGCATTAAAAAAGCTGAATCTCTAATTCATGAGTTGCGCAATAATAATTCTCCTGTTGCCTTATTAATAAGTAATGAGCCAAAAAATATTTCACTCATTGAGCATAATTATGCCTTGGAAATCATAAGAAGCTTAAAGCCAAAATCTTATATCCCAAATTATAATGAATTGACTAATTATGTCGATAAATTTACTCAAGAAAATAGTGACATAAATATAATTTGGATCTCAGAAAAATACGGTCATGCCGATATCGCTAACTTTCTAACTTTCCTTTCCAGCCTTCAAAATAAAGTACAAAATGTTTCAGTTTTTATAAATAACAATTCTTTAATTACTTTATCTAATCTGACAAGCTCGCAAAAATCAATCCGCTTTAAAGTAAAAGCTCATGACTTGGATAAATCATTATATAGTCTTATTGCAAATGATCAGTCAGGCCAAACAATTTACAAAAAAGATATTATGATTGGGTCTGGAAGCGGAGAATGGATAGATATCGACCTACCTCTAGAACTAAGAAATCAGATTTCAGTCATAAAATTGGCCAATGATCATTCAGCAGGTTCAGTAGTTTTACTAGATGATCATACTCATCTTAAACGCGTAGGCCTATATGGCTCGATGAAAGATGAGCAATCTCAGCCGTTACTATCATCGCTCTACTATATCGATAAGGCTCTGTCGAAGCTTGCATCAATATCCTATGTAAAATCAGGAGACAATGACCCAGTCAAAACATTACTTGATGAGAAGCCAAGCATACTTATTCTTTCTGATGTTATGTTAAGTAGTGAAGAGGATAAAAAAAATATTGAGACATTTGTGGAAAATGGCGGTGTCTTATTGCGTTTTGCAGGCCCGCTTACCGCAAAAAATATTGATGACTTTGTCCCAGTGCGATTGCGTCATAATGGAAGAGTGTTAGGCGGTGCGCTTTCTTGGCAGACGCCAAAAGCTATCAAAGATTTTGATAGGACAAGTCCGTTTTTTCAGCTTTCTATTCCTAAAGATGTGGCAATAAACAAACAAATACTTGCTGAACCAGACGTGGGGCTGAACTTTAAAACCTGGGCGTCCTTAGATGATGGAACGCCATTGATTACAGCCAACAAACTTGGTCGTGGTATGATTATATTATTTCATATAACGGCAGATAACAGCTGGTCAAACTTACCCATCTCAGGTCTTTTTGTGGGAATGATGGAGCGTATAGTCGCGCTCTCTCCCGAAATATTTTCTGTTAAAGAAGATGAAGCAATCATACAGAATGCTGCTCACAACATTTCAATGAAACCCATAAAACTCCTTGATGGCTATGGCCATTTCATGGATAAAATCCCCGATGGAGTCTTGGCATTAGATCCTCTCGTCAACATGTCTACGCGGATAAATCCAGCTGGGTTCTATGGTGATAATTTTCTTAAACGTGCGATCCAATCTATTGGACAGGATGAACAAATAGAAGAAATTAATTTGCTATCGAAAAATGTTCCTGTTTACTCTCTTAATAGCAGCCAAGAAATTGATCTGAGGAGTTATCTATTAATTGCAGCCTTAGTATTATTTCTGATTGATGGCATCGTAACGCAAGCATTAAAACAAATTCCAGGGAAAAAAGTATTCATTAAATTTTTTACATTTCTAGCAGTATTGCATTTATTTTTTTGTCAAAGCGATGTTAGTGCTGCAGAGAATCGCGATGTTTTTAATCCTAAAGAAGTTCAGTCAGCTCTTAAATCACGCTTAGCTTATGTTGTCACGGGAAATACAAATATTGATCAAACTTCGCAATTTGGCCTGCTTAGTCTAAGTCGGGCTTTGAGGAAACGCACATCCTATGCGCCAGGCGATCCAATTGGCGTTACACTAGGTCAAGATGAGCTTTCTTTATATCCCATAATCTATTGGCCAATTGAACCTGATGCGTCCGAACCAAGTGTGGGGGCTATTAAAGCTTTAGAAAGCTATCTTAATCACGGAGGCACAATTGTTTTTGATACACATGACGCAAATAATCATTTGCAGGGAAATACAAAATCAGCAGAGCGCGTCTGGTTGGAAAAATTATCTCAAAAATTACCTATTCCAGAATTAGAGCCCGTTCCGCGCGATCATGTGATTACAAAAACATTTTACTTACTAACCAATTTTATTGGGAGATATAATAATGGACAGACCTGGGTAGAAACACAAGTCTATCCGGATATTTCTAATCAAGGTGAACGACCAATAAGAGCAAGCGATAGTGTATCATCTGTAATCATCACCTCGAATGATTTAGCTGCAGCTTGGGCAGAGGATGACTTAGGTCAGCCGCTTTATAGTCTAACTTCGGGAAGCAAAAATCAGCATGAAATGGCGCTGAGAGGAGGTATAAACTTAGTCATGTATACTCTAACGGGAAATTATAAATCTGACCAGGTTCATGTTCGCGACCTATTAGAGAGATTGACGCGGTGACTAATACTTCGTTGATTATTTCGCCTCTAGTCTCCATATATTTTTTAATTCCTTTGCTATTTATCTCTTTTATCTATTGTATCTATTTAATCCTGCGCCAAAACAAAGGGTGTTATTTTCGTGTGCTCGCGATCCTTGTTTTGGCAGGCGCTCTCCTTGATCCAGCCATTGAAGATGAGAAAAGACAAAGTCAGAAATCCTATGTTTCTATAGTCGTTGACCGCTCAGATAGTCAAAAACTTGGGCGACGGCTGAGCCAAACTGACGAAGCCCTAGACTTGCTAAAAAAACGATTGATTGACTTTCCGTCTATCGAACCAAAAATAATTGATTTTTATACAACCGATGGCGGCCTTAGCGGCACGCGGTTATTTGACTCGCTTCGAACCTTACTAAAAGATATTCCTTCTGACCGCTTATCCGGCGTTATTCTATTAACAGATGGCATCATTCAGGATATCCCAAAACATATTGAGCAATTGGAGATAGCCGCTCCCTTACATGCATTTGTGACGGGGAATGCCGATGAACATGATCGTCGGATCGAATTAGTTGAATCGCCGCGCTTTGGAATTGTGGGCAAGCAGCAAATTATAAGAGCGCGTATAATCGATACCGGTAATGATAAGGATCGCGTTAAAATATCGGTAAAGAAAGATGGACAAGAAATTCAATCTTATAGCCCAGTTCCAGGCGATATTGTCAATATCAAAGTTAATATCGATCATGCAGGCGCGAATATTATTGAGCTTGAGACGCCTGTTGCCTCAAATGAACTAACACCCAATAACAACAAAGCATTTGTATCGATCGAAGGCGCCAGAGATCAGCTTAAGGTCTTACTTGTATCTGGCGAACCTAATCCCGGAGAAAGAAGCTGGCGCAATCTTTTAAGATCTGACCCTAATGTAGAGCTTGTTCATTTCACAATATTACGCCCTCCCGAAAAGGTCGATCCAACGCCTGCATCCGAATTATCGCTTATTGCTTTTCCAACAGCGGATTTGTTTGGACCAAAGATAAATGAATTTGATTTAATTATTTTTGACAGATATTTTAATCAAACATTTTTACCATCAACTTATTTTGAGAATGTGAAAAAATATATCAATAATGGTGGCGCTTTTCTAGCTGTTGTAGGGCCGGACTATGCAACGACTAAAGGGATTTTTTATTCGCCTCTAGAGACGATTCTGCCCGCCAAACCAACAGGCGCGGTTGTTGAACAAGCCTTCCGACCATCAATTTCTAAATTAGGAGAACGCCATCCAGTAACGCGCGATCTCAATCACATAAATAATTTACCTCAAACATGGGGGCATTGGTTCAGGCAAGTCGAAGGACAAATTGTTGCTGGCTCCCCGATTTTAAATGGTGCTAATGATTTGCCTTTACTTGTCGTGTCACGTCAGGAAAAGGGAAGAGTCGCTTTGTTGCTCTCTGATCAAATTTGGCTTTGGTCACGCGGGTTTGATGGCGGCGGTCCATACACTGAATTGTCCAGAAAATTAGCCCACTGGCTCATGAAAGAACCTGAGCTTGAAGAGGAAGCAATTACAGCGCGGGCCGATGGAAATCAGGTATTAATCATTCGCCAAACAATGCAAGAGTCTGTTTCTCCCGTTACAATAACCTCTCCATCTGGCGCAACGCGTACTGTTGAATTGTCAGGAAAAGCTCCTGGTTTGTGGCAGGCGCATTTATCGATTGATGAGCTTGGATTATGGAGATTTACAACAGATAAACTCTCAACGTCATTACAAGTTGGATCGCAAATAACCAAAGAAACTGAAGATCTCATTTCGTCTACTGAGACGCTTCAGTCTATAGCGTTAGCCACCGGAGGGAGCGTCAGACGCCTTGAAAAAGGAAAAGGCGAAATTGAACTTCCGCGTCTATTACAGCTGCCACCCTCAAAGACCTATCAAGGTTTGGATTGGATAGCTCTCAAGGATACTCATTCTTCGGAACTGATCGGACTTAAGGTTTTTCCCCTCGCCATTGGCTTTGGCGCCATGTGTATCCTAATGTTGTTCATCTTAATCGCTTGGTTTTCTGAAGGCTATGTTCGCAAAATCCGTAAATGAAGCTATATTTGAAAGTGCTGAGTTAAGGAAAGTCTCGTGACCCTACATCGTGCAATTGGCTTAATGTCTGGAACCTCCATGGATGGCGTAGATGTCGCCCTGTTGGAGACGGATGGCCAGGCTACAGTTGTTTTTGGGCCAACGGGTCACTACCCCTATAACGAATCCGATCGTATGTTGCTGAGAAACGCATTAGGCGAAGCTGCAACGCTTGAGAATAGAAATCAGCGTCCAGGCGTTTTATCCTTTGCAGAAAAGATGGTTACAGACCGGCATGCAGAAGCAGTAGAGAGTTTCCTCAAACAATACGATCTCTCAACTGAGAGTATCTCTGTTATTGGCTTTCATGGTCAGACGGTTTTACATAAACCGAAACAAAAACTAACTATTCAGATTGGTGATGGGCCGTCTTTAGCCGCGCGTCTTGGAATCGATATAGCTTATGATTTTCGGGCGGCCGATATCGCAGCAGGAGGGGAGGGCGCCCCGATCGTACCTGTATTTCACAGAGCGCTAACTGCCGCGGCGGGCATTAAGGGTGAGGTTGCTTTTGTAAATATAGGTGGCGTTGCAAATGTCACCTATGTCGCAGAGGATCAAGCGCCTATTGCATGCGACACAGGTCCCGGAAATGCCTTAATTGATGACTTGATGTTACAGCGTACCGGCGCTCCTATTGATCGTCATGGCCATATGGCCGCTAGAGGAAGAGTGAATGAAGCGGCGCTCCTTAGATTATTGGCGCATCCTTTTTTTGACGTTCCACCGCCAAAGTCTTTGGATCGCAATGCGTTTTCTCTCGATGCAGTCAGTAAATTATCGACTGAGGACGCTGCAGCGACACTCACGGCATTTACTGCTGCATCAGTCCTAAGACTTTTTCCTCATTTACCCACGCCGCCTCAGTTACTGATTGTTTGCGGCGGCGGTGCGCGTAATCCCATTCTTGTCAGGGAACTTGTGATGCATCTACCCTGTAAAGTGACAACAGCTGACGCAGTTGGCTGGTCTGCTGATTCCATGGAAGCGCAAGCTTTTGCTTATCTTGCCGCGCGAGTGGTTGAAGGGTTGCCGTTAACTTTTCCGACAACAACCGGCGTAGAGAGAGCACTTGCGGGGGGCATAATAGCGCAAGCACCGCATCGTCATTTATAAAGTATGTTCAAACGCGCCTTAGTCACCCCGAGAAGGGATCGCTATTCGCGGAGGATTGCCTAACCTCCGGTCGAGATAAGCATCAACATGAGCAATAAGCGGTTCAACTTTATTTTCAAAAAAATGATTAGCTCCCTCAACAACAGCATGCTCTATCAGTATGCCCTTCTGAGTCTTTAACTTTTCAATTAGAGCGGTAACCTCCTTCAGGGGGGCTACGCGGTCCTGATCCCCATGGATAAACAGGCCAGACGATGGGCAGGGAGCCAAAAAGGAAAAATCAAATCTGTTCGCCGGCGGCGCAACTGAGACAAACCCCTCAATCTCAGGGCGCCGCATTAAAAGTTGCATGCCTATCCAGGAACCAAAGGAAACTCCGGCAATCCAACAAGCTCTGGCTTCAGGATTAATGGATTGGGCCCAATCCAATGCAGAAGCGGCGTCTGAGAGTTCGCCGGACCCATGATCAAATGAGCCCTGACTGCGTCCTACGCCCCTAAAGTTAAATCTGAGAACGGAGAAGCCGCGTTCGGCAAAGGCATAGTATAAATTGTATACAATCTGATTATTCATCGTGCCGCCAAACTGCGGGTGCGGATGAAGAATGATGGCTAGAGGAGCCCCTCGTGTGGTGGACTGGTGGAAACGACCTTCTAGCCGGCCAGCAGGTCCGGTAAAAATAACTTCGGGCATGTGAATCCTTATTAAGACAATTTAGGCCGCCTTCTAGCATGGGCGGCCTTAATTAAATAAATATTTTTCTCGTTCTCATATCTTTTTCAAGATATTAAAAGAGATCAGCCTCATGCAGTCCTTTTCCCGCATTTATTTAGATCATAATGCGTCCTCGCCGCTAAGACCTGAAGCGAGGGCCGAGATGCTTGCTGCGCTGGGAGACCCATTCAACCCATCATCTGTGCATAGCGAGGGGCGTAGGGGCAAATCTTTGCTTGAAGAAGCGCGAGAAATCATCGCTCGAGGGTTAGGGGCAAAGCCAAAAAACTTGATTTTCACAGCTAGCGCCACGGAAGCAGCTAATCTTGCGCTCACACCAACCCTCATGAGCGCGCAGGATAAACGCCCGATTAATCGACTTTTAATTGCCGGGGGCGAACATGCTGCGGTTTTTCAAGGTCATCGATTTCCTCCGCAAGCCATTGAAATTCTTCCTTTAGAAAAAAACGGACAATTGTCATTAGACGCTTTACAGGCAGCTCTTACTCGCTACTCGGGCCAAAAGTTAGCCCTTGCCCTACAAGCCGTGAATAATGAAACCGGCGTCATACAGCCTGTCGAGCGGGCTGGCGATCTCATTAAAAAAGAAGCTGGCATTTTCATTTGTGACGCAACCCAGGCAATCGGGCGGGTGGATCTATCCCTCAAGACAGCAAATGCAGATGCGCTATTTTTTTCTTCCCATAAATTGGGCGGGCCAGCTGGTGCGGGAGCCTTAATCTTTGCGTCAGACGACCTATCGCTCCAAGACATCCTAATCAAAGGGGGAGGCCAAGAGGCTGGACGTCGTGCCGGGACAGAGAACATTCCTGCAATCGTTGGTTTTGCGGCAGCCTTTAAGAGCGCTTTGAGAGACTTAACAACAGAAAAACCTCGTTTGCAGCACTTACAAAAAGAAATTGAGAGCTATTTAACTACAGTAGCCTCGTCGCATGTTGTCTTTGGTCAAAAAAGCCCCAGATCGCCCAATACGGTTGCCTTTGCAATCCCGGAGATTGATAGCCAAACACTCCTCATGGCACTGGATCTTGCAGGGGTCGCTGTTTCGAGTGGATCAGCGTGCTCATCGGGTAAGGTGAAAGAATCCCACGTCCTCAACGCGATGGGGATGCGAGAGAAATCAGCGCTGCGTATTAGTTTAGGATGGTCTAGTACAAAAAAGGATGTAGAAGAATTTGGAATCATTTTAAAAAATGTAGTAAGGGATATCCATTCACGGCGAAGCGGTCTTCCTTCATAGGCCAGCGTAAGACGTGAACCATTTCGGCCGACGGACCTTGAATCCGTTGTGACGAGGAGATTGAAAAATGGCGGCTCTTCAAGAGACCGTTACGCAAGTCGCATCTCTTGATGCGAGTGCGTATAAGTATGGTTTTACTACCGATATCGAATCTGAAAAGGCCCCTAAGGGGCTGAGTGAAGATATCGTTCGTTTTATTTCAGCAAAAAAGAATGAGCCGCAGTGGCTAACGCAATGGCGTTTGGCTGCTTACCAGCGCTGGCTAACAATGGCGGAGCCAAAATGGGCTCGAGTCCATTATCCTAAAATTGATTATCAAGACCTCTATTACTATTCAGCTCCAAAATCGACTCCTGGACCCAAAACGATTGATGAAGTCGACCCTGAGCTTTTGCGCACTTATGAAAAACTTGGCATCCCCTTGCGAGAGCAGGAAATTTTAGCTGGCGTGCAAACGCGAAAGGTCGCGGTAGATGCTGTTTTTGATTCCGTTTCTGTTGCAACGACTTTCAAAGAAGAGTTGGCAAAAGCAGGGGTAATCTTCTGTCCAATCTCAGAAGCCGTCCATACGCATCCAGAGCTTGTACAAAAATATCTTGGATCTGTTGTTCCTGTCACAGATAATTATTTTGCTACGCTAAATTCCGCTGTTTTTTCTGATGGTTCTTTTGTCTATATCCCAAAAGGGGTGCGATGCCCGATGGAGTTATCGACATATTTTAGAATAAATGAACAAAATACGGGTCAGTTCGAGCGAACGTTAATTATTGCTGACAGCGATTCATATGTAAGTTACTTAGAAGGCTGCACGGCGCCAAAAAGAGATGAAAATCAATTACACGCTGCAGTTGTAGAACTTGTCGCTCTTGATAACGCACAAATTAAATATTCAACAGTTCAAAATTGGTATCCAGGAGATAGCGATGGCAGAGGTGGCATCTATAATTTTGTAACAAAAAGAGGCGACTGCCGAGGGGATAATTCACATATTTCTTGGACCCAGGTCGAAACTGGTTCCGCAATTACTTGGAAATATCCGTCATGTATTCTGAGGGGCAATAACTCTCAAGGTGAATTCTACTCAATTGCTGTTTCAAATGGCCATCAGCAAGTTGATAGCGGCACTAAGATGATCCATCTCGGCAAGAATACTAAAAGCAGGATTGTTTCCAAAGGAATATCAGCCGGAAAATCACAAAATACTTACAGAGGACTTGTATCTGCACATCGTAAAGCAGTGGGTTCTCGTAATTTTACGCAATGCGACAGCCTTTTAATCGGACATAGCTGTGGCGCGCACACCATACCCTACATTGAAGCTAAAAATAATCACCTTCAATTTGAACATGAGGCCACAACCTCAAAAATATCTGATGAACAGTTGTTTTATGCCATGCAACGAGGCCTCTCAGCAGAAGACGCAACGGCGTTGATCGTTAATGGTTTTGTCCGTGAAGTTTTACAACAACTTCCAATGGAATTCGCCGTCGAAGCGCAAAAGCTTATTTCCATTTCTTTAGAAGGCAGCGTCGGCTGACCCACATATTCTCCAGGAAATAATCAGATGTTAGAAATAAATGATTTACATGTTTCAGTAGGGGATCGCCAAATCCTAAAAGGGTTAAACCTTAAGGTTGCAGCGGGAGAGGTTGCTGCAATTATGGGGCCAAACGGAACAGGAAAATCGACCCTGTCATACGTGATTGCTGGTCGTGAAGGCTATTCGATCACTCGGGGAGAAATACTGCTGAATGGCGTAAATTTATTAAATCTCCCGCCTCATTTGCGAGCTGCAAATGGCGTCTTTCTAGCGTTCCAATATCCCGTAGAAATACCGGGCGTCGCCTGCATGCAATTTCTCAAAGCCGCTATGAATGCACAAAGACGCTCAAGGGGCGAAGATGAAATAAATACGCCCGAATTCATGAAGCAGGTACGCGAAGAATCTGAAAAATTAAAAATAAATAACGAAATGCTGAGAAGACCACTTAATTCAGGTTTTTCGGGTGGCGAAAAAAAACGTATGGAAATATTACAAATGGCTCTGCTACAGCCAAAATTATCAATTCTAGATGAAACAGACTCAGGATTAGACATTGATGCGCTTAAGACTGTTTCCGAAGGAGTAAATTCATTACGCCGTCCTGACAGAGCATTTTTAATTATAACTCATTATCAAAGACTTCTTGATTATATAAAGCCAGATACGGTTCATGTAATGGCTCAGGGTCGCATACAAAAATCTGGGGGAGCTGAATTAGCGCTTGAGTTAGAAAAGCATGGATACCAGGATTATATTTCCAATGAGGCTGCTTAGAAGATGAGCCCGGATTCGTTAGAAACCAACACGCCGTTCTCTTTAAATTATGTTCAAGCCTCTGCGAAAGAAATGTCGCGCGAACGCCAGGAAGCATGGACGCGATATAAAAATCTTGGGCTCCCAAATCATCGGTTAGAGTCATGGCGCTATACAGATTTTCGAACTGCTTGTTCAACAACATTTGAGCCTGCAGATGAAAGAATTGATCATATTGTATTAGACAGAGAGCATGATAGTTTTAGGCTAGTTCTTGTCGATGGGTTGCTACGGCATGATCTATCAGACTTAAGCTTAATGCCAGAAGGCGTTAAAGTTGAAAACATTTATGATAATCTATCTAAATTGACTGAAA
>DHWC01000132.1 GCA_002412985.1 Methylocystaceae bacterium UBA5192 | reverse complement strand
GCCAATGCGGCATAAAGCGTATTCACGCCAGAAAAGAGCGTAAATCTTGTTTTCCGTAGCGTAGTTGAAAAACTTTTTAGATCTCGCGGGTTGGCGATTAAGAGGCAGCAGCCTCCAATATGCACAAGTAACAAACAGCAAGCCGTCAGACCAAAAATATGATATAAGGGTAGGGCTGTTATCATTTTATGTGGCCCATTATGCTCAAGTCGTGAGCGGAGCCATGCCCATGATTGCGCTACATTCGCAGCTACATTGCGATGTAGCAGCACTGCGCCTTTAGCAACGCCCGTAGTTCCGCCAGTATATTGCAAAAAGGCAATGTCATCACGATCAACCTTGACGGGAGAAAGAGGCGTAAGCATTCCTTGATGAATAACCTGCGCTAAACTGAGAGAAGCTTGCAAATGATAACGCGGCGCCGTTCGTTTAATGAATCGGCTTATAAAGTTCACAGCGATGCCTCTTGCGCCCATCAAGTCTCCTGCACGAATAATGATTGCGCGGCTGACGTTCATGCGTTCCCAGGCGGCTTGTGCGGTATGGGCAAAATTTTCAAAAACAAAAAGATACTTGATTTCAGCATCATTGGCCTGATGAACAAGTTCGTCTGGCGTGTAAAGTGGATTGATGTTTACAACGACGCCGCCAGAAATAAGCGCGCCAAATAGGATTGATGGATAGGCCAAGACATTTGGCGACATGATACCAATCCTGTCGCCTTTATTTAGTCCTTGTTGTTGCAGCCAGGCGGCAATATTTTTAGCTGCGCGTCCAAAATTTGCGTATGACTGCGTAGCGCCTAGACTTTCAAAAGCAGGCAATTCAGCAAAATCAACAATGCTTTTGTTAAAAATATCAACGAGTGTAGAGTATTCAGTTTCCAGAATATCTGCTGGAACGCCGGTAGGGTATGATTTGAGCCAAGGACGGGCATCATAAGGATCATTACAGGAAGCGGCGAATATGTTCATTTTCCTTATCCCGAGGTGAGCAGTCTCTCGCGATGAGAATAGCTGAAAGAACTGTATATAGGGCCGCGACTAGGAAGATCTATTGATTCTAATTTCTTCTATGCGCCAATATGACCAAATGACAGATTGCAAAGTAAAAATAATCCAAGAGATAAAACAAGCACCGCAGCGCTAAGCTCTGCAGCGCCGCCAATCAGTAGTAATTTTTGTGATGGCTTCTTAGTCCAACGTAGCGCTGTATTTTTTGCATAAACGGCAATTGCTGCAAGCGCTCCAGTAGTGATTGCTGTGCCTAAAGACATCATGAAGGTCGCCGCTATTCCTGCGTAGAATAAGTTTTGGGATAAAGTAAAAACTAGAATTAAAATAGCGCCTGAGCAGGGCCGTAGGCCCGCAGCAATAATTGTTGTAATTGCTTCCCGCCAGCTAAAGCTTGAAGAAATTAAAGTCTCTGCATTTGGTGCATGGTAATGATTGCAGTTTGGCCCATGCTCATGTTTGACGTCTTCTAGTTCATCGCAGGAAAAATTGTGCGAAGAGAAATTAGCGTTAGTTCTGTATACCCTAAGAACTTGATTGATAAAATTTTGCCCCTTCACCCAACATAGTCGTGCGCCAAGCAGCATGATCGCGCTGTAACTTGCAATATCGATCAGGTTTGTCGCTTGTTTCATTTGCCCAGCGGTTGCGTTGAAGACAGCGGCTGCAATGCTAACTAGGGCGATCGCAATGGCGCCTTGCAACATGGCCGCTAGCCCCGCAAGGGTCAGCCCGCGCTTAAGCGCCGTCTCATTTGCAATCATGTAAGAAGTTAAAACAGCTTTGCCGTGCCCGGGACCTGCAGCATGAAAGATCCCATAGGCGAAACTCGACAGCATCAAAGTCGCCAGAGCGCTCGGATCGCTCTTCAAGGCTCGAGTGGCATGTTGAAGTTCAGAATTAAATTTATTTTGCCAGGCCAGAATTAATCCCGTCAGGCCGTTATTGCTTCCCAGCGCCTCTTGCCCGCCGACAGCGAAAGGATGCTGTTGAGCAAAGGCGGGAGCCATCATGAAAAGAAAGCCCAGGAGCAGGGCCCATACCACTTGTTTACATCTCACGGACAGGCAACAATTGCGCGAGTTGCAAGCTTGATCCCAAAATCTGCGCCCGGAGACATATTCTGGAAAAAGGCCTCTGACAATTTTTGGTTATCTGCGGCAACCAGCGGGCTGGGTTCTACCAGGCTGAGTGAGCAGCCGGCAGGAGCGCGGCTCATCGTGACAGGCTCCTTCTTTTCAAGGCCAAAAGAAACGAAATAGGTGGGATCATAGACCTGAAAAGAAAAGGGCTTCTTCGCTGAGGCGGGCGTCTGCAAAGGTAGAAAGAAGCGCATCACGACGCTTTTTCTTTCATTTACCTCTAGGGTTACGTCCTGAGCTGGCTTGAATGCCGGTTTCTCATTGTTTTGTTTAGCAAAAGTGAAATAGTCAAATTCCGCGAGAGACTCTATGTTCGTCTTTGCCAGTGGCGCGAGTTCTTCTTTTGTTGGCGGGGCGCCGTTTTTGCCCAGACCTTGTGTAGCAAAGGCTGAGTACATTTCGTCAAATTCCCATGCGTGACGCACTCCAATAATTTTACCGTCATCCCCAAAAACTACCTCGCTTCGCACCGCAACCCATACATGGGGGTGCGCCATCGCAGCGCTCGGGGTCATCAGCCCGATAGCCAGCATAAGCATGAAGGTGAGGAGCCATTTTGTCATGATTGCTGACAATAAGCCGGGAAGTCGGCAAAAACAGGGCCGGATCAATGCATCTATCTGAAACCTTGTGAAAGACTGGCTTTCTGTCCTTGATCCAAGGAACGGCTCTGGCGTAAACTAAGCAATCACTGCTGAGCTGGCTTAAACTGCTTCTAGGATAGCTTGGCGGCGTAAAGAGAATTCAAGGCGACGCTCTGGCGTCATATTAGTTTGACGTCCTCCACTTAAGGACGTGAGTCCTCGTCCCTTAGTAAAAATGCGTTCACGGCGTTTGTTAAAATGCGTCGTCGGTTCGCGCAGGAGAGGTTTGGATGGCGGAAACCATCGCCGGCGATCAGCAGACCGGCTCCGCCTTCGGCGCGGTGGCGCTTTCGGATCGTTTTGATCTTGCCCAGTCTCGCGTGCTGATGACCGGCACGCAGGCGATCGTGCGTCTTTTGCTCATGCAGAAAGAGATCGATCGACGGGCGAATTTGACTACTGCGGGCTTCATCACTGGATATCGTGGATCGCCTTTGGGTGGCATTGATGCGCAAATGCATCGCGCCAAAGAATTATTTGACGCAAATAATATAACTTTCATGCCGGGCCTTAATGAGGACCTCGCCGTCACCGCGATTTGGGGTGCGCAGCAAGCGGAGATGCGCGGCGAAGGAAGTTATGATGGCGTATTTTCTATTTGGTATGGCAAGGGGCCGGGCGTAGATCGCAGCGGTGATGCTCTGCGCCACGTTAATCTAGCTGGAACGTCAAAAAATGGCGGTGTTCTGGCGTTAATGGGCGATGATCATACAGCAGAATCCTCAACAACAGCGCATCAGTCCGATTATCATTTTGTCGACGTCATGATGCCGATCCTTTCACCAGCCGGCGTACAGGAAATACTTGACTACGGCGTTTATGGTTTTGCCCTGTCGCGCTATGCGGGCGTTTGGGTGGGGCTTAAACTGCTTAAAGATACAGTTGAGTCAACTGCCTCAATTGATGGATCCGTCGATCGCGTAAAGCCAGTAATTCCCAGCGATTTTATTATGCCGGAAGGCGGCCTTAATATTCGCGCACGCGATCCAGTTTTGGCTCAGGAGGAACGTCTACAAGAAAGCAAGCGCGATGCGATGCTGGCGTTTATCCGAGCGAATAAGCTTAATCGTATAATTACCTCGGGAGGTCAGACGCCTCGTATCGGCGTAATTACCGTTGGTAAATCTTACCTGGACGTACGCCAGGCGATGGATGATTTGGGTATTGATGAAGTTAAGGCAAATAATCTTGGTTTAAGGCTATACAAGATAGCAGCGCCTTGGCCCCTAGAGCCGCAAGGATTGCGTGAATTTGCTCAAGGTCTAGAACTTATCATTGTCGTCGAAGAGAAACGTTCCCTCATTGAAGTGCAGCTGCGTGAGGAGCTTTATGCTTCGCCGCATCAGCCTCAATGCATAGGAAAAAAAGATGAAAATGGCGACTGGCTATTTCCAGTCAAAGGCGCTCTTGACGCAAATGATATCGCCATCGCCCTTGGTCGTCGACTTTTAAAATATCACCGCTCTGATGATCTTGAAGCGCGCGTTCGGCGCCTTGAGCGTTTGCAAGATCGTCGTAAAACTATGACGGATGTTTCAGTCCGTGTGCCGCATTTTTGCGCAGGATGTCCTCACTCGACGTCAACACATGTGCCAGAGGGCGCGCGCGCCTACACTGGCATTGGCTGCCATTACATGGCGCAGTGGATGGATCGATCGACAGAGGGTTATACGCATATGGGCGGGGAGGGAGCCAATTGGATTGGCGAGGCCCCGTTTTCAAAGCGCAAACATATGTTTCAAAATCTAGGCGATGGCACCTACAATCATTCAGGTTCGCTCGCTATTCGTTTTGCCATCGCAACCAATACGAACATTACTTTTAAAATATTGTTTAATGGCGTCGTCGCGATGACGGGCGGCCAAAAGCATGAAGGCGAATTGACTGTAGAGGCAATTGCTCATCAAGTTGCTGCAGAGGGCGTAAAGAAGATCGCTCTAGTAACAGATGAGCCGGGAAAATACGCATCTACGACGGTATGGCCGCCTGGCCTAACAATTTATCATCGTAATATTATCAATGAGGCTCAACGGGATCTTGCCGAGACTGAAGGCGTAACAGTTTTGATCTATGATCAAACCTGCTCAACTGAAAAACGACGATTACGCAAGCGCGGACTTTTACCAGATCCTGATACGCGCGTTATTATCAACTCTCTTGTATGCGAGGGGTGTGGCGACTGCGGTACGGCGTCAAACTGTGTTGCCGTCCAGCCTTTGGAAACAGAATTTGGCCGTAAACGTCGAATTGATCAGTCGGCATGCAATAAAGACTTTTCATGTCTGGAAGGGTTTTGTCCAAGTTTTGTAACAGTGCATGGCGGGAGAATGAAAAAGGCTCCTTTGCCGTCAAAAGAAGACGCCAAAGATCAGCCAGTTTTGCCACAACCGCAAATAGCTCAGATGGGCGCTACGCCATATGGAATCCTGGTGGCGGGCTTGGGCGGCACAGGCGTCGTCACTGTTTCTGCAATACTCGGTATGGCGGCGCATCTTGAAGGAAAAGGCGTTGGCGTTATCGATATGGCCGGGCTGGCTCAAAAGGGCGGGGCTGTTTATTGTCATGTGAAAATAGGTCGTCGTCCTTCTGATGTGCATGCGATTCGGATTGCGGCCGGCGAAGCGAATTTGCTGCTTGGGTGCGATCTTGTTGTCGCTGGAGCCAAACAAGTTCTTTCAGCCGTAGAGCTGGGAAAAACTGCAGTAATTGTTAATAGCGCTGAGGTTTTCCCGGGCGATATTGAACGTAACCCTGATTTTATGCTGCCTGCGGATTCGATACGTCAAGCTATTCGAAAGGCAGCAGGACCAGAGTCAACATTTATCGATGTAACAGCTTTGGCTCAGGCCTTATTAGGCGACTCTATTGCAGCCAACATCTTCATTCTTGGTTATGCCTGGCAGAAGGGTTATTTGCCCCTCGGAGAAGCTTCTTTATTGCGTGCGATAGAATTAAATGGCGAATCTGTCCCAATGAATCTTTCTGCTTTTCTGTGGGGACGGCGCGCTGCACATAACTTGCGTAGCGTAGAAGTTGTTGCTGAGTCGCTTCAACTGCCATCTGAAGGAAGAAGCAAGTCTCGTAATCTAGAAGAGATCATCAGTCGGCGCTTTGCTTTTCTGACTGACTATCAAGATAAAGCGTACGCGCAGCGATATCTTGATCGCGTCAATCAAATTATGAAATTAGAAGCCTCGCATGCCCCGGGGATGCAAGATTTAACAGAGGCTGTGGCGAGATATCTTTTCAAATTAATGGCCGCTAAAGATTATTATGAAGTCGCCCGGCTTTATACTGACGGAGCCTTTCAGAGGCAGTTAGATGAAACATTTGAGGGCGATCTAAGGCTGGAATTGCACCTAGCGCCCAATCTGCCATCGCTACAGCGGAAAACCGATTTTGGCGGATCGCGTAAAATTACTTTTGGGCCATGGATGTTTAAGGTTTTGCGACTTCTAGCCAAGTTTAAGGGCGTTAGAAATAGCTGGCTAGATATCTTCAGATTTGATCACGATCGCGTTGTCGAGCGACGCCTGCTTACTGAGTATGAAAATTTATTAGCAGAATTTTTTGATAATCTAACCTGTGATAATTATGCAACCGCCGTTGCTTTGGCGCGTCTGCCAGAAAAAATTCGTGGATTTGGGCATATAAAAGCAAGGCATATAGCGGCTGCAGATCTAGAGCGCGAGAGACTGTTAGGCGAGTTTCGTCAGCCAGCTTCGGTTAAGCTAGCAGCTGAGTGAGCGTTCGTGGTGAACATCATTGTCAGTTATAATTAACAAACCAGTGTCTTCGCAGAGAGGCTCTCCCTGCAGGGCGCGCGTGTTATTGCTTGGCGGTACGTATGAAGCGCGCATGCTTGCGGAACGGATTGCGCGAGAACCTGACCTGGAGGGACTCGTTTCGCTTGCCGGCCGGACAAATGCCCCGCTATCTCATGATTTGCCGCTACGTATTGGCGGATTTGGGGGCGTAGAGGGTCTTATTCGTTATTTAACAGAGTCAAAAATATCGCATGTTATTGATGCAACGCATCCCTTCGCGGCGACGATCTCTTTAAACGCGCAAAAAGCCTGTGATTTTCTTGGGCTTCCGTTTCTTACTTTTACGCGCCGGCCATGGCGCCCTATTCCTGGCGATCGCTGGATTGAGGTTCAAGATATGGCTGCGGCGATTACTGCGCTTGGTGTTGCGCCGCAACGCGTTTTTCTTGGCGTTGGTCGTCAGGCGGCGACTAATTTTCGAGATGCTCCACAGCATAGCTACCTTCTAAGAATCATTGATCCTCCTCGAGATAGAGAATTGCCGCTTGCGTGT
>DHWC01000012.1:1663-3749 GCA_002412985.1 Methylocystaceae bacterium UBA5192 | reverse complement strand
ACCTCGGCAGGCACACAAGATTTTGACTCCGTCGACGACGCTGACGTCATTCTTGTTATTGGCGCTAATCCTACTGACGCGCATCCAGTGTTTGGATCGCGGATGAAGAAGCGTTTGCGTGAAGGCGCTAAGTTGATCGTGATTGATCCGCGTCGCATTGACCTTGTGCGCTCGCCGCACATTCAGTCAGATTATCATCTGCCGCTGCAGCCTGGCACCAATGTCGCCATGGTTACCGCTTTGGCCCATGTGATCGTGACGGAGGGTCTCGCGAATGAGACCTTCATCCGGTCACGGTGCGATTGGGAAGAATATCAGGATTGGGCGAGCTTTGTGTCTCGGCCGGAAAATAGTCCAGAGGCCCTCGCTGCAACGCTTGGCGTTTCTGCAGCTGACGTTCGGGGCGCTGCGCGCTTATATGCAACGGGTGGTAATGCCGCGATTTATTACGGTCTTGGCGTTACGGAACATGCGCAGGGCTCAACCGCTGTTATGGGCATCGCCAATCTCGCAATGGCGACCGGTAATTTAGGCCGTCGCGGCGTTGGCGTTAATCCATTGCGTGGTCAAAATAACGTGCAGGGATCATGCGATATGGGATCTTTCCCGCATGAATTGCCAGGCTATCAGCATATATCGGGCGACAAAGCGCGCGCGGTGTTTGAAGAAGATTGGGGCGTTAAGCTCGATCATGAACCGGGCTTGCGTATTCCCAACATGTTTGACTCCGCGATCGAGGGTCTTTTCAAGGGGCTTTACGTACAAGGGGAAGACATTCTTCAGTCTGATCCTGACACGCGTCATGTTTCCGCTGCATTGGCGAATATGGAGTGCGTGATTGTTCAGGACCTCTTCCTGGTTGAGACGGCTAATTATGCGCATGTCTTTTTACCAGGCGCCACTTTCCTTGAGAAAGATGGAACCTTCACTAATGCTGAGCGTCGAATCCAGCGTATTCGTAAGGTGATGAGTCCTAAAAATGGTTATGGCGATTGGGAAATTACACAATTGCTCGCCAATCGGCTGGGGATGAAGTGGACTTACACTAATCCATCCGAAATCATGGATGAGATTGCGCGTCTGACGCCTTCCTTCCGCGGCGTTTCTTTTGAGAAGCTTGATCGCGATGGATCCGTCCAATGGCCATGCAATGATGAAGCGCCTAACGGCATGCCAATTATGCATGTTGAAGGTTTTGCCAGAGGCAAAGGCAAATTCGTTATTACGGAATATGTGCCGACGGATGAGAAGGTAGGGCCGCGTTTCCCGCTCTTGCTGACAACGGGCCGTATCTTGTCGCAGTATAATGTTGGCGCGCAGACACGCCGCACTGAAAATAGCCGCTGGCACGAAGAAGATGTGCTCGAAATCCATCCACACGACGCAGAAGAGCGTGGCGTGCGCGACGGAGACTGGTTGAAAGTTCAGAGTCGCGCAGGAGAAACGACGCTTCGGGCGAAAGTCACGGATCGCGTTGCGCCGGGCGTTGTCTATACAACTTTCCATCACCCAATGACGCAGGCTAATGTTGTCACCACAGATAATTCTGATTGGGCGACGAATTGTCCTGAGTATAAGGTGACGGCGGTGCAAATTTCCACCAGCAATGGTCCGACGGAGTGGCAAGAGCGTTATCGCGAATTGTCAGAAGCCTCGCGCCGCATTGCAGGCGCCGTCGACGCGGCGGAATGACAGAAGCGCCGTCTCCAACATTACGAGTAGAGTGTTTAGCGCGCCGTCATGAGATGACGGCGCGTTCTTCACGCGTGATCCCCGAAGAAACGCCTGTCGCTTTCACCTTCGGAGGGTCAACGCATGCGGTTATGATGGCAAGTCCGGCTGATCTTGAGGACTTTGCTATTGGGTTCGCGCTGACAGAAGGATTGATTGATACAGCGCAAGAAGCGGGTGAGATTGAGGTGATTATCACCGAGGCCGGCGTTGAATTACGCGCTTGGTTGCCGCATGCGCGCCAAGAAGCCTATGCGCAACGTCGTCGCTCAATGGCTGGACCGACTGGCTGCGGCCTATGTGGAATCGAAAGTCTGGAAGCGGCGATGCGGCAGCCGTCAAAGATCGATAATTC
>DHWC01000012.1:0-1276 GCA_002412985.1 Methylocystaceae bacterium UBA5192 | reverse complement strand
CAAACGCGGGCTGTCCATGCAGCAGGTTTTTGGCGGCCAAAGTCAGGGATGATGGCCGTGCGGGAAGATGTTGGCCGACACAATGCGCTTGATAAGCTTGCTGGCGCTTTGGCGCGTCAAGGGATCAGCGCCTCCCAGGGCGTCGTGTTAATGACGAGTCGCGTTTCTGTTGAACTTGTGCAAAAAGCAGCCCGAATTGGCGCGCCGATTTTGGCGGCCGTTTCTGCGCCGACCGCTTTGGCGGTTCGCATAGCGGAACATTGCGGTATCACGCTCGTCGCCGTTATGCGGGGGCGTGAATTTGAAATATTTACTCATCCCGAACGGATCATCGAACAGGTTTCTACCCATGTCGCATAATAGTGTTGAGAAGCTCGTTAAAATGGCCAATCAAATTGGCGCTTTCTTTGGTGCGCAAAAGGCTTCGCAGTCAGCGGCGGGGATGGCTGAGCATTTGATGAAGTTTTGGGATCCGCGCATGCGGGCGCTAATTATTGAACATGTTGCGCATGGCGGCGCAGGTCTGGATCCGATTGCGCTAGAGGCCGTTAAAAAATTGCCCCCTGTTAAATAAGCCAGATTGATTTAAAGCCTTTTGGTCAAATTTTAATTTTTCTCTTAGTTGAGCGCGCGTAAAGATGGCTGAAGATATTTGTCCTTGTCGCGTGATGACAAAAGATACGCGCGCTTATACGGCCTGTTGTCAGCCTCATATCCTGGATCATAAATCAGCGCCGACTGCGGAAGCCCTAATGCGCTCGCGCTATAGCGCTTTTACAGTCGGAGATATTGATCATCTCTATCAAACTCTGGCGCCAGAGGCGCGGCATGATTTTGATCGAAAGGCTATAACCCACTGGGCGAAGCAATCGCAGTGGTTAGGCTTAGAGATTATTGAGACAGAACAAGGACAAGTTGGCGATCAAATAGGCTATGTCGACTTTATTGCGCATTTTATAAATGACGGGCAACGCATGGCGCATCGCGAGCGCTCTTTGTTTCGGTTTGATGACGTTGAGAAATGTTGGTTTTTTGTTGAAGAGGCCAACCGAAAAACTGCGCCGGTTGTGAAGGGACCGCAGCCGGGTCGAAATGATCCTTGCAGTTGTGGGTCTGGAAAAAAATATAAAAAATGCTGCGGAGCTGCGGCGTAAGTTTTTATCGGGATTAAAGCCTGGCGAAAATCTTGCGTTATTTGGCTAAAGACGCGCGCCAATTTGAACGAATCTTATCTATTTCTATTCTCAATAAACCTCCTTCCAACTTAGCCCGGGCA
>DHWC01000098.1 GCA_002412985.1 Methylocystaceae bacterium UBA5192 | reverse complement strand
TATGAGCGAGAGGGAGTGCGGTAATTACTAAAAGTTTTTTAGCCTATCTTGCTGTATGAATAAGGTCCTAAACCCGTCTCATCTGTTGATGAGGGGGATCTAAACTAGCTAGATAACTTGCGCGTGTTCAGATATTAAATATGCATATAAAGTTGGAGCTTTTCTATGTCTCAAAATAAATACCATTTTTTGATCCTGATTGTGGGCGCTCTTTTGGCGCAAACACAAATCGTCCGTTCAGAAGAGCCGTTAATGAACGCTATTGATGCTCTGGTAGGCGCTCATGGACGCGATGCTATATTCCATACAGAGCGGGCAATTGATCATGCGAAATCGGCTGTTGAGGCCGGCGAAGCGGGACACGAGAATGGCTTGGTCGTTCATTCGCGCGCAGCGCTTGCAGACATCAAGCAAGCGAATAGAGATAATGATGATAATCCACATACCAAAGAGGCTATCATCCATTTAAAGGAGGCGATTATCGAGGGCCGTAAATCGCACACTGCAAGAGCATTGGCCCATGTACGCGAAGCGCTTTCTCATCTAGAGCTTGCGATACATTAGTCTTCGATCAAGGTATTGGATTTTAACTCAACACGGTAGATTTCGTAATTTATACCGGTTAATTTGGCCTCGGGCTTTTGCGAGGCTGCTATCGTTTTGCCCGTTACGGATTTCTTTGTCGCCTGGCGCTAATTCAAAGCTTGCGGATTATTACAAGGACTATCTAAAAATAGTCGATAGTCTTGGCCATTAGATTTTTTCAAATAAGATGTAGCTTGGTTTTACTGAAATTGAGCAGCGTCTTTTACGCAATTCTTAACAAAGCCGATTTTAGCTTTTCCGGTTATTTTTTTATCTGCAGCAGCAGCTTCGCAATTGCGTTGAGCCGTTTCATTTTCGCATTTTTTCATGAAAGAACTTATGCTGGCGGGTTCGACTTTGTTATTGATTGCTTGTGCTGCGCAATCGGGATTGGCTGGGGGAATTGGATGCTCTTGGGCGGATACGAAAGAAGCGTTAAGCAAGAATAGCGCTGTAAAGTATTTGGATATCATTGATTTTTTCATGATTTTATAGCTCCGTGATTTTATGATTTAGCAGTGCGCTTTTGCATCAGGTTATGATAAATATGAGGCTAAATGGGGCGTTTTTTTCTAAGGCTAAAATAGCGGCAATTACAATTTTACTCAATCCGATGTAGTTTGTTTTTATTCCAAATAAAATATACTCACTATTCTTGAGTAAGGCGCTCGCCGTTGAGGTCAGTGAAAGCTGGCTATAACCAACTGTTAGATGATTTCTTAATTTAACCAGAAAGCCATCGATAATATGAAATCCTATGCTTACTTGCTGATCGCTATAATCTGTGAGGTTCTTGGCACTACGGCATTGAAGGAGTCGGATGGATTTAGTCGGCTATGGCCTTCGATTATTGTTGGGTTGGCGTATACAGCTTCATTTTATTTATTATCTTTGACCCTAAAAACGATCCCTACAGCTGTTGGTTACGCAATATGGTCTGGCGCTGGTACGGCTCTAATTAGTCTGATCTCTTGGCTTTATCTAGGACAGGCTCTGGATAAAGCGGCAATCATAGGTATTTTTTTAATTGTTTCAGGCGTGTTAGTTATTAATGTATTTTCTAAAATTGGCGTCCATTGAGATGGCTGATCAGAGATTTTGTCAAATCTCAACTATATCTTTTTAAGCGAATTATATTTTCATCATGCTTTAGCTAAAGCTTCTTCAGCAAGTCGCGCTGCTTCAGCCCCAGAAAGCATCGCGCCATTAAAGCCGTGCTCACCACCAAATGCTGAAGCAAGATAGAGGCCTTTTATTGGCGTCATTGGCGTCCGAGGAAAACCAGCAAGAATAGGATCCTCAGGAGGGAGGGCGGCAAAACCATAAACAGCGCCCTCGGGCGTATTGAGATAGCTGGACATAGAAAACGCGTTTAGTAACATTCTCGAACTTACTAGCTTTGAGAAGCCAGGGTACATGCGATCAAGGGATAGTTGAATTGCCTCAAGCCATTGTTCACGTCTATCGACGGCGGCTTCTTTGGGTAAATCTTTCCAATTATCAAGGCAATCAAGACCCAGCACGCTGATGAGAATAGGCGGATTTTCCCAAAGACCCGAGTCTACCGCAGTGAAATTGATAATAGAGTGTATGGGTAATGAATTTTTAGGCATGGCGCTCATCGCCCGCTTGCCATCGCCATACTGATCAAAGCGTTGCATGTCCTTGGGTAAAATTATTGATGAAAAATTTTTTATCCCAACATTTGAGGGATGAGTGGATAATCCAAAATTAGCGGAGAAGAGCGAGGTCGAGAGGGGTCTCGCGCCAAATTCCCTCTCCATCTTACTCCGTGCCGGTTCCTCCATCATCGAGGCCGCTAGGCTTGGCGCGCAATTAGCCATCACGACTCTTGCGCAAAGGCGTTCTTCGTCATCGCCGGTTCGTCGCGCAGAATGCCGAATGGCGGTGACCGCGCCTTCGTCGTTAATCTCAATATTCGTGACAAGCCGGCCCATCTTTACAACGCCGCCTGTTTTCGTAATCGCCTTAGCGAGCTTTAGACTGAGCTGTCGCGAGCCGCCTTTAATATAGGCCCCGCCGGAAGCAATATATCCTCCTTGTGCAAGAGCATAAAAAACCCACCAGAGATTTTTTGGATTGTCTCCGTAATAGGCAAGATTGGCTCCTAGAGCGCATTTCAAGCCTTCTGCGCCGGCAAATTCACGCGTAAAAATATCATCTAAGGATTTTTGCCAATCCTGAGCGGCTGGCGCGACCTCCCACAGCCCGCGCGCGAGTTTCGCAAAAGAGTTATTCTCGCGAGCTTGTTTTATGTTCCACAAAGAGTCGTGAATTTGTTCGACTTGACCTAGAAAATTTTTTATTGCTGAGCTTTTGTCTGGGAAGCGGTTCGCAAGGGCGTCATGCGCAGCTGCAAACCCGCTTGGCAATTCAAACGGCTCGCCCAACGGCCCGCCACGTACATTATAAAGCGGGCCGGTCGTCTGCCATTCTATTTCGTCTAAAATGCCAATACGACTCAGCAACTCATGTTTTACATCACGTGGATTCCGGGGATCGGATGTTTGGTGGAGTGAGGCTTCGATTGGGAGGTCGCCAACTTTGTAGACTGAGGCGGCGCCGCCAAGACTAAAGTTACGCTCCAATAAGCAGACGCTATATCCGCTCCTCGCAAGAAGGGCGCCTGCAGTGAGCCCTCCAAGTCCAGATCCGATAATTACGACATCAAATTTTTTAATTGTCATTCGTCAATCTTCGAAGGGCGACGGTAATTGAACCACTATGCTGTCACCGTTAATTTATAGACTCAGGTTTTGCAGAAGACTGGCTAAATTTCTAGAGCCCTCTAATTATTAGATAAGTTCAATTTATTTTGTGTCCATTGCTGGGGTGTTTTATGGACGATGAGCAATTTCCAGTTTCGCATAGCGAGGAAGTCTGGCGCAGGCTGCTCACCCCCGAACAATATGCAATAATGAGGGGGCATGGAACAGAGCCCGCTGGCAGTTGTGCGTTAAATCATGAGAAGCGCCCTGGGGCATTTCTTTGCGTAGGATGCGACCAGCTGCTTTTCCGTTCTGAAGACAAGTTTGAGAGCGGCACCGGTTGGCCGAGTTTTTTTTCTCCGGAACCGGGCTCCTTAGGCGTTAAGGAGGATCGTCGGTATGGAATGGTTCGTACAGAGGTGCATTGTGGGCAGTGCGGCTCTCATCTGGGGCATGTATTTCCCGATGGCCCGCCGCCGACAGGGTTACGCTATTGCATCAATGGCCTGTGTTTGAAATTTGTTGCTCAATGATCTGGATCGGGCTCTATTTGTCCGGCCAATCGATCTATTGGCAGATGCGTGCGACGGCAGGCTGCGACAAATTTTTTTTTACGCATCAAATCCTTAATCTTCCTGCCCGGACCCTAGGTGCACGGGTAGGATTGGACAGGCGCTTTTTCTGAAATTCATCACTTTTATTCTCATCTATAGCCTACCTAATCAGCTCAATTATTTTTATAAAAACTCTCTAAATCATTGTAATTTAAAATAATAATAATGTTAATCTAAAATGAGTAATGACCATCCTTTCGGGTTGCTAAAATTCTAAGGCTTGCCCGCTAAACGAATGTGCTTGGCTGTTGGGGACGCTGATGACCTTTCGGCAGCATGTTGGGCGCGGGTCTGTTGGGCCAATGTCACTTTGCCCCTTGCCGCTTGACGAGGAAAATTGATTCCCGTCATACGAATTCCTCGAGATTTAAGTTCAACTCATGGAGGGCGTGCCGGTACGGTCGAGCTGCGGCAACTGGCGTCCTTGAAGCCATAATGAGATCTCACTACGGTCAGGGAAAAAAGCAATGCTTAGCGGCATTGGTCTGAGGTTCTCGGCTAACACGACGAGGCGCGGAGAACTGCGTCTGGGCTTTAAATAAAAAAATATTCAAGCGCGCCCGTGCTGCGCGTTGAGGGGAGCAAATAATTATGAGCGGTAAAGATAACCAGCACCTTGCGCCAAAGTCAGACATCGAGATCTCGCAAAATGCGAAAATGCGTCCGATCGTTGATGTTGCGCGTGAGAAGCTTGGTATTCCCGCAGAGTTTGTGCAGCCTTATGGGCACTATAAGGGAAAGATCTCCCTCGACTATATTGCTTCACTGGAAAGCAAGCCTGAGGGCAAATTAATTCTAGTCACGGCGATTACGCCAACCCCAGCGGGAGAGGGTAAGACGACAACGACTGTCGGATTAACCGATGGGCTTAATCATATTGGTAAGAAAGCGCTCTGCTGCTTAAGGGAGCCTAGTCTTGGTCCCTGTTTTGGCGTGAAAGGCGGCGCGGCCGGCGGCGGATATGCCCAGGTTGTTCCAATGGAGGATATCAATCTTCACTTTACAGGCGATTTCCACGCTATTGGTGCGGCGAATAATCTCCTTGCGGCGTTGATCGATAACCACGTGTATTGGGGCAATAGTTTGGGTCTCGACACGCGGCGCATTAGTTGGCGACGTGTTGTTGATATGAATGACAGAGCTTTGCGCTCGATCGTATCGTCTTTAGGGGGCGTTTCAAACGGGTTTTCACGCGAAGACGGTTTTGATATTACGGTTGCTTCAGAAGTAATGGCTATATTTTGCCTCGCCTCTAACTTCTCTGATTTGCAAAAGAGACTTGGCAATATCGTTGTCGGGCAAACGCGCGAGAAGAAAAATATTCGCGCTTCTGAGCTTAAAGCCGCAGGTTCGATGGCGGCGCTTTTGAAAGACGCAATCGCGCCTAATCTTGTGCAGACATTAGAAAATAACCCAGCCATTATTCACGGCGGCCCGTTCGCTAATATTGCGCATGGATGTAATTCTGTCATCGCAACGAAATCTGGACTTAAACTTGCCGATTACGTTGTGACCGAGGCGGGATTTGGCGCAGATCTTGGCGCAGAAAAATTCTTTGACATTAAGTGTCGTAAGGCGGGACTAAAGCCGGACATAACGGTGATTGTCGCGACTATCCGCGCGCTAAAAATGCATGGCGGCGTGGCGAAGGATGATCTTAAAGGCGAGAATGTCGCCGCAGTTGAGTCAGGTTTTGCAAACCTCAAGCGTCATATCGCTAATGTACGTAAATTTGGCGTCCCTGTTCTTGTTACAGTGAATAAATTTTCCTCTGACACATCTGCTGAGATGGCTACGCTTGAGCGACTCTGTAAATCAGAGGGCGTTGATTGCGTTGTTGCTGATAACTGGGGCTCGGGCGGAGAGGGTGCCGCTGATTTGGCGCGCGCTGTCGTTTCGACAATCGACGCGCAGCCTTCTAATTTCAAGCCGCTTTACGCGGATGAATTGCCTTTGGCTGAGAAAGTCCGAACGATCGCAAAAGAGTTATATGGCGCCAACGATATAGCCTATGACTCTAGCGTAAAGGCTAGATTTGCTGAATTAGAAAAGGAAGGTTTTGGTCATCTTCCGGTTTGTATTGCAAAGACGCAATATAGTTTCTCAACCGACCAAAACGCTAAAGGCGCGCCGTCAGGTTTTACAATTCCCATCCGCGAATTGCGTCTTTCTGCTGGTGCTGAATTCGTTGTCGTGGTGTGTGGCGACATCATGACGATGCCTGGTCTGCCTAAAACGCCTGCTGCAAATAATATTGAAGTTGGCGGCGACGGCCGGATTTCCGGTCTGTTTTAATCTGAACTTCGAAGAAGAAAACTAGCGATGTTCAAAATTTGAGTATCGCTAGTCTATTATTGAGGAAGCCTAAAGCTCAAAAGGAGCCAAACATGTTGAATTCTAGAGTTCCCGGTAAAAACTTTCTTTTCGTGCCGGGTCCAACCAATTTGCCCGATCGTGTCGTACGCGCCATGGCCGTCGCTTCAGAAGATCATCGCTCGCCAACTTTCCCTGATTTAGTAAAGCCCCTTTTTCCTGGGCTTAAAAAAGTATTTGGCACAGAAAAAGGCCATGCCTTTATTTTTCCAGCATCAGGCACGGGCGGCTGGGAAGCTGCAATCACCAATACGCTTTCGCCAGGCGATAAGGTTCTCGCCCAGCGCTTTGGCCAGTTTTCGCATCTCTGGATTGATTTATGTAAGCGCCAGGGCCTTGAAGTTGTCGTGCAAGAGCGCGAGTGGGGCACGGGCAATGATCCTGAGCTAATTGAAGAGACGCTCAAGGCTGATAAAAATCATGAAATCAAAGCCGTGCTTGCGACTCATAATGAGACCGCGACTGGCGTGACCTCAGATATTGCCGCAGTCCGCAAGGCGATTGACAATGCCAAGCATCCAGCTTTGCTGTTTGTTGACGGCGTATCCTCTGTCGCTTCTCTTGAGTTCAAAATGGATGAATGGGGCGTTGACGTTATTGTCTCTGGCTCCCAAAAAGGATTTATGCTGCCTGCAGGTCTGTTACTGATGGCCGCTAGTCAGAAAGCGATCGAAAAAGGCAAGACAAATAAAGGGCGTCGCGCTTATTTTGAATTCCAAGATATGATCGCGCAAAACGCCAATGGCTACTTCCCATATACGCCATCCGTTCCATTGCTCTATGGACTTAAAGAGTCGCTGTCGATTCTTTTTGAAGAGGGATTGGATCAGGTTTACAAGCGGCATCATCATCTTGCTGAAGGCACGCGCGCTGCTGTTGCGGCCTGGGGTCTTAAGACATGCGCTAAAGAACCTAAATGGAATTCAGATACGGTTACAGCGATTGTTGTGCCAGAGGGTTTCGACGCAGCTAAGGTTATTGAAACCGCCTATAAGCGTTATAATCTCGCTCTTGGCGCGGGTCTCTCTCAGGTTGCTGGAAAGGTTTTCCGTATTGGGCATTTGGGCGATCTGAATGAGTTAATGCTGCTTGGAGCGATTGCTGGCGCAGAAATGGCGATGCTTGATAATGGCATAAAAATCCAGCCAGGATCAGGCGTAGCGGCTGCGCAAGCGGTTTATCGCGCCAATCCGCTTCTCAAGATGTAAGCATAAAAAAAGCCCTCCCCTCATAGTGGGGGGAGGGACTTAATTTTGGGCGCCGTTGGGGGAAGTTATGTCGCATAAAATTGTTTTTCTAGATCGTGAAACGCTCGACGCCAATGTGCGAACACCTAATTTCCCGCATGACTACAAGGAATACGCTCAAACTTCTCAAGATGAGGTGGTGGAGCGTTTAAGGGGTGCGGATATTTGTATTACGAATAAAGTACCCCTACGCGAAGCGACGCTCAAACAATTACCTGACTTGAAACTAATTGCCGTTGCGGCGACTGGTACTGATGTCATCGATAAAGCCTATACCTCCGCCAATGGCATCATTGTATCAAATATTCGGAATTACGCTTTTAATACACTGCCTGAGCATGTGTTCGCTTTGCTTTTCGCCTTGCGTCGGAATCTAGTTAATTATCATAATTCGGTTCAGCATGGTCGCTGGGGATATGCTAATCAGTTTTGCTACTTTGATTATCCAATATATGACATTGCCGGCTCAACGCTGGGCATTATTGGTTATGGCGCGCTAGGAAAAGAGATAGAAAGAAGAGCCCTGGCGCTCGGGATGAAAGTCTTAATAAACGACGTTGCGCCCGGTTCAAACATAGTTGATCTCGCAACGATACTTCGCGAATCTGATGTTGTGACGCTGAATTTACCTTTGACGCCACATACAAAGAATATGATCAGCGTAAAAGAATTGGCGGCGATGAAAAAATCGGCGTGTATCATCAACACAGCGCGTGGCGGCATAGTTGATGAAGCGGCGTTAGCCGATGCTTTACGCAAAGGGGTTATCGCAGGGGCCGGGTTTGACGTGCTTACAGCTGAGCCACCAAAGAATGGGAACATTTTACTTGATCCCACGATCCCGAATTTGATCATTACTCCGCACGTGGCTTGGGCTTCAAAGGAGGCGATGCAAGTGTTGGCGGATCAGCTGATCGATAACATCGACGCCTTTGTTGCAGGCGCCCCACGAAATATTGTCACCGCTTAAATATTTGTCTTGATCTTTTTCAAGACGACTTTTCGCGCTGCTGATGCGCGTGATGCAAGATTTGACGAGCGTTGATGTCTCAACATCGTCAGTGCGTTCTCGGCTCTAAATGGGTCATGTTTTAAAATGAGATGTCCATGACAAAAAAGCTGTTGTTCTTATTCGATACAGACCCAGTTGCAAGCGTTTTCGATACGGTTGTTGGTTACGATGGCGGCGCTGATCATATCATTGGGTATGGCGGCGTAACTACGGCTAATGTTGGCGCGCTCGTTGATGGGTGTATTTACACTCGCGGACCGAAAGAAAAACAATTTACCGCAATCTTTGTTGGCGGGGGCGATATGACCGCAGGAGAAGCGGTGTTTAAGGCCGTAAAGAAACGCTTTTTCTCAAACTTCCGCGTTTCAGCCATGCTTGACTCCAATGGCTCTAATACAACGGCTGCGGCTGGTGTCGCCTTGTTGGCAAAGGCGCGTCCGCTTGCCGGAAAAAAAGCAGTTGTGCTTGCTGGAACAGGACCGGTAGGCATGCGCGCAGCCGCAATGTTAAACATTGAAGGCGCGGAAGTCGCGATCACATCTCGTCAAAAGTCACGGGCTGATGCGGCGTCCAAAGCAATTCAAGAGCGGTTCGGCTTTACCCCTACGCCGATCGAGGCGGTAGATAATGCTGCGCGCGCCAAAGCGATTAAGGGCGCGCAGATTGTTTTTGCCGCAGGAGCGATAGGCGTTCCGCTGCTTGATGAGAAAGATTGGCAGAATGATCCAACCGTTGAGCTGCTAGCAGACTGCAACGCTCAGCCTCCGCTTGGAATTGGCGGTGTTGAGGCGGTCGATAAGGCAAAAGATCGCCATGGAAAGATAGTGATTGGCGCTTTGGGGCTTGGCGGTCTTAAGCTGAAATTGCATCGTGAATGTATTGGTAAATTATTTGAGAGCGCGGATAAGATTTTCGATTGCGAAAATATTTATGCGCAAGCGAAAGAGCTGGCCTGAAATGAGCGCAAAAACTGACACGATTGGCAAGTTTCTTGATGAACTCGCAAGCGATGCGCCTACCCCGGGCGGTGGTGGCGCAGCAGCCCTATCCGGCGCGATGGGCGCAGCTCTTGTCTCGATGGTCTGTAACCTGACCATTGGTAAAAAAAATTATGAGTCTGTAGCAGATGATTTGAAAAAAACGCTGCAAAGAGCAGAGAGTCTGCGCGTTGCGTTAACTAAAGGCATTGATGAAGATGTTGTGGCGTTCAATACGCTTATGAGCGCCTATGGCCTGCCGCGCGGTACTGATGAAGAAAAAGCCACGCGCCTTCAATCGATACAGCTTGCTCTGAAAGAGGCGACACTTGCGCCCCTGCAAACATGTA
Source organism: Methylocystaceae bacterium UBA5192 (assembly GCA_002412985.1). Lineage (GTDB taxonomy): Bacteria > Pseudomonadota > Alphaproteobacteria > Rhizobiales > Beijerinckiaceae > Methylocystis. Next base: position 170 of record DHWC01000098.1, on the reverse strand, counting down.
AGGTTTGCTTCGAAGTTATTGAGCTATCGAAAGAGGCTGCTGAAAAGGGCAATCTCAATGTTATTAGCGACGCAGGCGTCGCTGTGCTCGCTGCAAACGCTGGTCTGCGAAGCTGCGCTTTGAATGTTTTTATCAATGCAAAATCGATCAAAGATCGAGAATTTGCTGAG
>DHWC01000015.1 GCA_002412985.1 Methylocystaceae bacterium UBA5192 | reverse complement strand
TTGCCCCATGGACGACGACTGATGAAACTGTGCCTGGATTTCCATATCTGCGTCGCAGGGATAAGCTTGCGTTGATTGGTTTAAACTCAGGCGTTCCTACAGCGCCATTCGTCGCGTCTGGCCGTCTCGGACCGCAACAGCTCGAGCGCCTGTCAGAACAATTGGCGCGAATGAAACAAGAAGGGCTAATTCGGGTGGTTTTTCTGCATCACCCGCCCAATGTCGGAGGCGCTAGTCTGCTGCGCGGTTTAGAAGATGCGGTCGCCTTTGAGGAGGTGATTGAGCGCCAGGGCGCAGAGTTAATTTTACACGGGCATAATCATAGGCCCAGCGTCGCCTATATTCGTGGGCCGAGCAAGGCTGTTCCGGTAGTGGGCGTTGCATCCGCTTCAGCTCGACAGGAAGGGCATCGACCGTCGGCTTCTTACCACATCTATCGCTTTAGCCAGGTTGATAAAGAATTAAAAATCAATGTGATAAGAAGAGGACTTAATAATAAAGGTGAGATTACGGAACTGGCTAATTTTGATATCTAAGTCAGTCTGAAGCGTCAGTTCGCGCCAGAGGCTCGATAAAACCATAGCCCAATGATGATAAGCAAAAGCAGAAAACAGCTCGCGCTTAAAAGCTCACAAAGCTGAAGATAAATCTTCCAAACCGCACCCTCAGTTTTGTTGTCTTTGATCTGTGAGGATCGAGCCTTTAAGAGCGCGTAGCCGCCGCTGGCATAATCGATTGATAAAGCTTTTTCTCGCTCAACAAGTCGGTGGGCGACATAATCGGTGACGGCGGCGACGATTGGATCCACTCGATCGCTTTCACAGATTTTGATCCGGCCGTATCGGGTGTCTTGTAGAAAGCAATAGACTCGTTTGTCATGATGCATCTCGATAAAGCCGAGATAATCTATAAAGAGGCGCGGATGTTCTCCCGGAGAGATCGCGAGATCAAAGATATCGCACTCTTTTGGGATCTGTTGAAAAAGATCCCCAAGCGCTTCTTGAACGATCTCGAGACGCGTAACTTCAGCAAGTCGAAGATCAATCAACGCCGCAGACTGCTCGGCGTTATCTAGTCGCGCGCGACGAACTGCCCGAGCAAGCGTATGCACGCGGCCGTCAAGAGAATGGGGTGGTATGCTCGTGGGATCTGGCTCATCCTCATGGGAGAGATTTGGACTGTTATCTTCCATGAGCCCATCATTAATTTTTACGCTGGGTGGAGTGTGAGGGAAAGAATCATCCATAGAATTTCAGGTCTTTCCCCTGTTCGGCTAAGCGAAAATTTGGTTAATAATAGCCTAATTTGCCGCCAAAGCGAAGCGGCCTCAAACCTATAAAATTCCTCGGGGTCGACTTTTTAGCTGCGCTCCTGCATTTGAAACTAATTGATATAAATCTGATTCCATGAAAACGGCTTATTGTGCGTCGTTGCTTATCCAGACGGAGAAGAAACTCAATGGCGGCCAACCACGGCGAAGCAGCTCAGGGCTTATTGCGTGTTGACTGGTTATTGTTGAGCCTGGGTCTCTTTATCATTGCAGCAATTCAAACAGCTCATGGCCCTTCAGGCGCAATTTTAGCTGGGCTCTCAGCCGCAGGCGCCATTTATCTGATTCGTTTTCAGGCTGACCTTAAGCTGTCAGCTCAACTCTTCGCAGTTGATTTTGTCGCCGTCGCGCTCTTTGCCAGCCTCGTTGATGGCGATGGGATTTTGTGGCGCGCCCCTGCGACCTTATTAAATTTGTGCCAATTTTCCCCGATTGGCGGTGTGTCATCGCTTCTCGTCTATTTCTTTGGGATCATTGTGCTCAGAGCGCGGTCGCAATTAGCTTTAAGATTTGGCCTGGCGCTTATCCCCTTCCTATTTAGTCTTTTAATTTCGCTGGGTGCGCCGCCCATCAGTCAATTGGGACAGATATTTTTTCTAGGATTCAACGCTCCAGAGGGAATAGCCAGTCTTATTGGCCGCACCCTGGTTTTATTTCTATTAAATGAAGCAGTCGTTATTGGCGTTCCCTTAGCGCTTGGACGTTTTCAGCCTCAGGAGTGGCGTCCACATGGCATCTTGCTTTTGTCCGCCTTTCTCGCGTCACTGACCCCTCTTATCGCAAGCGCAGAAACCCTTTTTGTGACGCAATTTCTGCCATATCCGCTTACAGCTCTTCTTGCTGTGGGATTGGGTGCATTAGCCCAAGCGGGGCTATGGGGCCAAACTTATCTCGTAACGCAGGCGTTGGCAGGTTTATTGCGCGCAACGCCTTCTTTGTCAGTTGTTGTTTTTAATGATTGGCGGATCGGGGCGGAGAAAGGCGCTGTCTACGGCCTGGTATTTATGGCCGTTGTGCTGGGCATAGGATTTATTGTGCGTCACCCCGAGATCGTCACGCTCATTAAAATATGCGGGCCTGTTGGAGCCGCTTTTATTGGCGCGGCAAGTTATCCACTTGCACGAGTCATCATGGAGAGCACGGACTCAACGCCCCCTTTTTTTGCGCGGTTAAAGGAGGCTTACCTTAGACCGGTTAATTTTGCGCGCGGGTCGATTATTGGTGCTGCTGTCGCTATCGCTGTCACGGGCGGCTTACCTGCAGCCGATCCCTTGTACAGATTTTTATTTGGCGCTCTCACAGGAGCCTTTGCATATGCTGGCGTAGATGCCGCATTCGATGTGGCTGCCTTATTACAAACCCGCAGGCAGCATCTTCGGAGCTGGCGTGTTTATACCCTAGGGGCTGTTCTAGGCGGTTGCGTGGCTGGCGCCATCGCTTGGTATCTCGATCTGGGTCAGTTCGAGACAATCATTCAAAAATTTCACGCTTATGAATCGCTTGATTATCGCGCTGATGGACGCAGCATTAACGCCTATATCATCCGTCCGTTATTTTCAAAATGGGGCGCAACTGATCTCGGCTATGTCGATGGTTCGGTTCGCTTGCTTTATGATGAATCCTTATCTGGCGTAATTCAATGGGTATTCGCCGCCCCATTATTCTCTATAAATCTTTTTTTTCTCACTGCAGTTATGCAACGTAGTCTAAAGCCATTGCGTCAACTCGCCAGCCTTGAGGGGTTGGATCTGCTCATCGAAAATGCAGTTCGTGTCCTGAGATGGGGACTTTGGATGGCTCCCGTCATCTATTCTTTTCTTAAAGCTGCCCCAGATCCAACTTGGTACAATCAAGACGGTTTAATCAGAACAGCCGTTGCTAGTTGGATGAGCTATTTCCTTCCCGATAATGAGTTTCGGGCTTGGAGTCTCGATATCTTCACAGCATTGTTGGCCTATGACGTATTACGTGTGCTCATTTGGTTTGATCACATGGGCTTGCGCGTAGCTACTTTGGTTAACCTCTCCTTTGTTGGCGGGGATATGCTTGACGAGAAGGCGGCGGTCTTTCTTGGCAAGGAACAAACAAGCCGCGCAATTCCAGAGGGTATTCGCCGTTTTGGCACCTGGGCTCCCTTGCTTCTTCCATTTTATATTCCACGAGGCGATCAGTGGGACAAAGCCTGGAGCGCAGCAGAACAACTCAGTCAAACACGCCCCCCTTCCTATGCGTATCTCTTTGGCGGGTATCTGATTTATGCGGCTATTTTATCATTATCTTTAATTGGCTTCTTATTACTGCGTCTAGCGCGCGCGCAAAAATCATCTTCAAACGAGATCACAGGATCAGGCGGCGTTCCAGGCTCCACGCCGTTAAAACTCACGAATGGATTGATGACGAGCGAATGGTTTCAAGATGGGCAAGGAACTATCCGAATTGAAGGAGTTGCTCGTGGAGGCCCAGCTATAGACTTAACGCGGCGTCCTGATGACCCGGCGCATCCGCGCGGTCGTTTTCTGTTTCTCAAAGAAGAGTCGGAAGCATTATGGTCTCTTGGTCAAGCGCCTACACATCAAGGGGCCTATGAATCTTCATTATCGGATATCGGCGAGAACTGCCTCCTGTTAAAAGCTAAACATAACGGCTTAGCTCTTGAGGCGCGCATTTCCCTGATTGCCGATGAAGCGGTTGAAATTACTAATTTAAAAATTATCAACCTAGAAAATCGTCCTCGTAAGATTTTGATCGCAACTCTGCGCGAGTGGGTTTTAAATGAAACCGGCGTTGAACTCCGTGACGCCTCATACAATGCGCTTCACGTTGGCACATGGTATGTGCATGCATTAAACGCTATTTTTGCGCAAAATCGTTTATTGAAGGGTGGAGCAAGGCGTGGAAAAGATCGACGACTCTCGCCTGAAATAGGATTTCACGCCATCGGCGCGCATGATCGCGCAATCGTGAAAATATTGGGCTATGAAGATGTAAAATCCCGTTTCTATGGCATGGGCGCTCTACATGCACCAGATAGTTTATTAGGTCTTATTTCGCCACGTAAACCAGAAGATGAGGGTTTGCTATATGGATTTGAACCTTGCGCCAGTATTCAGATTGAAGTTACGCTGGCGGCCTCAAGTCATACCGAATTGACCATTCTTGATGGTTGGGCCCGCAATATGGGTTTGGCTACGGATGCAGTAACAAAATATTTAGCAAAAGATACAATCTCTCCTGAAACGCTCAATCAAGCGCTCTCTCGGCAACGCAACTTAATCATGCCGACAATACCGAGAGATTATCGGTATCAATTTGCTAACGATGGTCGAAGTCTGAGCGTAGATATAGGGACGCCTCGGCCTTACGCTCATGTGATCGCTAATTCCCTCGGGCAGGGAGCGGTGATGACGAATGATGGCGATATATTTTCTTTTCATGGCAATTCGCGGCTCAATAGTTTTAGTCCGTTTCGGATGGGAGAAGGACGCTCAGCGCCAGCTGGACAAATGGTCTATGTTTATGATCTTGCAAAAGGCGTTGCTTATAGTCCTTCCTTCACGCCATTGCGTCAACGTGATAGCGAATATGATGTAACTTTCTCGCCGGGTAAGGCTTGTTACCGTTCCAATAAAGATGAATTAGAAATAGAGCTATCGGTCTTTGTTGCGCCAATTGACCCAATTGAATTCAAACTACTAAGAATTCGCAACAATTCTAACATTGCACGCTTACTCCAAATTGTTCCCGCTATTGAAATTGTTCTAGCGGAAACTCCTAGCGAGAGCCTTGGCGCAATTAATTCAAAAGTTGCGGATGATCTTAAAGCGATTTATTTCCAAAATCCTTCAAATAAATTCGTGAATGGATGGGCATTTGTCGCCACATCGCTCTCTGCAGAACACGCAGAAACGTCAAGGCGACGATTTCTTGGGCATGAAAATCGTACTTCTCATATCCCGTATATGGTTGAGCATGGTCATCCAGATGCAGGCGCTCCAGAGCAACAACGTAAGATTGCTGCGTTTTGTGGCGTTATAGATGCTTTGCCGGGTCAGGATTATTATATCGTTATTGCACTGGGGCAAACCGCAACCTATGAGCAAGCTCAAGAATTGGCGTTGCGCGCAAAAAACACTGATTATGCGCAAAAAATCTTAAAAGAATCTCAGGCAGCTTGGGACGAACAACTTTCTGTTTTACGAATTAAAACAAATCAACCAGCCTTTGATCGGCTCGTGAATGATTGGTTGCCCTATCAATTGTTTGCAGCCCGTCTATGGGGAAGGACAGGGCCTTCACAACGTTCAGGCGCTACCGGTTATCGGGATCAACTACAAGACGTCTTACCACTAGTCGCTCTCTCTCCAGAGCGGGCAAAGGCGCAAATATTATTACATGCCCGTCATCAATATTTAGAGGGAGATGCCTGTAAATGGTGGCATCGTGCGCCAAATGGCGGCACTGGCCTCGCTGATCGAACGCATTCGTCAGATCCTCACCTCTGGCTTCCTTACGTTACACTCAAATACATTCAAGGCACAGGAGATCATGGTATATTAAATGAAATTGAGCCATTCCTTGAAGCGAACCAAGTGCCATTTGGTCAGGAAGGAGAGGCGACCGTACCACTCATTTCACGCGATCGGGATACATTACTTGGGCATTGCATCAGAGCAATCGATTATTCTTTAGCTAGATTTGGAAGCCATGACTTACCGCTCGTAGGCTCAGGCGATTGGGATGATGGAATGCATCTTGTTGGAGCTGAAGGGAAAGGGGAGAGTGTTTGGCTTGGATTTTTCTTACACGGCATTTTATTGGATATTGCTCCGATAATAGAAGCCAAAGGAGATCAACAACGTGCAAGACGCTACATCGATAGAGCTCGGAAACTTCGTTTAGCCCTTGAAAAATGTTGGACAGGCGATCGTTATATTCGTGATTTTGCAGATAATGGACGCGCAATAAATCCTATGAGCGCTATGACTAGCTCATGGCCTGTTTTAAGCAATGCGGTAGATTCATCTCGAGGCATTGAGACAATTAATAATGCTTTGTCTGTTTTGGGACGGGCTAACCGGATATTGCTGGTTTCTCCAGCGTATAATGAACATTCTGATCCTTATCCTGGACGAAGTGCTGAATATCCGCCAGGCGTTAGAGAAAATGGCGGTCAATATTCGCATGGCGTCTCCTGGTTTGTTGACGCCCTGTCTAAACTTGCCGTTGACGCCCGAGAGAAGGGAGAATTGGAAAGATCAAGCCAATTATTCAGCCAAGCTTATGAAACATGGGTTGCCATTTCTCCTTTATCTAAATTTAACTCTCCAGCCGAAGCGGATATTTATGGTCTACCGCCCCATCAGCAAGCTGCAGATATTTATGAAGGTCCTGGATATGAGGGACATGGCGGTTGGAGTTGGTATACTGGAGCTGCCGCGCGCATGCTGTCGGCTGCATACGCATTATTAGGGCTTGAAGTAATTAATGGCGAACTGCAACCTCGCGCAGATTCTTTTGATCCGAAGGGTGGCTTGAAGCTTGAAAGCGTTGACTTCAAAGGTAAGCGATTTTCAGCGTGAGGAGATTGTCGTCTCAACTAGAATAAAAAACGAGGACTGCACGTGGCGAGTTTGAAATCTTCCAAGCCAATATTGGTCACAGGAGGAGCTAAACGCATTGGACTTGCAATCGCTCAGCGCTTTGCTCGCCTGGGTCATCCAGTCATTATCCATGCTTCTCCACGAACAGCAGAAGCAGCCGAAGCAGAGACAATGTGTCTCGTCAAATCCGGGTTTATCGCCAGATGTATAATTGCCGACCTGTCCAAAATTGAAGAAACAGCAGGCCTTATCGAGCAGGCATCTGAAATCTATGGACCATTGGAAACTCTAGTGAACAATGCTTCGGTTTTTGAAGTCGATGCAGCAGAAAATTTTGATCTTAATCTCTATGAAATGCATATGGCTGTTAATCTAAGAGCCCCGGTTCTGCTCGCGAGCGATTTTTATAGATCTGTTCCAAAAGATTATAATAGCTCAATTATAAATATTATTGATCAAAGAGTTTGGCGGCTTAATCCACAATATTTTTCTTATACCCTTGCTAAGTCAGCGCTTTGGACGGCAACGCAAACGATGGCGCAGGCTTTTGCGCCACATGTTCGGGTTAATGCCGTTGGTCCCGGGCCTGTCTTTCCAAATGCTGCGCTTGGAGAAAAAGAGTTTATAAAAGAGTATCAGGCGATTCCACTTGCCCAATCAGTAGACGTTGCGAGTATTGTTGATGCTGTAATTTATCTTTTTAACGCCAAAAGCGTGACAGGACAAATGATAGCCGTTGATGGCGGCCAACACCTTTCATGGCAAACGCCAGACATCCTGTAAGGAGAAAATTCATGCGGGTGCTCGGCATTGAAACAACATGTGACGAAACAGCCGTTGCTATTGTCGAAGATCGGGTAAGCGGAGGCGGAGAGGTTCTTTCAAATGAGATTCTTAGTCAAATAGCCCAGCATGCAGCATATGGCGGCGTCGTTCCTGAAATTGCGGCGCGCGCGCATATCGAAACATTATCAAAACTGATTACCCGCGCCTTATCTGTTGCCAAGATTGATATTCATGCAATTGATGCTATCGCTGCAGCCTGCGGTCCTGGGCTTATCGGTGGCGTGTTAGTTGGTATGACAGCCGGCAAAGCCATTGCTCTTGCCGCGAACAAACCTTTCATTGCGATTAATCACTTAGAAGCACATGCGCTCACGGCGCGGTTATTTGAGGATTTAGATTTTCCCTTTGCAGCTTTGTTGATCTCCGGCGGCCATACGCAATTAGTTGCGGTTAGTGGAATTGGTTCATATCAGCGTTTGGGATCAACAGTAGACGACGCAGCAGGGGAAGCGTTCGATAAAGTAGCGAAAATGCTGGGGCTGGCTTACCCTGGTGGGCCAGAAATTGAACGTCTGGCGCGAGAAGGAGATTCACAAAGATTTGATTTTCCGCGCCCAATGCTGGGGAGGGAGGGTGCAGATTTTTCGCTTTCTGGCCTAAAAACTGCTGTTAGACTTGAAGTGATAAAACTTGGCGTTTTATCAGAAGTCGATAAGAGAGATATTGCTGCTTCTTTTGAAGCGGCGATCGTTGATGTAATTACAGATCGTGTGCGCAGCGGCATGCGACTGTTCAATGAAAAATTTGGTCGCGCAAATGGCTTGGTTATTGGCGGAGGCGTGGCTTCCAATAGCTCCATCCGTCTCGCCTTAACCCGTCTTTGTGCGGAGATCGGGTTGAGGTTTATATCTCCGCCCCCAAAATTCTGCTCTGATAATGGTGCGATGATTGCTTGGGCGGGATTGGAGCGATACCGTTTAGGGATGATGGATGACTTAGATTTCGCCCCTAAACCTCGATGGCCGCTTGATCAATTAGCCAGTAGTCTTCATCATGGCAAAGCGTAATTGTTAATGTAAGACTTGATACGTTAGTTTTACTAAGAAACAGTGATCCAATCGCCAGAAGAATGCAGTAAGAGGCGTGAAACAGCAAATGGCGCAACATATAGCCGTTTTAGGAGCAGGGGCGTGGGGCGTTGCATTAGCTAATGTCGCAGCGCAAAATCATAATAGTGTATTATTATGGGGAAGAAATTCCACCCATATAGAAATTCTCGCACGAGAAGGTGAGAATCCGCAGAAATTACCTGGATTATTTTTAAATCCAACAATTAACACGACAACTGATCTAGCGCTAATCAGATCAGCCAATATTATTTTAGGGGTTGTGCCAGCGCAATCAATGCGGGCCGTGGCGCGATTGGTAAAACAATTTATTAACAAAGGAACTACATTTATTATTTGTGCCAAAGGATTAGAAATCGGTAGTAAGAAATTTATGAGCGAAATTGTCTCTGAGGA
>DHWC01000140.1 GCA_002412985.1 Methylocystaceae bacterium UBA5192 | reverse complement strand
GCCGCTCGCAGTTTAGGGATGGATGTCATAGTTCTTGATCATCACCAGGCGCCTTTGGATCTTCCAAACGCCATGATTGTTAATCCCAATCGGCAAGACGATCTTTCTGGCCAGGGCATCTTATGCGCCGCAGGCGTTGTCTTTCTTGCCCTCGTTGCACTTAACCGCGCGCTCCAGGATTTAGGGTGGTGGGATGAGGGGCGCAGAGCGCCGGATCTTTTGGCGGCTTTAGATTTGGTCGCCCTCGCGACTGTGGCGGATGTCGCGCCATTGACGGGATTAAATCGCGCCTTCGTCGTTCAAGGATTGAAGGTTTTAAGTAATCGGCACCGACTTGGTTTGGCGGCCTTATTGGCTGTCTCGCGTTTGGAGGGACCCCTAAAAGCTCAGCATCTTGGATTTGCGCTGGGGCCAAGAATTAATGCGGGGGGGCGGATCGGCGACGCAAGTTTGGGCTGCCGGCTTTTGACCATAAGCAATTCGTCAGAGGCTGAGAGGCTGGCCGCGCAATTGGATCGATTGAATGTTGAAAGGCGCGAGATTGAGCAGCGCAGCGTTGATGAGGCGCTGGCATTAGCAGAACAGCGGTTTATAAAAACAAACCGCTTATCCTGTCTGATTGTTGAGAGTGACGATTGGCATCCGGGCGTCGTAGGCTTAATTGCCAGTCGCTTAAAAGATAGGTTTAATATACCATCATTTGCCTTTGCTTCTAAAGGAAATAAGCTAACTGGCTCAGGTAGAAGCTTAAGTGGCGTTGATATTGGCCGCGCAGTCAGAAATTGTGTTGAGGCAGGTGTTGCGGAGAAGGGCGGCGGCCATGCAATGGCCGCGGGCGTGACCCTTGACCGGGAGCAACTCGGCGTCTTTCGGGATTATTTGAACGATCATCTTGCAGATGCCGTCGATCGCTCGCGCGAGGAGGACGCCCTGATCATAGATGGCGCGCTAACGGGCCGAGCGGTGAATATTGCCCTTCTCGAGAAATTGAGCCGTGCTGGCCCCTTTGGCCAGGGCAATCCCGAGCCCTTATTTGTTCTCCCTAATCAACAAGTCGTTTCTGTTACTGTTGTAGGTGACCGGCATCTTCGCACCCGGCTGCGTTCTGGCGATGGCGCAACCCTTGACGCTATGGCGTTTCGCGCTGCTGAGGCTCCATTGGGTCAAGCGCTTCTTAAGGGAATAGGCGGACATTTCCATATTGCTGCGCGGATCTCATCCAATCATTATCAAGGCCGAGAGCGGCCGCAGACAGCCATAATCGATATGGCCCAGGTTCAGACTTAACCTGTGGCTTAAAGAGCACAGCCCGTCTCTTTTCTCCTGCGACAAGTCTCTTTTAACCTTACAGCCGCAATTAAGTCAGAATCTCAGGGCTTGGTGGCCTCAAGCAACAGGCTGTTAAGGGTGTGTTTGCATATTCTGCGGGTCTTTGTTGAACGCAACAAGCGTCATAAGCAAAGACAAAAATGAGATCCAGAATATCGCTCGCTGCTGGGACGGGATTGATGAAGGTAACTTCTTTGAGCTGCAAAAATTCCGTTCATGCGCCAAAAACGGCGCGGAGTTTAAAAGCCGTTGTTCTTCTTATCTCGCTGAGCGCATTGGCCGGATGCGCGTCGACTGGACAAAACGGACGTCTAGCAAGTCAATCAGGAGAGATTGACCCGCGACTAGGCGTGCGCGCTAGTCCTCGCGTTGTGGCGGATGGCGAAGAAGTGCCAAAGGGCGGCGGCGGCTTTATGGTTGGCAAGCCCTATAAAATTGCTGGCAAAACCTATGTGCCGAATGAGAAGCCTTATGCTGTTGAAGGCACAGCTTCTTGGTATGGCGCAGATTTCCATGGGCGCCGCACAGCCAATGGCGAAATTTTCGACCGTAAATCTATCAGCGCAGCCCACCCAACAATGCCGCTGCCGAGCTATGCGCGAGTGACTAATCTAAGAAATTCGCGCTCGATGATTGTGCGCGTTAATGATCGCGGCCCTTATCATGGCGGGCGGGTCATGGATGTTTCTCAGCGCGTTGCTGAAGCGCTTGATTTTAGAAGCGCCGGAACAGCGCGCGTGAAAGTAGAATGGGTGTCTCGCGCTAAAATCGGCGGAGATGACGATGCTTATCTTCTGGCCACTTTGCGCGATGATGGTCCAGCTAGCCTTGATAATGGCGCGCCTGTCCTGACAGCGCTCAGAGAGGAAGCCACTGAAATTGCCGATCTCCCCTCGAGAGCCGAGGCTGTCCGCGTAGCTGCAGCGGAGACGATCGCAGAAACCGAAAATGCCGCCTTGGCCTATAGCGACGATCCCTCTAGCGCTTCTGCGCCGGGTGCAACGGAGACAGCGCCCGAGCCTGTTAAAAAAATCGCGAAATTAACGCCTCCCTTACCGCCTAAACGCCACTAATTCTTAAGCCGCGAGCCAATCGCGGATTGCATTTTCTAGCCGGCGGATTAAAGAATATTGCTGCAGCGCAGCGTTTGACGCCGCTGAGTGGAGTCTTTTATTCCCATGACATTCATTCTTCGTTATTTAGTTTTCTCCTTATTTTTTTTCCCAGCCCTCGGCATAATCCCCGCCAGCGCTCAGTCTCTTCAAATTAGTGCGCCCAACGCAATTTTAATCGATGCCGGCACGAACTCAGTCCTGTTCGAAAAAGACGCCGACGCTCTTGTGCCCCCAGCTTCGACAGTCAAAATCCTCACAGCGGAGATGATTTTTCATGATCTCGCGGCAGGTAAATTGAAGCTTGATGATGAATATGTCGTTTCTGAATATGCTTGGCGGAATGGCGGTGGCCCAGCTGGCGGAACGGCGATGTTCTTGCCGCTTAAAAGCTCGACGCGGATTGAAGACTTGCTGCGTGGCCTTTTGGTTCAATCTGGCAATGA
>DHWC01000088.1 GCA_002412985.1 Methylocystaceae bacterium UBA5192 | reverse complement strand
ATTTCTTCCTGCTGAAGGCGCGCCATTGCGTCTATTTGAAGCTTTTCAGCTTTTACCCGCGCGCTATCGAGCTCAGGCACTTCAATAACAGCACAGATTTGTCCCTTAGTAACACGCATGCCAACATCACAAGAAATAGATCGTACGCGTCCCGCAACACTCGCCTCAACTACAGCGGCAACAGGCCTGGTGATTGCGGAAGAAAATTCTTTATTTTGAGTGGAGTCATGGCCTTTAGATCCCATATGCGCCATGATCGGCATATTCTGATCCATATTATACATGATCCAAAGCGTGCCGCCGATAACAAGAGCGACAACTAATGTGCCAAAAGCCAGCGCCAGAGAATTATTCACATTATCTGGACCGGTGGTCAGATGTAAAAAAAACGCCAGGTGCACGCCGATTTGCGCTACAGCCAGAACGGAAAGCGCGACGGGTATGCTTGGCCCCCAAATTGATTTGGACTGAACGAAGTAAAAAGCGGCTACAGTCAGGATCGCCGAAAGAACAAGACCAATAAAATATGTCTGTATTTTCTGCCAAGAACTCTGATCGACGAGATCGTTGAGGCCGGGCGCAACACCCAGAGTCACAGGCTTTTCATGCTCTTGGTTCATCGCGCATCCCCCACCAAATAAACAAGCGTGAAAACAGCGACCCAGACAATATCAAGCATATGCCAGAACAAATTAAAGCAGAGCAATCGCCGGAGAATATCGTCGCGAAAGCCTTTAACAAAAAGCTGCGCCATCATTGTGCCTAGCCACAGCAAGCCGACGCTGACATGCGCACCATGACATCCGACAAGCGCGAAAAAGGAAGATAAAAACGCGCTCCGCTGAGGGCCTGCGCCCTGACCAATCATCTCAGTGAATTCACGCACTTCTAAGACAAGGAAAGTTAAGCCCAGAAGCCCCGTTGCAATAAGCGCGGCCTGCGTCCAAGCCATGCGTCGCGCTTCCGCCCCAACGAGAATTAATCCGCAGGTGAAACTAGATAACAGTAAACAGGCGGTTTCATAGGCGACATTGCGGATCGAGAGTAATTCGCTTCCCTTTGGCCCGCCGTCGGTTGAATCCTGCAAAACAGCATGCGCTGCGAAAAACGCAGAGAACATGACGATGTCGCTAAGTAAAAAGATCCAGAAGCCATAGCCGACGATAACGAGTTTGGCGCCTGGTCCATGATGGTCCTCTCCATGCGCCTCATGATGCGCATGGGAAGCAAGCTCCGACGAGAAGCGTTCATTTGCTACGGTCATATCGCCTCACTCGCATTTACTTGACGAGCAAGCCACGCCTCACGCGCAAGACGTCTTTCTTGGTCTAATTTTTCAACCTCGCTGGCGGGCACCGTATATTCATCCTTATCGCGCCAAGCGAACCAAACAAACCCGGCATAAGCAGCCACTAAGCTCACAACGACCATCCACCAAATGTGCCAAATTAAAGAAAAACCAGCCATTGTCGCAAAGAACGCCGTGATAAAACCCGTGGCGCTATTTCTTGGCATTTCGATCGGCTGATAAGCGCCAATATCCGCAAGATGCCCCGTTCTCATCGATCGTTGCTTCATCTCCCAATAAGGTTCCTCTGATTTTACTTCTGGCAGAAAGGCAAAATTAAATACCGGCGGAGGAGATGAGGTCGCCCATTCTAGCGAGCGGCCGTTCCAGAGATCTCCTGTCTTATCGCGCAGCGCTTCTCGGTCGCGAATACTCACGTAAAGCTGAATAAACTGACAAATCATTGCGATCCCAGAAATCGCAACGCCAAAAGTCGCCGCGACAACCCAGGGCCGCCATTCTGCTACCTCATAATGTTGCAAGCGTCGCGTCATGCCAAGAAGTCCTGCGACATAAAGGGGCATGAACGTCACATAGAAACCAATAATCGTAAACCAGAAGACAGCCTTACCCCAGGCCTCATTAAGTTTAAAGCCAAAGGCTTTTGGAAACCAGAAAGTGATTCCGGCATAAAGCGCAAAGACAACGCCGCCAATGATGACATTATGAAAATGCGCAATGACGAATACGGTGTTATGCAGCGCAAAGTCTGCGGGCGGCACAGCCAACAACACGCCCGTCATACCGCCGATAACAAAGGTGACGAGGAAGCCAAGAGACCATAACATCGGCGTTTGATAGCGGATCCGTCCACCATACATCGTAAAGAGCCAATTGAATATTTTAACGCCCGTAACAACCGCAATGACGCTTGTGGCGATACCAAATACAGCATTGACGTTACTGCCTGCGCCCATTGTAAAGAAGTGATGCAGCCAAACAATAAATGAGATGACACAAATGCCCAATGTCGCGATGACCATGGAGCGATACCCAAATAAAGGCTTTCCTGAAAAAGTAGAGATGATTTCAGAGAATATGCCAAAAGAAGGCAAAACGAGAATATAGACTTCTGGATGTCCCCATGCCCAAATAAGATTTAAAAACATAGCCATATTGCCGCCGCCATCATTGGTAAAGAAATGAAAGCCGAGATAGCGGTCTAGCGCCAACATGATCAGTGTAGCAGTTAGGATTGGAAAAGCGGCGACAATCAGCATATTCGACGCAAGCGTCGTCCAACAAAACATGGACATGCGCATATAGGTCATTCCAGGAGCGCGCATTTTCAAAATTGTTGTGACAAAATTGATCCCTGTCATCAGCGTGCCTGCGCCAGAGATGAGCAAAGCCCATAAATAATAGTCGACGCCAACGCCAGGCGAATAGGGGAGTTCAGACAAAGGCGGATAAGGCAGCCAGCCGGCTTGAGAAAATTCTCCCACGACAAGCGAGATATTTACCAGCAAGGCGCCGCTTGCTGTGAGCCAGAAACCCGTAGAATTAAGCGTTGGGAAGGCGACATCGCGAACGCCAAGCTGCAAGGGCGTTACAAAATTCATTAAACCAATAATTATAGGCATAGCGGCAAAGAAGATCATTATTGTGCCATGCGCGCTAAAGATCTGATCATAATGATGCGGCGGCAGATAGCCTGGGGCGTGGAATGCAACAGCCTGATGCGTCCGCATCATCACGGCATCAACAAATCCTCGCAGAAGCATAACAAGACCAAGCAACGCATACATGACGCCAATGCGTTTATGATCAACGCTTGTAATCCACTCTCGCCACAGATAGGGCATATAGCCCTTAAAACTGATCCAAGCTAAAAGCCCCAACAATAAAACAACAACCATAGCGCCGCTAATCAGCGGGATCGGCTGGTCCCAAGGGATCGCATCTAGGGT
>DHWC01000115.1:3325-4920 GCA_002412985.1 Methylocystaceae bacterium UBA5192 | reverse complement strand
AAAAGAAGAAACTGCGGCGGCGCCACGCTGGCGAAAAACCTCGAGTGGGCCAAAAACGCCGCGCGCTAAAAAATTGCCGCCAGGCTCTTTCCCGAAAAAGAAAAGAAAAAAACGTGACGGCTTGCTCTCAGCCGCGAGCGGTTTTTTAAGTTTTCTGCTTGTCGCGATCGTCGCCGGCGCTTTCGGCGTCATCGCCGTAAGACATAAAAGCAGAGAGCCAGGGCCTCTGAGCGTCGAAAAAACGATTTATTTCCCGCCTCGCAGCGATACGCCAGAAATGATTGCGCTCCTTCAACGCGAGGGCGTGATTGAAAGTCCGATGTTGATGAATGTCGCCTTATTGCTTGAAGGCGTGCGCACGAAATTAAAACAAGGCGAATATCTCTTCAAAGCTCGAGCCAGTCTGCATGATGTGATTGATGAAATGGCGAACGGCCGCCAAGTCATGCATAGTTTGACGATTCCAGAGGGCCTCACGACAGACCAAATCCTTCAGCGTCTGCGCGATAATGACATGCTCGCAGGCACAATTGTCGATAAGCCAAAAGAAGGCGCTTTATTGCCTGAAACTTATAAATTCCCGCGCGACTATCCCCGCACGCGGCTTATGACAAAAATGCAGGACGACCAGCGAAAACTGCTTGAGCAAATATGGGCCAAGAGAAATAAGGATTTGCCGCTTCAAACGCCTTATGAATTGCTAACCCTCGCCTCTATTGTCGAAAAAGAAACAGGCAAAAACGAAGAACGTCCCCGCGTAGCGGCCGTGTTTATTAATCGCTTGCGCAAGCACATGCGATTGCAATCCGATCCAACAATTATTTACGGTCTTGTTGGCGGCAAGGCGACTTTAGGACGCGGGATTTTGCGTTCTGAAATTGAAAAATGGACGCCCTACAACACCTACGCAATTGATGGCTTGCCGCCGGGACCAATCGCTAATCCTGGACGCGCCGCGCTTGAGGCGACAGCTAATCCCGCCGCAACTCAGGATCTCTATTTTGTCGCAGATGGAACAGGGGGCCATGTTTTTGCCGAGACGCTCGAACAACATGCGCGCAATGTTCAACAGTGGCGACGGATTGAACAAGAACAAAAGCAAAAACCTGAAGAGATGATTGATCATGCGCTGCCGGATGCTGCGCCGCCTGTCGCGCCTAAAAATGATAAACGCACGCAAGCCCCCATCGGCCGTTTGGTCAATCTCTCGGCGTTGATTGAAGATTTTCCGCTTGGCGCGGAGATGGCGCAGGATAATGGCGCAACGCACCGGCTTGGAAAATATAGTCCCCAGGGCGCGGCTTTTTTTCTTGGCGGCTATAGCGATCCAACCGAACCTGCCGCCCGCGATCTCATTCGTTATCGGCGCGTGCGCGCCTATTTCACTGAAGACATCGCTCAACGCCGGAGCCAAGATCAATTTGATCCAACGCTGCTTGCCGCACAAAGCCAGCCCGTTGAGGCAAATGATGATGAAACGCTTGCTTTAGGCCCTGATATGGTTGCGCGCGAAAGTTCTGACGGCCGCGCTTTAGCTGAAAATGATCCAGATATGGGCGCTTATCCTATTTCCCCCGAACAACGCGCAGATCAAC
>DHWC01000115.1:1322-2940 GCA_002412985.1 Methylocystaceae bacterium UBA5192 | reverse complement strand
GAGACTAATGCGCTCCCGCAAACCGTTACAGCGCTAGCGGCGCCGCAACAAACGCTTCGCCCGCGCGCCTTTGATGCTTCTGAAGGCACAGTTCTGGATCCGCTACGCGACAAGAGTTGGGATCTAACCTCAGCCAAAACAGTGCCCACAGGCGCCAATCTCCATTAGCGTCGAAATAAAATCTCAAAACTGTTTTTGCTCTGGGTGAAGGAGTAGCGATGCGCGTCGCCAGCATGACCGGTTTTTCACGAACGCAAGGCGCTGTTGGACCCTGGAGCTACGCTTGGGAGCTCAAGAGCGTCAATTCAAAAGGGCTTGATATACGCCTCCGCCTGCCGCCCGTTTTTGACTCGCTAGAAATTAAAGCCCGTCAAGCGATTGCGGCGCGCCTCACCCGCGGCGCCATTACCGTCAATCTCACTGCAAAACGCGTCGATGAGGCCGCGTCAGTTCAAATTAATCGCCTCATCTTAGATCGATTGCTTTCCGCCCTTGCCCAAACGCCCTTGCCGGAAAATCTGCGCCCAGCCTCACTGGACGGTCTCCTTGCCCTGCCTGGGGTTATTGAAGTCACCCAACCGCAGGAAGATGAAACGCTCCGCAATCAAGTTGAAGCGGATATTCTCTCAGCGCTTGAACAGGCGCTTGATGCGCTCGTTGCGGCGCGACATGCGGAGGGCGAGGCATTAAGGCAAATTTTATCCCTGCGGCTGGCGCATATCCGCCAGCTGACACAAAACGCAGATGCCCACCCTGCGCGTCAGGCTGACGCGATCCGCGCGCGATTGATTCAAAATCTTGCGAAATTAGTTGAAAATGTTGAAGGCCTAGATCAAGCCCGCCTGCATCAGGAAGCCGTTTTGCTCGCTGTTAAAAGCGATATTCGAGAAGAACTAGATCGACTGCAAGCCCATGTCGACAGCGTCAACGAACTTTTAGCAACAGGCGGCCCGATCGGTCGGCGTCTTGATTTTCTTGCGCAGGAATTGGGTCGCGAGAGCAATACGCTTTGCGCAAAATCCAATGATCCCGCTTTGACCGCCATTGGTCTTGACCTCAAAATTGAGGTTGAACAATTCAGAGAACAAGTTCAAAACATCGAATAAATTTCTTGATGCTTTAGGCTTTGAGAAAAACTTCGTCTTTCTCCAATAAATATTCACAAAATGATTGCTCCTGTAGAACCCTCACTCCCTCTCCGCCGGGGCGTTGTTTTTATTCTTTCCTCTCCTTCAGGAGCGGGTAAAACCACTCTCACGCGCATGATGCTGCAAAATCGCGATCTTGATTTAAACTTATCAATTTCTGTCACGACGCGATCGCGCCGCAGTAGCGAAGTTGACGGCATTCATTATCGCTTCATCAGCGAGCGTCAATTTATGGCCATGCGGGACGCGGGAGAATTGCTCGAATGGGCCGAAGTGCATGGAAATTATTACGGCACGCCGCGCGCCGCCGTTGAAATAATCCTAGGCCAGGGACGCGATTGCCTCTTTGATATTGATTACCAAGGAACGCGCCAGGTTCGCGAAAAATTGCCGCTGGATACAGTAAGCGTCTTTATTCTTCCGCCCTCTATGAAAGAATTACGCCTGCGGCTTGAACGACGCGCTGAAGA
>DHWC01000115.1:0-939 GCA_002412985.1 Methylocystaceae bacterium UBA5192 | reverse complement strand
TGGAAAGATTATGATTATGTCATCATAAATGATGATTTGCAGCGTTCTTTTGACGATCTCATCGCCATTCTTCGCGCAGAACGTCAGCGTCGTCCAAGACAAGAGCGTGGACTTGAAAAATTCGTCGCACAATTACTGAGCGAATGAATCTATTCTTGCGCGTATAAATTCGCCAGCTTTACAAATTCAGCAATGCTGATTTCCTCAGCGCGTTTCGTTTCACTAATCTCCGCTTGAGAAAGTAAGGCTGTGGGATCTTTACCAAGCGTTTTTAGGCTTTGACGCAACATTTTTCTTCTTTGCCCAAAGGCGGCCTGGGTCACGCGCGAAAGGCTTTGTTTTGAGCAGGCAAGCGGCGTATTGAGCGGCGTCAATTCGACAACAGAGGACGTCACCTTTGGCGCAGGCGTGAAAGCTGCGGGCGAGACGTCAAATAAAATTCGCGCGCGTGTGCGCCACCCACATAAAACAGCCAAGCGTCCATAATCTGCCCGCTGCATTGGCGTCGCCACAATACGGCGCGCAACTTCTTTTTGAAACATCAAAACATAGCGGTCAAAAACGCCTGGCCAGGGTTCTGCTTCGATCCACCGCGTAAGGAGGGCTGTTGCAATATTATAAGGTAAATTTGCACAAAGCCGCGCCGTCGATACGCCGCCTAATTCCTCTAACCGACGCGGTAAATCAACGTTTAACGCATCATCTTCAATAATCGTCAGGTGATTGGGATAGTGTGCGGCAATTTCTTCTAACGCCGGCAGACAGCGGGCGTCCCGCTCGATAACAACAACGCGCGCGCCTTGAGCAAGTAAAGCTCTAGTTAAGCCGCCGGGCCCAGGTCCAATTTCGACGATTGTTGTATCTGGCGCTGCGCCGACGGCGCGCGCGATCCGGCTTGTTAAATTTAAATCAAATAAAAAATTTTGACCAAGCGTTTTC
>DHWC01000117.1:3150-4642 GCA_002412985.1 Methylocystaceae bacterium UBA5192 | reverse complement strand
CGGCGCGCCGAAAACGAGCATCCCGAGACCCTCTCACGAGAGAGGGCGGAGTGAATCTTTCTGCGCCCTTTATCAAGCGACCTGTAGGGACAAGCCTTCTAGCTGGGGCTTTGTTTCTTCTTGGCGCTGTTGCGTATTATTTCCTACCTGTCGCCAGTCTTCCAGCAATTGACTTTCCAATTATCAGCATCAGCGCCATGCGCCCAGGCGCAGATCCTGAAACAATGGCAGCCTCTGTCGCCGCCCCCCTCGAGAGACGACTTGCCGGCATTGCTGGGCTGAATGAGCTTACGTCAACGAATTCTCTCGGCTCATCGCAAATAATTGCTCAATTTGATATCTCCAGAAATCTGGACTCAGCCGCGCGCGATGTGCAGGCCGCCATCAACGCCGCCATACCTGACTTGCCAACTGATCTGCCGATGGCGCCGACATTAAAAAAGGCCAGCCAGTCCGGAATGCCCGTACTCGTTCTTGCTTTAACTTCAGACACGCTGCCAACAAGCGCAATTTTTGATGCGACGGACACAGTAATCGCCCAGCGCATCGCCCAAGTTCCAGGCGTCGCTGAGGCGCGCGTAACTGGTGCGGAGCAACCTGCAATCAGAATACAGGTTGATTCAGCACGACTTGTCGCAATGGGCTTAAGCGTCGACGCGGTAGCGAATGCGTTGATGACTGCTAATGCGCATTCGGCGACTGGCGTGCTTTCAGGCGAAACACAAGAAATTACCCTCTCAACGACGGATCAACTTACAACGCCGGAGGATTATCGTAATATTGTAATCGCAACACATGCTGGAGCAGTTGTAAAATTAGGGGACGTAGCAAAAGTTGCACGCGGCGTAAGAAACAGGATGTCCGCTGGCTGGTTTAATGGAAAGCCCGCAGTATTAATCATTGTTACGAAACAGCCCAACGCTAATGTCATCGAGACGGTTGATCACATTAAATCGATGCTGCCTATGATGCAGCAATGGATACCAGCTGGAATTAAAATTAATATTCTTTCTGACCGCACGCAAACTATCCGCGCCAGCATTCATGATATTCAATCTACACTTTTAATATCTGTTCTTTTAGTCATGATGGTCGTCTTTGCTTTCCTACGTCGCGAGACGCCAGTCATTGCCGCCGGGATTACAGTTCCTCTCTCTCTTGTTGGCACTTGCGCCGCGATGTGGGCAGCCGGATTTTCCATCGACAATCTTTCTCTCATGGCGCTGACCATTTCTGTTGGCTTCGTTGTCGATGACGCCATTGTCATGATTGAAAATATCGAAAGCTGTCGCGAGCAAGGCATGAGCCGCATGAATGCAGCTTTAGTTGGCGCTAAGCAAATCGCCTTTACCGTATTTTCAATCAGCCTCTCTCTTGTTGCCGTATTCATTCCTCTTCTTTTTATGGAGGGGGTTATGGGAAAACTTCTTAGAGAGTTTTCGCTCACCCTTACCTTTGCTATTGTTATTTCAATGATCGTGTCGCTAACAGT
>DHWC01000117.1:543-2780 GCA_002412985.1 Methylocystaceae bacterium UBA5192 | reverse complement strand
CTTTGATCACTTCATAGAAAAATCATTAGATAGAATTTGTGATTTATACGCGCGCAGCCTGCGTCCTGTTGTAGATCACCCTTGGAAAACACTCGCAGTTGTTATCTTAACAATTATTGCCACTGTTGAATTATACAAGACAATTCCGAAAGGAAATCTTCCTCAAGATGACATTGGACTAATCAATGGAACAACTGAGGCCGCTCCAGATGTGTCCTTCGCCGAAATGTCGAGATTACAGCGCAGCGCCAGTGATACATTAATGCTAGATCCGGATGTCGCTGATGTCGGTTCTTTCATTGGCGCCACAGGACTAACGTCATCACAAAATCAAGGCCGCTTGTTTGTCTCCCTAAAACCTGCTGGGGAAAGAAAATCAAACAGTCGGGAAGTCATTGCGCGACTTCGTCCAGAATTTGCAAAAATTGCTGGGCTAAGCGTTTTCATGCAGCCCTCGCAGGACCTTCGTAACGGCGGGCGCACCAGCAAAGCTCAATATCAATTCACCCTTTCTGACGCCTCAATAGAAGAACTTGAAGAATGGCGAGGAAAAATAATTGAGAAACTCAAACAACTTCCACAACTCGCTGATGTGACCTCTGACAAAGAGCGTGGCGGATTGCGTGCTTCCGTGGTTATCGACCGCAACGCTGCATCCCGAATGAACGTGCAAATCGCATCCATTGATGCGGCGCTCAACAGCGCTTTTGGTCAGCGCCAAGATACGATTATTTTTACGCAACGCAATCAATATCGCGTCATCTTTGAAACGCCGATATCTCGACAACGAGATATACGAGATCTTGCTGGACTTTATGTCTCCTCAACAAATGGCGCTCAAGTCCCGCTTACCGCTCTGGCAAAAATTGAACGTGGTTATATGCCGCTTGTTGTAAACCACCAGGGCGTACTGCCTGCAATAACGATATCTTACAACTTAGCGCCTGGCGCGACTTTAGACGGCGCAACAAAAGCGATTGAAGCAACTATTGAAGAAATGAATCTTCCCGGCGGCTTACATACAGCCTTTGTGGGGGACGCCGCCGATTTCCGTAAGGTTGCTGCAGGCATGGCGACATTAATTCTAGCCGCGCTTTTAGCCGTCTATATTATTCTTGGTATTCTTTATGAAAGCCTGATTCATCCAATTACAATCATATCGACATTGCCCTCAGCAGGCTTAGGGGCCCTCCTCTCGCTTGAAGCTTTTGGAGCAGAATTTACCGTTATCGCATTCATTGGCATTTTATTGCTCATTGGCATCGTCAAGAAAAATGGCATTATGCTTGTTGATTTTGCCCTCCAAGCTGAAAGAGAAGAGGGACTGACTGTCCATGACGCGGCTCTAGCGGCCGCACGCGAGCGATTTCGTCCAATCCTAATGACGACCTTAGCTGCAATCTTTGGCGCAATACCTCTTGCCTTTGCAACAGGCATTGGCGCTGAACTCCGCCGTCCTTTAGGCATAACAATTATTGGCGGCCTATTGCTGAGCCAGATTTTAACGCTTTATACGACGCCTGTTATTTATCTTTTAATGAGCAAATTACAGCGCAAGCATAAACTAAAATTAACACCAAGAATCCAATAAAATCCGGGTTATTTTTTTATCCATCTTCAATAAATTTGATTTATAAATTCGTAGGCTTTTTACCCCAACCGTCCTCGAAGACAAGCTCATCTAAGGAAAGTCGACTTGACCATCGACGCACTTCTAGTTCTGGTCGAAGAAAAGCCTTATCAACATAACCCACACATAGATAAGCAACGATGACAATATGATCAGGGATGTTCAATATCTCGCGAATATCCTCTACGCTGAGAATACTCACCCAACCGACGCCAATACCCTCAACACGCGCTGCAAGCCATAGATTTTGGACTGCGCATGCCGTGCTTAGGAGATCCGTATCGGGCTGCTGGGTGCGCCCTAAGCCAACCTCTCCGCCTCGGCTGCGATCACACGTCACACAAATATTTAACGGGGCTTTTAGAATTCCCTCAAGCTTTAATGAGCGATAATGCGCCCGTTGCTCTAGTGGTAGAAGCGCCTCTTCTTTTATTGCCGCCTGCTGAAAGGCTGAATAGGCTCTCTGCCGTATTTCAGGGTCGCGTATGACTATAAAATTCCACGGTTGCATTAAACCGACAGATGGCGCGTGGTGGGCGGCGTCAAGAATACGCATCAAGACATCATGCGGCACATTATGATCAAGAAATTCATTTCGCACATCTCT
>DHWC01000117.1:0-154 GCA_002412985.1 Methylocystaceae bacterium UBA5192 | reverse complement strand
CGTTGGCGCGAGTTCTTGTGATATATCCTCTTGTGTTGGAATTGAATATTTTTTCACTTCTAAATTATTCATGCTGCCTCCAAAGCCTTCGTTAAGCGCGCCCAGGCTTTAGAATCATCTGGCAATCCAAACCGAAGCCAATCTTGCTTTTCTG
>DHWC01000005.1 GCA_002412985.1 Methylocystaceae bacterium UBA5192 | reverse complement strand
TTCGTTCTTTGCCCCTATTGTCCCAACTTTCTGGAGACCATCAGCGATTATGACATTTGCTAGTCTGCGGATCGGCACGCGCGGGAGCCCACTGGCTTTAGCCCAAACGCACATTGTGCGAACAAAATTGGCGCAAGCTCACGGAATTGCTGTTGAAAATTTTCCCATTGAGGTCATCAAAACCACAGGGGATCAAATTCAAGATCGGCCGCTGTCTGAGGCAGGCGGCAAAGGGCTGTTCACCAAAGAACTCGATAGCGCGCTCCTAGCGCACGCCATTGATCTTGCCGTTCATTCCTCAAAAGACCTCCCGACGCGCCTGCCCAGCGAGATCATCATTGCAGGCTATTTATTGCGCGAAGATCCACGTGACGCCTGGATTAGCCGCACCGGTCAAACGCTTGATGAATTAGCGCCAGGCTCAATTATCGGTACAGCCTCATTACGCCGCGCGGCGCAAATTAAACGACGGCGCCCCGATATAGTGACGACGCTTTTGCGCGGCAATGTTGAAACACGTTTGCGTAAGGTGCGAGAGGGTGAAATAGACGCAACGCTCCTTGCGGCGGCAGGCCTCAACCGTCTTGGTCTAGAGGACCAAATCAGCGCCCTGCTCTCTTTGGAAGATTTTCCGCCAGCAGTCGGCCAAGGAGCCATTGGCGTCACCTGTCGCAGCGATGATCAGGCGACACGATCGGCGCTTGAGCCTCTTTTGGATCAAGCGACGGGCTACGCCTTGATGGCGGAGCGCGCCTTTTTGACGACGTTAGATGGCTCCTGCCGGACCCCTATCGCAGGTTACGCCCAGGTCCTAGACGATGAGTTGCGCTTTTATGGCGAAGTTTTGAAAGAAGATGGAAGCGCTTTCGTCTTTGTGCGTCGTGAAGGGCGTGCGCTTGATGCGACTAAAATTGGCGCAGATGCTGGCCATGAACTTCTTTTGCGCCTTCCACAAGGCGTCAGAGGCTCTTTGTGAAACCAATCTTGATCTTAAGAGCTGAGGAAGACGCGCTGCGCACAGCAGAGAAATTACGACACATTGGTTACAGCAGCATCCTTTCTCCCGTCATCACAATTTACCCGACACATGCTAAAGCTCCCATAGCAGACTACGACGCCTTGATCGCCTCAAGCGCCAAGGCTTTTGAAACAGCTGATGAAATCGAGAGCTTCGCCCATTTGCCGGTGCATGCGGTCGGCGCAAAAACCGCGTTGAGCGCGCGTAATAAAGGTTTCGAGCCTGAAATTGTTGCAGGCAATGCGGAAGCGATTTTACCTCTCTTATTGCAAAAATATCATAAACCGACACATTTTCTCTATCTTGCAGGTAGAGATCGGCAATCATTTTTAGAAGATGGCTTACAACAAGCTGGTCATATCATAACGCTTCACGAAGTTTATAAGGCTGAAGCGGCGCAAAGAATGACACAAGAAGCAGAAAATTTACTAAGAGAAAATCAACTCTCTGCCGCTTTACATTATTCCAAGCGCAGCGTTGAAATTTTTATTGAACTGATAACAACAGCGCAATTAACGACTAATTTAAGAAAAATAGAACATTTTGCTTTATCTAAAGATGTCGCGCAGCCGTTGGAACGAATGCAGCTATCGCCCTATGTCGCTGACAAGCCAAATGAAACACAGCTCCTCAAATTAATCTCCGAGAAGTTACAAGAGCGATCATAAAAATCAGAACTATTCTTCCGAAAGCGCTCGCCCGATTAACAGCATCACGGGTCCAGAGAGGTTTTGTTCTGCGATGCGCTGGGGCAGATCCGCAATAGTTCCTTTAAAAACTTTTTCCTCAGGTGAAGACGCTCGCTCAATCAAATAAGCCGGCGTCTCTGCGGGCAGCCCCTCTTTTAAAAGTCTGGCAGATAGCGCTGGCAGAGTGCGATGGCCCATATAGACCGCCGTTGTCGCACGCGGATCTGCAAGCGCCCGCCACTCAAAGTCTTCCGGAAAGTCTCCATCCTTACTGTGGGCGGTAATAAATTGAACGCGGCGCGCTGTTTCTCGACTGGTGAGCGAGGCGCCAATAGCCGCAGCGCCGGCGCAAGCGGCGGTTACGCCAGGGATCACTTCAATCTCCATACCCGCCCGTCGCATCGCCGTTATTTCTTCATTCGCCCGACCAAAGATCATCGGGTCGCCTCCCTTCAGTCGAACAACATGTTTGCCTTCCCGCGCCAAGGAAACCAGTAGCGCCGTGATTTCTTCTTGAGGCACCGAAGGCGCATAACCGCGCTTACCGACATTAATCCGCGTAGCCTCTCGACGCGCAAAATCTAAAATGCTTGCCGGTACAAGGTCATCAAACAAAACGACATCAGCGCCTGCCAAGGCGCGCATGCCCTTGAGGGTAATTAACTCCGGATCGCCGGGTCCTGCGCCAACAAGCGTGACGCGTCCCTGAGCGATCGCTTGGCCTGCAGATTGGGTCTGCGCCAACAAATCCTCTCGATGCGCATCCGTTGGCTTTGTTTCGATATCTTGAAACGCCAGTCGGGTGAATCGTCGCCAAAATTCGCGTCGACCAACAAAATCTAGGCCGGAGAGAAGAATTTGTGGCCGCCAGGCCTGCGCTGCTCGCGCCCAGGCCGCAAAGCTAGCGGGGACTAAAGTTTCAATCCGACCGCGAACAGCTTGAGCAAAAACAGGCGATGCGCCGCCTGTAGAAACCCCGATCACCAAAGGCGAACGGTTAACGATAGCCCCCATAATGAAATCGCTCATCTGAGGGCGGTCGGCTAAATTCAGAGGGACGCCTGCTTCATCTGCAATTTTACGCGCATGATCAGCTTCTGCATCATCAAATGTTGCGCCAAAAGCCAATATTGCGTTGGCAAAATCCTCAACGTGCACAGAACGCAGATGTAGAGAAACATTCGAACGCGTTTCAGCGATTTCCTTTACACGGGCGCAGGGTGACGACGTAAAGATCTCAACGCGCGCGCCGGTTGCCGCAACCAGATCGGCTTTCCAAGCCGCGCCCTCGCCGCCGCCAATGACCAAAACGCGTTTTCCCTCCAATGGATAAAAAACGGGTAAGGTTTCCAGTGGCTGCATTGCATCTGTGGCGATTGGGTCAGCTTTCCGGTTCACGGGGCTCCTCTTGCTGAAACATAAAAGCCGTTAAAAAAGAAAAGCGGCCCTCTTGAGGCCGCTTTCCAATAGAACAATTTGCGGAATAAAAGTTATTTCTTTTTTCCGTCAGCGGCAAACTGAGCAAGATAGGCCCAAACATCATCGCCATCCTTATCAGACGCGAGACCTTGGAAAATCATTTTTGTGCCTGCCACTTTGCCTTTTGGATTTTTGACAAATTCTTTGAATGACGCCTCATTCCAAGTAATGCCAGATCCCTTCATGGCTTCAGAGTAATTATAGCCTTCAGCAGCGCCTGCAGCGCGACCATCAAGACCGTTCAACTGTGGCGCGACAGCATTTTTGGCGCTCTCTCCGACTTGGTGACAAGCCTTGCACTTGGCAAACACTTTTTCACCCGCAGCAGCATCGCCTGCAGCGAAAGCCTGGCCGGTTGATACGGCGAAAGCGACGCTCGCGGCGAACGTCAGCAGGGTAATCGGCTTCATCCTCGTTCCTTTCCTCAGTGACAACCGCCTTAACTTGGCGGCCTATTTTTAAAGTCTTTCCGGCCTGTTAAACCTAAGCGCTGGCTCTATCGGCAGGAACCTACAACGAAGGCCCCCTCCGAGACAATATCCTCGAATCGCGCCCCTTAGACCGCTGTTATACGCCAGTTTTAATGAACGGAAACTGAAACCGAGGCTTTTCCTGTGGTCCCGTCAAGTCACGCGCCGGAGCGTTAGATTGAGCCGAACGCCAAAATCGGCAAGCGGCGGCGCTAGCTCGGCGCCAATTGTGGGTAGAATACGGTCCACCCCATGGAAACATCGACGGGCTGATCCCTTCAAAACCAGGGCATCGCCAGAAGAAAGAACAAAAGTCGCACTAGGATCGTTGCGCTTTTGACCACCAAGCCTAAACCGACAATCATAGCCTAATGAGAGCGATAGGATGGGAGCGGCGAGGTCAATTTCATCTCGATCCTGATGCAGCGCCATCTTCGCTTCAAAATTATAAACATTCACGAGGCAGGCTTCTGGCGGCTTTTGGTATTGTGTGAGTTCATTCCAAATTTCGAGTAATGGAGAAGGGATAGCGGGCCAAGGAAGCAGCGTTTCAGGATGAGCGCTGACATACCGATAGCCTTCCTTTTTATCGCTCATCCACCCAAGCGGGCCACAATTGGTCATGCGAACAGACATTGGAACGCCTGTTCGAGGCATGTAGGAAACAAATAAAGGGGCCTGCTGAATAATTTTAATAATATGCGCGCTCACCTCTCGTTGTGCGCTTGGTTTTAGAAAACCAGGATAATGAAAAGCGCCAGGACAACTCAGGATTTCATTACAAAGCATTGGCCTGCCCTAAGCTGAGCGCGTCGCGTATTGACGCGCGCATCAATCTATAAATACTCAGTCTTTCTAATGCGAGGTAAAAATACCCGCTTGTCTCGAGTGCGCTAGGAAAGCTCGCAACTCGGGAGAACATCCTGTAAAATTAGCGGAATAAATCCTAACACCGGATTAGTGATGAGCTCTGAACCTGAAAAACTAATTGAAACAGTGACGAGCAGCTA
>DHWC01000001.1 GCA_002412985.1 Methylocystaceae bacterium UBA5192 | reverse complement strand
AAATTTATATAAAAGATCGTCTCTTACTGGTAGAGCGTGTCTCCATCTCTGTATTTCTGGTTTCTACGCTGATTGTTGGCGTGACATGGTTCAACGATTTACAAGAAACGCAGGGATGTCGCCTTTTCCACGCCAATGGAGCCGCTTTTAGTAAGCTTGAAGGCGGGATGACCCGTTACGATTGCGCTGACGGCCATGAAGTCTCGCCTAAGCCACAATATTAAGAGACTTGGCCAGTATGGTAAGGCTAAATAATCAAGCAGGCGATCGCAAAGCCGCCTGCTGTCAAGATAAAAAAAGACAAAAGCAGTGCGCGAGCGACAGAAGGATGGACCATAAGCTCTTGATGAAGGAAGACAGGGATGGACACAAGGTTTCATATCGTCGCATGCGTTTAATCGACTTAAGTTAATCAGGTTGCCCTATAAAACTTACTAGTTTCAAGGCCATGCGAAATATATTTCCGGATAGATTGGCGCGATTCAATCTTTCCGAGCCTATTATGTGGTTTCATTAAAATTATTTCATTGATTCTTTTTCAAAGCGCTCTTGCGGAGCTCGAGGTGAGATCCAATGTCTAACTCATGTCTGGATCATCCAGATTGGCCTTGCTCGAGCGTAGCGTATCTGAGCAAAGCCGTGAGGGCTGCGTGTCCCCTCCTTCCCGTAAAACGCAGCCCTCACTCGATTTTTTTGTGTAAAGCTCAGTCAGTTTCTGTTCATTTTTCCCCGCATAAAACCTCAAATGAGGCAGCTAGATTCGTCAGCCAAGCTTATGCCTTAGGAGACAAAGTATGGCGGTAATCAAAAGAATATTCACATCTACCCTCATCGCAGCAACTTTTGTCGCCGGAGCAACGGTGACTACGCCGGCGGCGGCACAATGGGGCGGTTGGGGAGGGCCTGGATGGGGTTATGGCGGTGGTTATGGCGGCTGGGGTGGTGGCGGCTATGGCTATAATGGCGGCGCTGTAGCTGGCGCAGCTATTGGAGGTATGGCTTTAGGGGCGATATTAGGAAGTGCGATCACTCAGCAAAGCCAAAATAATTACGGCTATGGCTATGCGCCGGCGCGTAGAGCCCGATTGTGTCCTGGGCGCCAAGCATTATACGATGAGTGGGGAGATTTTGTTGGATGGCAGCGTGTGCGTGTGCCCTGTTAATTTATCGCGTTAAAGTTGTTCCTCAGTCACTGAGTAGATTAAATAGCGCAAGGTTTGCGATTAACGGACCGAGCGCTATTAACTTTTGAAATCTACGCTAAAATTACGCTGTAAAAGCAAGCGCGCCTAAGGCCGCGGCGCTAAGTAAACTTAAATCGTGCAAAGCGAGCATCGCTCGGCTTGGGCGCCGTTCCTGATAGAGTAACTGGAAGCAGCCTATATTCGTAATAGACCAGCCGATGCCGATGACGATAAGGCTCATTGAAATTGAGAGAATTGTTGAATTTGAAAATATTCTAGCAACTCCAAAAATCATCAAACCCAGGCCGATCCCCAGCGAGGGAAGTGGCGGGAAGAGCAAAGGCCAGCGTGCAGCAATGACGCTTGGTGCATACATTGCGATTAGATGTCCGCCCATTACGCCGCTGATAGTTGAGTAAGGCGCTGAACAACCCGCTAAGGTAAGCGGACCATGCAGCATCCCGGCTGACATGATAAACCAGGCTGCGGCTCCTGCGCTGGTTGCGCCGATATAACCCCACGATAGACCAAAGAGCATTGATGTTTTTTGGATAACTTGATTGAAATGAGGTAAGCGCGTCGAAAGCGCTAGGGCGATGATATGGAGACCTGCTGCAATCAACAGTGTTGAGGCAGGATTTGGTCTTAGCGTGAATAACGCCGGCGCTGCCAGAGCCGCGCCTATGCCGCCTGCAAAGACAATCAGGCCTGCGCGGGTTGAGAATTGCGCAGCGATATGGCGATAAAATAATGCAAAGCCTTGTGCGAGGCCTAGCCAAAAGGCGCCAAGGCACAAGGCGTAAAAATTAGCATGAATAAGCGCGAATGCGCTGAGTATGCCCCCTGCTGCGCCTAAACTAGCGCCCAATGCAAAGGCTGCGCGACGACCAAAGGCATCGAGAAGGAAGGTCGCCGGAAAGGTCGCAATAGCCGCGCCAACGAGTAATAGGGCAAACGGTAGGCCAATTAGCGTAATCGTTGGCGCAAGTAACCGGCTTTGTTCGGGCAGTAGCGTCAGAACAAGCGCTTGGGCGAGCACTGCGAGCCCATAGGCTGCGGCCAAAAGAAAACGATGATTATCGTTTTGCTCTTCAAGAAAGGACGTTGGACAGGCGCATCCTAATTGTCCAATGCGCATCTGTGTTTCTATTAACTGCGTCATGAGCTTTGTTCTTCTTCGACGTCATCATCCATCAAAACACGATGCGCTGCACCGTCGAGATCATCAAATTGTCCTGTTCTCAAGGACCACATGAAAGCAACGAGGCCAATCAGTCCGAGTAATAAAGCCAATGGCACAAGGAGCAGGAGGATTGTCACAGCAATGACCCTGCGATCGACGCATCATTACGAAAGACTTCCTCTTCTGTGCTTTTATTAAGAGGAGAGCCATCGCCTGCGCGTAGGGCATTGACCGTTACAAGTAAGGAAGATCCTGACATTGCCGCGGCGGCAATAAGCGGCGTCAATAGTCCCGCCATGGCAAGCGGCACGGCAAAAATATTATAGATCACCGACAGGGCTAGATTTTCCCACATCAATCGGCGTGCCCGACGCGCTAATTCGATGGTCTTTATAATGGGCGCTAATGGCTCACCTAGAAAGACGGCGTCAGCCGCAGCTTGGGTAATTTTTGTAGCGTCAATTGGCGAGATGGAAACATAAGCGCTGGCAAGGGCTGGCGCATCGTTTAAGCCATCTCCAATCATAAGGACTTTCTTTCCCATTTGGGCAAGTTCAGTCAGTCGTGCAACCTTATCCGCTGGCTTTAGTGCGCCATGCCAATCATCGATAGCGAGTTCATTGGCTATTTTTTCAACTGACTCGATGCGATCGCCAGAAAGAATTTCGATTGCAAATCCTAGTTGGTTTAATTGCGCTATCGTCTCAACAGCGTCACTGCGTAGGTTTTGTTGGATTTGAAAGATTACTCCCTCATTTCCATAGCGAAAAGCGACTAAAGAAACGCTGGGATCTAATGAACCAAGTTTTTTTGCTTCTTCTTCCATATGACAAAAGTGAATAGACCCAAGTCGGGCTTCTAGCCCATTGATAAGCGTTGAAATGCCGTATCCTTGTTCCTCTTTTGCTTCAAGAGTTATCCCGTTCGGACGCTCTCTCGCAATGGCGCGCGCAAGAGGATGAGTGCTGGCGCGAGCGAGATTAGCGGCAAGATCAATGAGAGAAGAGGGAATCTGAGTTAAATTGATAACTCTTTGAGAGGGGGAGGTTAATGTGCCGGTTTTATCAAAAACAATTGTATCAATTTCCGCCAAGCGTTCAATTGAATCTGCGCTATTGAGTAAAATCCCTGCGCGAAAGAGCGCGCCGCTAGCGACAACCTGTACGGTTGGCACCGCAAGGGCGAGGGCACAAGGGCAGGTTATAATAAGTACGCAGATGGCTGTTATTAAAGCATCGTGGAAACTAGAGCCATTCGCAAGCCAACAAAGCGCTGTTGCCAAGGCTGCGATATGAACCATCGGAGCGTAAAGCCGTGAGACGCGATCAGCAAGGCGCATATAACGAGATCGCGTATTGATAGCTTTTTCGAGTAGTAATTCAATTTCATCAAGTAAGCTCGCGCCATTTGCAGCTATGACACGCAATAGGAGCGATCCTTCATAATTAAGACTGCCGGCATAAATCTTATCTCCAGGTGAGACAGCGCGGCGCGTTGTCTCGCCGGTAATGAGGCTTTCATCAAGACTTGACGCGCCAGAGACAATTTCACCATCAGCGGCGACATGTTCTCCAGGTCTGATACGGATAAAATCTCCTGGCTTTAGCTGAGAGACGGGGATGAGCTGCTCAGCGCCATTTTTAGACACAGCGCAGGCGATTGGCGTGCGTAAAGCAGCAAGGTTAGCCGCAACTGCGCGGGTTTTCCGACGCATGATATGGTCAAGAAAGCGTCCCAAAAGCAAAAATGACAGCAGCATCGTTGCGCTATCAAAGTAGGCGTGATCAGCGTGGGTTACGGTCTCATAAACCGACATGATCAAGGCTAATAAAATGCCCAATGAAATCGGAACATCCATATTTAAGCGACTGGACCGCAACGCCGTAAAGGCGCTAATGAAGAAGGGTTGGCCTGCGAAAGCTGCGGCAGGTAGAGCAATAAGCGCTGAGACGCCATGAAAGAGATCGCGTGTCGCTGGATCAATATCGCCGCCAATCCACACGCCAACAGAGAGCAGCATAATATTCATTGCGGCAAAGCCAGCAATTGCAAGACATCGCAATAACCATCTAGATGTCTCGTTTTCTTGACGCTCTTGCTCGGCAATCTCGAAAGGATGTAGCTGGTAGCCTTTAAGAATTAAGCGGTCAAAGACCGTTTTGAGTGAAAATTTATCATCACGCCATTCTAATGCTAGGCGCCGATTGGTATAGTTAACCCGAACGGATAAAAGGCCAGGGAGATCGCGAAGACTTTTCTCAATATCGCCAATGCATGCCGCACAGGTCATACCTTCAATAGCCGCGTCAAAACGCTTAAGGCCATTTTCTGATGTTATGGCGAGCGCTGAATAATCAACGGAGACAGTCATGGGCTGATTAGTTCCTTGCCAATCTAGCGCAGGTCTAGTCGATTTCGGGAGCGAAAAACTTCTTCTTCGAACTGTCGCGCAGTTAAAACTAAATCTCTTTGGCCAGATGGAAGAGAAAAGACGCTGACATAACGACCAGGATCTTTTTCCTCAAAAGATTGGCGAATATCTTGCGCTAGGCTAGTTGGCGCTTCTACTCGCGCGTCAAAATTTAAATGCTGTAGCGTATTTCCATTCTTATCTCGGGCTATAATAGATATTTCTGTTTTACCTGACGAAAGTTTAGTTAGTGCGACGTCTACGCGCCAGTTTCTATTATTTTGAGCCCGGGCTGCTAAGATTTCTCGATTATAGGCAAGTCCATGTTCGTAGGGATGAGGAATAACTTCGCCGCTAAAACTTTTTATCGCAAAATAGCTCAAAGCGCCATTGGCGATTAAAACAATCGAAAATAATCCGCAAAAAATCGCAAGCGCCTTCCACCCGTTAAGTGGACGCCCCCCTGGAATATAGTCGGAAGTTATGTGCGTCTTATCGATCGAATAGCTTGTTTGTGTCATCGATTTACTCGCAACGATTATTTACTAGGGCCAAATAAAACTATCTTGAACGTCGATTGTTTGATTGCTGTCGCGATCTGTTAGGCTAAAGGTAATGGGCGCTTGCCCTTTATGCTCGCTCTCCGGCGGCATTGCTAGCAGAATACGAGTTTCTCGCGTTTGGTCGGGGCCAATTTCAATCAAAATCTTTCCATCAATTTTTTTCTCTGCGCCAATAACCTCAATATGAAGATTAGGGGCGCCTGTTACCTCAAGGGTAAATTTTCTTGGGGTATTTTTCATATTGGACAGGCGAGCTGTATAGCCATTGCGAGCCCCGCCATCTTTAAGGCGAACGGCAAGAGGGTTGCGATCATGCAAAATGCTGACATGGGCGTCGCCTCGCGTCGCTAGATTTAGCGTCATGAAACCGCTGATTGCGAGAATGAGCGCTAGGTAGATGATGGTTCGTGGACGAAATAATTTAAAGGTCTCTGGTATGCCGCATTGGCGATGTTTCACATTAAGATCTGTATCATAACCAATGAGCCGGGTAGGCCGATGGATTTTTGCCATGATCGCGTCACAGGCGTCTATGCATAAGCCACACTGGATGCAGCCCAGTTGAGAGCCTTTTCGGATATCGACGCCTGTTGGACAAACCGCGACGCACTGTCCGCAGTCAACGCAATCGCCAGCGTTGAGATTTTGCGCACGCAGAGCGCTGGCTTGTTTAAGCGACATACGTGGTTCGCCTCGATCATAGCGATATGTAACATTGAGCGCATATTCATCTGTTAAGGCAGCTTGAATTCTTGGCCAGGGACAGGCGTGTAAGCAGAGTTTCTCTCGCATAACGCCGGCAAAAACATAGGTTGTGAATGTGAGGATTAAAATCCATAAATAGGCTTCGCTACTACCAGCTTGTAATGTTGCGAGACTATGTACAAGCGTTGGCGCATCTGCAAAATAAAGAACCCAGGCGCCACCAGTCCACCAGGCGATTAAAAACCAGATAAAATGTTTTGCTATTTTCTTTCGAGCTTTTTCGAAACTCCAAGGCGCTGTGTCGAGATTTAGGCGTTCGCGTGAATCGCCTTCAATCCAGCGCTCGGTGGTCATAAAAAAATCAGTCCAGACTGTTTGGGGACACATGTAGCCGCACCAAATTCGGCCGGCGACGGCATTCATTAGAAAAAGAACAAGCGCAGCAAGGATGAGAAGGCCTGTCGCATAGTAAAATTCTTGCGGCCAAATTTCGATAAAAAAGAAATAAAACCTTCTATGCGGGAGATCTACCAGGACTGCTTGAGAGGGCGCATTGAGTCCGCGATCCCAGCGCACAAAGGGGAGGAGATAATAAATCCCAAGAGTTAAAAACTGTATAGACCATTTGATGCGTCGAAACTGGCCATCTATTTTTTTTGGATAAATACGATGCGCGGGCTCAATGAAAGGCTCGATCCCAAGAAGTGTATCCTGTGACTCTATCAAGGACATTGGCAAATGTTCCAACAAGATTGATTGTTCAGCGTTTTCTATGACGTTGCCGGGGATTACTGTCCCCCGCCGAGCGAATGCACATAAATGCTCAACGCTTTAATCGTTATCTCATCCAATTTTTCGCTCCAGGCTGGCATGACGCCACCGCCGCCATTTTTAATACGCGAAATAATTGTTGGTTTATCTGAACCGTAAAGCCATATTGCATCGGTCAGATTAGGCGCCCCCAGTTCTGTATTGCCCTTGCCTTCTATACCATGACAGGCAGCGCAATTATCATCATAGAGTTTTTGACCTTCAGCTGTTGGGGCCACAGTATCTGGCAATTCAGCAAATGTCCGAACGTGATCGGCTAGGATTGATATTTGATCCGGGGTGAGAAGGCCATCACGGCCAAAAGCGGGCATCGACGAGCTATGGGTCGCTTTGTCAGTCTCCCAACGCGCCCCATGTTCAATTGTTGCGCGAATTTCATTGAGATGTCCGCCCCATATCCAATCATCGTCATTGAGGTTGGCGTAGCCCTTAGAGCCCGCGCCGCCAGCACCGTGACAGGCGGCGCAATTATTGGCGAAGGCGGCGGCACCCACCATGCGCGCGGCTGATAGGAGATCAGGATTGGCTTCAATTTCTTCTAAAGAGGCGTTTTTAAGTTTTGCGAATATTGGTGCACGTGTGACTTGTAATTGTGTAACTTCTTGCGTCAGCTGGTTACGCGAATTCCATCCAAATAATCCGTGGGTGCCTCCTGATAGAGTTGGCCAAGCGGGATAGACAATTGTATAGGCAATTGCCCAGAGGACAGTGAGCCAAAATGTCCAGACCCACCAGCGTGGTAGGGGCGTATTTAACTCTTCAATGCCATCCCATTCATGCCCTGTTGTGGGCACGCCGCTGTGCGCGTCGATTCTGACTTTTGATTTCTCGTGTTTTTTGTCAGGCATCGTCATCCTCCCGCAGCGGTATCAGGGCGTCAGCTTCAAAGCCTTTTTGACGCGATGGCCAAAAGACATAAGCGATGACGCATAAAAAAATTAGACCAAAGAAAATCAGTCCCCATGAGGCTGAAAAGGCGCGCCAGCTTTCATAGGTAGAGACCAGATGGGTGACGTCATTATTCATGAGATCACCGGATATTTGCTTTGTCGTCATAGAGTTTAAAATCTACTGAAACGCCAAGATGCTGAAGATAGGCGATCAAAGCGTCTTCTTCAGTTATGCCATTTTCGCCGCTGACATCATTGATCATCGCGTTAGGATAACGCTGACTTAGGGCGGGCGCACCTGGATGATCGAGTTTTCCCTGAGCTTGAATATCTATGAGCGCATTTTCAATTTGCGTATCAGTGTAAGGAACGCCTACGATCCGAAGTGTGCGCATTTGTTCCGTGATATGCTCCGCATTTAAGGGCGTTTTTGTTAGAAATGGGTAGCCGGGCATAATGGACGTCGGGACCATTGCACGCGGGTTACGGAGGTGGTCGCGCTGCCAATCATTGGAGTATTTACCACCAACTCGTGCGAGATCAGGTCCGTTGCGCTTTGAGCCCCATTGATGGGGATGGTCATACATGCTCTCAGCTGCAAGCGAATAATGACCGTAGCGTTCAACTTCATCTCTCAGCGGGCGGATCATTTGCGAATGACACGTATAGCAGCCTTCACGCACATAGATGTTATATCCAGCAAGTTCGAGCGGGCTATAGGGACGCACACCCTCAACTTTTTCAATGGTGTTCTTGAGATAAAAGAGCGGCACAATTTCGACTACGCCGCCAATTGAAACAAGGATCAAAATAGCTACAACAAGAAGAATGGAATTGGTTTCCATTAATTTCTGTAAGCCGCCAGTTGGCGAGTGGTTTACGTTTTGTGACATAATTTTCCTCTCACTCAGCCGGCGATGCAGATAAGGCGACATCATCCGCAAGATCAATCATTGGCGAGGCGATGGTGCGATAAATATTGTAGGCCATGATCAATGCGCCAATGAGAAAGAGGCCGCCGCCAGCTGCGCGAATGATATATTCAGGGTGCAGGGCTTCTGTTGTTTCAACAAATGAATATTCAAGAAATCCTTGTGGCGTATAGGCGCGCCACATTAATCCTTGCATGATCCCTGCGACCCACATAGCGGAGATATAAAAAACAATGCCAATGGTCGAGATCCAGAAATGCCAATTAACGAGTTTGAGTGAATATAACTGTCGGCGCCAAACCCATGGGATGAGACAGTAAAGCGCGCCAAAGGAGACAAAGCCTACCCAACCAAGAGATCCGGAATGCACATGCCCAATGCCCCAGTCTGTATAATGGGACAGAGAGTTGACGGCTTTCACAGACATTAGCGGGCCTTCAAAAGTCGACATGCCGTAGAAAGCCACTGACACCACGAGCATGCGTAATACGGGATCAGTGCGCAATTTGTCCCACGCGCCTGAGAGCGTCATCACGCCATTAATCATACCTCCCCAGGAAGGCATCCATAAAACAACAGAAAAAATCATCCCTAATGTCTGCGCCCAGTCAGGAAGCGCGGTGTAATGAAGATGATGAGGTCCAGCCCAAATATAAAGAAAGATTAGCGACCAAAAATGCACAATGGAAAGCCGATAAGAGTAAATGGGCCGCCCAGTGCGTTTGGGTATAAAGTAATACATTATGCCCAGAAATCCGGCGGTCAGAAAAAATCCAACGGCATTATGCGCATACCACCATTGGATCATTGCGTCTTGGACGCCCGCCCATACAATGACGGATTGCGAAGAAAACACTGATATCGGGATTTCCGTATTATTGCCAAGAACTAAGACAGCGACAGTCACAATGAAGGCAAGGAAGAACCAATTCGCGACATAAATATGAGGTTCGGCGCGTTTGGCCAGCGTGAAGAGATAAACAAGGAGATAGGTAACCCAAACAATAACGAGCCAAAGAATGGCGTACCATTCAGGCTCTGCATATTCATGACCGCGCGTCACGCCTAGGAGATAGCCTGTGCCTGCGATGAGTATAAAAAAATTATAGCCAAGAACCACAAACCATGGAGCGATCACGCCAGCCATGCGCGCGCGTGATGTGCGCTGCATAATATAGAATGAACAGGCTAATAATACATTGCCGCCAAAAGCGAAGATGACCGCAGAGGTGTGTAGGGGGCGCAGACGCCCAAAATTTATCCATGGCAAATCAAGATTGAATTGTGGATAGGCAAGCTCAAGCGCAAGATAGAGGCCTACAAGAAATCCGGCTATGCCCCAAAAGAGCGCGGCGATAGCGGTAAATTTAATTGGGCCATAATTATAGTTGGGACGTCCATTAATCATCTGCGGCGTTGGCTCGCTTGAGCGCGAACGATAATGTGTGACGATGGCAAAGACAGCCGTAAGGGAGCCAAGTGAGAACAGAGCGGCGTGAAAAGCAAAAACAGGCGTATAGGCCTTAATCGCGATAAATGTCGTTGCGAAGGCGAGCGCTATGAAAATTGCTGAGAGCGACATCTCGCTAACAGTCATCTTTTTTAAAACTTGTTCGGTTCGCGCCATAATCTTTTTATCCTTGGGCGGGAGCACGAGGAGTTCGTGCAGGTGCAAAAAATCGTTTTAGATTAAAAAACATGTGCCTTAAGCGATGAGCCAGGTCGGAATCATCGCCTAATTTGTACAGCGCAAAAAATCTTATTTGATTGACCAATATCAACTGATAGGCTGCAGTGAGCTCAATGCGCGAAATTGCCACACGCGCGAGCGGATGGGCTTTTGAAGGCCAATTGAACCAATGAGTTTTAGAAAAAAATTGTTTTCATGCGCCATGTGAGAGGCGCGCTTTTACGTACTGCAGGCGCTTATGTCGCAGGTCGTCCTAACGCGAAGGGAGAAGTAAAGGCGTGCAGCTTGCCGTGATTAATGCAGCACTAAGCCTTAATTATACGTAGCGCCTAGTTCTTGTAAAAGAGCCGCGGAAGCATGCGCTTTAAGGTATTATCCCGCATTATATAATGATGAAATAAAGCAGCGATGGCATGGAGCAAGACAAGCGCCATGAGGCTGTTTGCAAATAGTTCATGACTTTCTTTTATAAAATGACGAAAGTCGCGATCTTTTACCCAGGGCGAAGAGATCTCATAAAGACCAAGCAGAGTAAGCGCTTTTCCGCCTGAAAACTGCGTCATAACCCCAGCTATAATGACTATGCCTAAAAGCAGATAGAGGACGAGATGCATAAATGTTCCTGCATACGCCATCCAGGGGGAAAGTTTAGTTGGCTCTTTGGCGGGTTGTGGCGTTAAAAATCTAAAAGTTAAACGCAATATCAGTAGAATGGCGATGATTTCTCCTGCAGAGATGTGGATAAAATTGGCTGTTTCTCTCAATGCTCCTTTGGGAAACTCATCGCCAAATAATCCAAGACCCCATGCTAAGCAGATAAGAAGGGCCGAAAGCCAATGAATGATCTGGCTCGCGGGAGTATAGCGTTGTACTATAAAGCTTGCCGACATAAAGTTGCTCTTTTTCTTTTTAGCTTTCTGCTCTATCCAATCCGTAGCATGAATAGGATATGAATGGGCTGCGTTAAATAAGAGCAGGCCTGGTAGAGATTAAGATAGATTTTGTCCATTTTTGCCTTAATTGCCTTTACTAATTTTTATGTTGACAGGGATCTTTTATAATCCTTGAGTTAGTATCTAGATTGTCCGAAGTTGATGCTCTCAAGTT
The DNA here is from genome assembly GCA_002412985.1 of Methylocystaceae bacterium UBA5192. Taxonomy (GTDB): domain Bacteria; phylum Pseudomonadota; class Alphaproteobacteria; order Rhizobiales; family Beijerinckiaceae; genus Methylocystis. Next base: position 2,683 of record DHWC01000001.1, on the reverse strand, counting down.
TTTTTGAGGTCTATCCATTGATCCTTTTAAGAGAATAAGAGACCGCTCAAAGATGACCTCGCTCGATTTAAACGGCCTGAGCTCACAAGAGGCGACATTAAGATTAAAAACTTACGGAGAAAACAGCTTACCCCAACAGCCCGCGCTTAGCGTTTTAGATATCATTCAGCGCACTTTGCGGGAGCCAATGTTTGTGCTGCTGCTCGTAGCGGCCGCGCTCTATCTTTTTGTTGGAGATCTTGGCGAAGGCCTCTTTATGGTTTTCGGCGCTTTGGCGACTATTTCACTTGTCGTCTTTCAAGAGTTTAGAACAGAGCGCGCCTTGCAGGCTTTGCGCAAAATGGCTGAGCCTGTCTCAAATTGTATCCGCGACGGTCTGCAACAGCGCGTGCCAACAAAAGAGCTTGTTCCGGGCGATCTAATCCTCGTGAGTGAGGGAGATCGCATTCCTGCAGATGCAATTCTTCTGACGGGTGATGCGTTGATTGTTGATGAAAGTCTTCTAACAGGAGAGTCAGCTCCAGTTACAAAGATGTCGACTAAACTTGATAATGCAGCAGAGTTTCCCGAGCCCGGCGGCGAAGACACGCCTTATCTCTACAGTGGCGCGCTTGTTACCCAAGGAGGCGGCATAGCGCAGGTAATGCGTACAGGCGAAATTTCTGCAATTGGCCGGATTGGCAGCGCTTTGTCTCTCATTGATCCAGAACTTTCGCCGCTTCAAAAAACCACTAAAATCTTGATTGGGAAAATTGGGTTACTAGCGTTTTTCTTTCTTTTACTTGTTGTGGTCGCTTATGGCGTCTTTCACCAGGATTGGTTTGAAGGCGCCATCTCTGGCATTACGCTGGCGATTAGCTTAATGCCAGAAGAATTTCCAATGGTGCTGGCGATCTTTTTGGCTCTGGGCGCCTGGCGGTTAGCGCAACACAATGTGCTTGTGAGACGCTCTGCAGCAACAGAGACTTTTGGGTCAATATCGATGCTTTGTGTTGATAAAACCGGCACCCTAACTCAAAACCTCATGACGATTACTGAATTTTCGCTTGGTCAGGAATTCATAAAACTAACGGAGCGCTCGGAGGCTAATTTTGATAAACTCAAGCCTCTTGTGTTGATAGCTTTGCGCGCCAGCGCGCTTAAGCCTGTCGATCCGATGGACCGGGCTATCCATTTGCTGGCGCAAAGTCTAGCCTTGACGCTCTCAAGCGCGCCAGAAAAGACTTATCCTCTCCGTCCCAACCGCCTAGCCTATATTCAACAATGGAAATCATCTTCTGGTTTCTATTTTGCCGCTAAGGGAGCGCCTGAGGCGATCTTCAATTTATGCGCCCTGCCGCTTGAGAAAAAGAAAGCGCTGAAGCTTCAAATTGATCACGTAGCGAAACGCGGCCTGCGCATCTTGGCTGTCGCGCATACAGCTTGCCTTGAAGAAAGCCCTGAGAGTGTCGATGAACTGCCATTTGAGTTTTTAGGCCTACTTGCTTTTGAGGATCCAATTCGCGCAGAGGCGGCGGAGTCAGTCGCCATTGCGCGTCGAGCAGGCATCGCTGTCGCTATGATTACCGGCGACTACCCGGCGACAGCGCTGGAGATCGCCCGTCAAGCAGGGATTGATACCCAGGCCGGAGTTTTTACCGGAGAGATGGTTAAATTGATTGGTAAAGAGACTTTGCCAGAGCGGATACGTGATATTCGCGTTTTCGCGCGTATTACGCCAGAAATGAAACTGTCAATCGTCGAGGCTTTTAAGGCCAAGGGTCATATCGTCGCGATGACCGGTGATGGGGTTAATGACGGACCGGCTCTAGCGGCCGCGCATATTGGCATTGCCATGGGAGCGCGCGGCACGGATGTCGCCCGAGAGTCTGCAGCTATTATTCTTCTTGATGATCGCTTTGCGTCAATTATTTCTGGGGTCAGCTTAGGTCGGCGTATTTTTAACAATCTCCGCAAAGCCCTAACTTATGTCATGGCTATTCATGTGCCAATCGCCGGCCTTGTTTTGCTGCCAATTATCATGGGACTGCCGCCGTTACTTTTCCCCGCGCATGTTATCGTGATGGAACTCGTGATCGATCCAACCTGCGCGCTCGTTTTTGAGGGCGAGCCTGGTGAAAAAGACGCCATGCTTAGGCCGCCTCGACAAAAGGACGAAACCTTATTTGGCGGGAGAGAGATCCTGCTGGGCGTCATACAAGGATGTGTGCTGCTTCTGGCGATTTTGAGCGTTTATGTGATCGAATATCAAACTGGCGCATCCGAAGATCAGGCGCGGGGACTTGCCTTTGCAACCATGATCCTTGGCAATCTTGTCTTGGCCATTTCAACGGCTCTACCTAAGGGAGTCTCCATCTTTTCACGAGAGAATAGTATTTTCTGGTTCATTGCTAGCGTGGCGACACTCATTGTGATGATGAGCCTCTACCTTCCTGATTTTGCTCAATTACTAAAATTTGGACGCCCGCCGATGTATGTCGATCTAATTTTTGGCTGCGCTGTGGCGCTTATCGCGGGGAGTTGGATGGCGATTTGGCGAAGATTGCTCTCATCCTCAGCATGAGGACTTTTCCGCGTATAAAAGGGAAATAATCAGCGTTTGATCTCTGGAGGCGGACCTCAATTAGCTTGAGGTCATACCTAGAAGGGCTTGCTGAAATGTCATGGTGAACTAACTGGAGCT
>DHWC01000109.1 GCA_002412985.1 Methylocystaceae bacterium UBA5192 | reverse complement strand
AAACGCCGCGGCTTAAAATCTTGGAAATCATTAGCCGATCTCTTTTATGCTCGAGAAAATTACGAGCGACGCCTCAAGCGCCCCCCGCCTAGGTTGTAACGATGCCGCAAGAGGGTTTTATGACAGTTAAATGAAGTTAATATGACATTTTATATTAAATTAAATCAATTATTTAGTCTGAAATTATCTCAACAGATGGAAGAATAACCTTAAACAGCGACCCTTCTCCTAAACGAGAGTCAATCACCAAACGTCCGCGGTGGCGTAGGGCGATATGCTTGACGATCGCCAACCCAAGCCCCGTCCCTCCTTTTGACCGACTTTTACCTGCGTCGACACGATAAAAACGTTCCGTCAAACGAGGAATATGCGCTGACGCGATGCCAGGTCCATGATCCCGAACAGCGAAAGCGACAAACCGCCCGCTTTGTTTCAAAGAGATTTCTATTGGCAGATCGCCCTGCTCGCTGGCGCCGTATTTAAGCGCATTTTCGATCAGATTTTCAATAATGCGGGCTAACTCATCTCGGTCGCCGGGGACAATCACGCCCGGATCGAGATCTAATTTTAGCGCAATCGCGTTTTCTTCAGTTATAGGCGCCAAAGTATCAAGGATATGCGCAACAAGTAAGCTTAAATCAACGGGAGTAGCTGGATGCACATGCATGTGCTGTTCAATACGCGAGAGGGATAAGAGATCGTCAATTAATCGCGCCATGCGTTCTGCTTGTTCGCGCATGATACGCAAAAATTTCCCGCGCGCGATCTCATCATTTTTTGCAGGACCCTGCAGCGTTTCGACAAAACCAAGCAGGGAGGACAGAGGCGTGCGTAATTCGTGGCTAGCGTTCGCAATAAAATCGACGCGCATTTGTTCTACACGATTAGCTTGCGTCAAATCATGCAAACTGATCATGCTCGCAAGCTCGTAGCCGTCACATTTAAGGGGTGCGATATGAGCTTCAAACCAGCGCTCGACAGGCGCTTTCTCTGACCAGGAGGTTTTCTCCGCCTCTCCTCCAGCAAGTACGCGCGTTACTGCATCCAAAAGGTCCGGCGCGCGAAGACTTCGAGAAAGCGGTTCGCCTAAACGCATCGCTGGCGCAAATTGGCGCGCAGATAAATTTGCGGCGACAATGTGCGTGCCAATATCCGTAACAAAAACTGGTTGAGGAAAAGCTTCAATCACAGAGGCAAGAATATCAGGCGTCTGATCGCGCCAATTTAAAGGCGCATTAATCTGTTCAATTTTTTGATAACGCCCACCGCCTGACGTCAAATACGCAAAAACGCGCTGAGTGATCTTATCGCCTGTTTGATCGTCTTGCGGCATTGGCTCTTGCCCTTGAACAGGCCTCATCTTACCGCGAGAAAATGACACGCTTATTTCAAAGCTCTTTTACAGCTGCCGTATTCTGAAAAAATGGGTAAGAAATGGCTAGGCTGAAAAAATGATTTTTAACGTCAGTCACTCACACTAAGATCTTCGGGACGGGGCTGTAGCATAATATTATAGCCAGCGTCGACAACGTGCACGTCGCCCGTGACGCCGCCAGATAATTCAGAAAGAAAATACAAGGCTGACCCACCGATTTCATCAAGCGTGATCATCCGTCTCAAAGGACAATGTTGTTTTTGGAAAGCTCCCATCGAACGAGCGCCAGTAATCCCGGCCCCCGCCATCGTTCGCACAGGTCCGGGCGACAACGCATTCACGCGGATGCCCCGAGCGCCATAATCGGCGGCCAAATAACGTACGCTTGAGTCGAGCGCCGCCTTCGCGACGCCCATAACATTATAATTTGGCATCACATGAGTACCGCCAGCAAAACTTACTGTGATCATCGATCCGCCATTTTTCATTAATGTCGCGGCGCGTTTAGCTGCTTCAGTGAAAGAGAAGCATGAAATGAGCATCGTACGAATAAAGTTCTCACGCGAAGTATCCGCATAAAGACCTTTCAGCTCATTCTTATCGGAGTAGGCTAAGGAATGAACTAAAAAGTCTATCTCCCCCCACTCTTGCGCGAGGCGAGAAAAAACTGCATCGACGTCTTCGATTTTTTCAACATCGCACGGCAATACAAGACTAGACCCAAGTTCTTCAGCCAGCGGCTTAACGCGGCGACCCAAGGCCTCGCCTTGATAGGTAAAAGCAAGCTCAGCCCCATGCCGTGCGAGGACACATGCAATCCCATAGGCAATGGAGTGATCATTCGCCACGCCCATGATCAACCCACGCTTACCCTGCATCAAACCTTTTGCAGACTTCATGAAACTTCTTTCTGTTATTTCTCGATCAACCGCGCAATCGCTTGAGCGAGCTTTAGCGTTTCTGGAAAGGCGCCAATCGCCAAAGTTTACACAGAGCGATTACGCCAATAAAGGACAGCATCCCGAATTCTATCTTTGATTACGCGTCAGGATGTTTAAAGATCAGCGTCGCATTCGTCCCACCAAAACCAAATGAATTTGATAAGACAGCGCCGAGTTTAACATTATCGCGCCTGCTGCGTAGGATCGGCATATCCGCAAACTCTGGATCAAGCTCCTCGATATGCGCGCTTTCGCAAATGAAGCCGTTCTGCATCATTAACAACGAATAAATCGCTTCCTGTACGCCAGTTGCGCCGAGGGAATGGCCCGTTAGAGATTTCGTTGCTGAGATCGGCGGGCACTTGTCGCCTGAACCAAAGACTTCTCTCAAAGCTTCAATTTCTTTGACATCTCCAACAGGCGTCGACGTAGCATGAGGATTGATATAATCGATTGGACATTTCACAGTCGCAAGCGCTTGACGCATGCAGCGGATGGCCCCCTCGCCTGAGGGCGCAACCATGTCGTGACCATCTGATGTGGCGCCATAGCCTGCAACCTCAGCATAAATTTTTGCGCCCCGCGCTTTTGCGTGCTCATATTCTTCTAACACCACTACGCCTGCGCCGCCGGCGATAACAAAGCCATCGCGATTTTTGTCATAGGCTCTAGAAGCTGTCGTGGGTCGATCATTATAAGACGAGGACATCGCGCCCATTGCGTCAAAGAGAACCGACAACTCCCATTCTAACTCTTCGCAACCACCTGCAAAAATAATATCCTGCTTGCCATATTGGATTTGTTCATAGGCATTGCCGATGCAATGGTTGGATGTCGCACATGCGGATGAAATAGAATAATTAACGCCCTTAATCTTAAACCAAACAGCCAGCGTCGCAGAAGCGGTTGAGGACATAGCTTTAGGAACGGCGAAAGGGCCTACGCGCTTTGGACCTTTACTGCGCGTTAAGTCAGCAGACTCAACAATCATATGCGCTGAGGGCCCGCCTGAACCCATAATGATGCCAGTGCGTTCATTTGAAACTTCGCTCTCGCTCAATCCTGCGTCAGCGATCGCCTGATCCATCGCAACATGATTCCATGCTGTGCCTGCCGCGTGAAATCGCATTGCGCGACGATCCACGACCGAACTCGCATCCAAGGTGGGCATGCCGTGAACCTGTGACCGAAAGCCAAGTTCAGCGTATTTTTCAGCACGAATAATTCCCGACCTTGCTTCGCGCAGTGACGCTAGGACTTCTTGCGTCGTGTTACCAATAGAGGAGACAATACCCATGCCGCTAACGACAACTCGTCTCATTTTATCCCCCACTCTTTAACGCGCGACTCTTGCAAGATCATGGTTATTTTGCGCCTGGAACAAAAAGGCCTACCCGCAAATCCTTCGCTTCATAAATTCTTTTACCATCTGCTTCGACAAAACCATCTGCAATGCCCAGCACAAGTTTGCGCAAAATAACGCGCTTGAAATCCACGCCATAGGTTACTTTTTTCACGCTGGGCAAAACTTGGTCGCTAAATTTTACTTCGCCAACCCCAAGCGCGCGTCCCCGTCCGGGCTGATCAAGCCAACCGAGAAAAAATCCGCACATCTGCCAAAGCGCATCCAAACCAAGACATCCCGGCATCACTGGATCGCCTTTAAAGTGACAATCGAAAAACCACAGCTTCGGATTAACGTCGAGTTCAGCGCGCATAAACCCCTTGCCATGCTCGCCGCCCGTTTCAAAAATCTCTGTGATGCGATCAAACATTAACATTGGCGGCATGGGTAGCTGCGCGTTACCTGGGCCAAAAAGCTCTTCTCGCCCGCAAGCAAGCAAGTCCTCGTAGCCAAATGACGAGCGTCGGTCGCTCATGATGATCTTGCCTCCCCCTGCGAGCTCACAGCCCGGTTAATCTTTTTATTATGCGGCTCTTTGATTGGGCGCCCAATTAATTGGACAGCCCTCAGGACGCTGAGCCAAGCGGCCTTCATTCGTCAGCGATCGTTAACATAGCCAATGCCAGGCTGAAAGCGTCTGCTCAAGGCTATCGGAGGCTTCCCGCCAGGAACCAGAATAATCCTTAACGAAGCGATGCGCATTGAGTTCGTCCGTTTTTTTGATATGCTTCAAAAAAGGGCTCTTAATGCGGGTTGTAGGCGATGGATGTTTCGTCGAAAGAGATGAAGCCCATTGGGGTTGAGGGTGCGCCCGCGCCGCTCATCTCGAAGACGCTCAGTGATGCGGGTCTTCGCCCGACACGCCAGAGATTGGCGCTTGCAGCTCTGCTTTTTAATGGCTCAGACCGCCATGTCACAGCAGAACGTCTTTTTGACGAAGCGACTGCGGCGCGGCTTTCGGTATCGCTTGCCACCGTCTACAATACACTTCACCAATTCACCGCCGCAGGTCTATTGCGTGAGATCGCGGTTGACGGCGCGAAAGTCTATTTTGACACCAACGTAAGCGAACATCATCATTTCCTGAATGAAGAAACTGGCGAACTACTCGATATTGACGATGGCTTGATGCAACTGGGTAAACTACCGCCTTCACCAAAGGGCTTACGCGTTGCGCGCGTGGATATTGTCATCCGACTACGCCCAGATCAGCCCTGAACCGCCTTATTCGAATTTCTCGCCTGGATAAGCGCCCCAAAGGTTTTCCTGCTGAATATAGCCGTCAAAATCTTTTCCCGAAATCCGGCACCATTTGCCATCGCAATTGCGCACTGACCCAACTACGCCCGGACTGAGTTTCGCCAACGCCGTTTGATGATCGTCGGCTGTCAGGAGTTGAGGCTGTTTTTTCCAAGGTGCGACAAGGGCTGTTCGGCGCCCAGATAGCAAAGAATGCAGCACCCAGCCTTCGGCCCCTTCCCAATCGCGAATTTTGCGCCAGGTTTCGAATTCCGCGGTAATTTCAACTGGCAGACCGGCATGCGTGTAAACCCAAACCGTTGGATGTTCTTTACTGGGTCCTTCCCGAACATTAACCCGGTCAGATTTCAAGCTGACATAGCGAGGCACTGGCAGCCCGCTGACCGGGCCCTTTTGAGGCTCCTGAGCGTTTGCTATTTGGAAAAAAAGCCAGAAAAAAACACAAAAGATCGCCGTGAAGCGTGTGGCGAGGAGGGCGCGGTTGCGGTGCGGCATAGCGTGTAAAGCACTCGTCTTGTCTTTGGCCCGTCATCTGCTAGGAAAGCGGCGGTTCGGGGTGATAACGGCGTAACGGATTTGTCGCTTATTGCCGTTAAGACTAGGTTGAGAAGAAGGTTTTTTTGGCCGATTAAGTCCTGAAAGGGCCGGCGGCCTGAAATTTGCGGGCGGCGCTTCAGGGTTGCCGCGAGCATTCTATAGCTACTGTCGACGTCAAACGCCACTAAAGCTATCCAAGGAAACGAAGCGCAAAATGCCGAAAAAGAAGCCGCTCGTGTTTGTGACGCGCCGTCTCCCGGAGATAATTGAGACCCGTATGTGCGAGTTATTCGACACCCGTCTCAATGAAACCGATCGTCCGCTCAAGCAGGAAGAATTGGCAGAGGCCATGCGCACTGCGGATGTGCTTGTTCCTACGATTACGGATAAAATTGACGCGCATCTAATCGCTCAGGCTGGCGAAAATATGAAATTGATCGCCAATTTTGGCAATGGCGTAGATAATATTGACGTCGCTTCCGCCCTTGGCCGCTCAATCACGGTTACCAACACTCCGGGAGTTTTGACCGAGGATACAGCTGACATGACAATGGCGCTGATCCTCTCTGTGGCGCGCCGCTTGGTGGAAGGCGCCAGGGCGATCCCTGAGGGATCATGGGCCGGCTGGTCGCCGACATGGATGCTCGGCCATCGCATCACTGGCAAGAGACTGGGTATTGTTGGCATGGGACGAATCGGCCAAGCGCTTGCCCGCCGCGCCAACGCCTTTGGCCTGTCAATCCACTATCACAACCGGCGTCGTGCGCCGCTCGATATTGAAGAAAGCCTAGAGGCGACGTACTGGGAGTCGCTAGATCAGATGTTAGCGCGTGTGGATATTGTATCGATCCACTGCCCCCATACGCCAGCAACCTATCATCTGCTCTCTGCAAGACGCCTTAAATATTTGCGTCCCCATGCTATTTTGGTCAACACTGCGCGAGGCGAGATCGTTGATGAAAATGCATTGGTGCGAATGTTGGAAGCCAATGAAATGGCTGGAGCTGGATTGGACGTTTTCGAACACGAGCCCGCTGTTTCGCCTAAACTTTTAAAACTCGCTCAGTCAGGCAAGGTGACCTTGTTGCCGCATATGGGCTCGGCGACGAATGAGGGGCGCGTCGATATGGGCGAGAAGGTCATCATCAACATCAAGACCTTTATGGACGGACATCGTCCGCCAGATCGCGTTTTGCCAAGCATGCTGTAACAATCTGCATGTGATTCTTAAACCTAATCTGAGACCCTCGTTAAGCCGCGCGCCCTAGGGAGATGACGGATGAAAAAATATTCGCACGCATTAGTCGCTTTAGTTGGCGCTGTTATCATTGCTTCGCCAGTCCAGGCAAAAAAGAAGTTGCCTACGGAAACGCCTCCTGCTGAGCAACAGCAAAGCGGCGGCCCTGAACAACCGAGCGCAACGCCTTCCTATCAACCTTTTCCGCACTATCGAAATTTTGTCCTTACAGAAATCAACGGCAAGCCATCTCCTGTTGAAATTTGGATTAATATTGATGCAACAGGTCATGCGCGCGGCTTTTCGGGATGCAAAAACTGGTCAGCAGTTTTTGTGATTGGCCCCGATCGTTTGGGACCAAAATCCATGCCCGCAGTTAATGAACAAAAATGCGAACCAGCGCTTGCCGCTATTGAGCGGGACTTTTGGAATATTATGATCTCTGGGCCTTATTGGGAGAGCAAAGGCGACGATCTCATTTTTAAAGGCGCCAAAGGCGGCCTGATGCGGTTTCAGAGAACATTATAAGCGTAGAGCAGAATAAACTATAAACAGCCGATCGCGCTTAAGCGCTCTGAGGGTTTAAGAGCGCTTGCACACGGGCGACGAGTTCTGTTTCAGGAACTGAAAATTGTGCGGGCCGTTGCGCCTTCCATTCTTCATTCGTGCTAATTGCAGCAGCCGCTTTCGCTCCCGCGACAAGATCTTTGATTTGGACCTCGCCGCGTGCTTTTTCGTCAGAACCTTGAATGATCGCCAAAGGACTATTGCGACGATCTGCATATTTCATCTGAGCTTTCATGCCTGCGCCGCCAAGATAAAGCTCAGACGCAACGCCGGCTTCGCGTAATTGGGCGACCATTTGCTGATAGTCCGCCAAACGCTCTCGATCCAAAACAAGAATGACCACTGGGCCTGTCGCGGGATGCGCTGAAACAATCGGACTGCCGACAAGTTTTAGCGCAGCAAAAAGCCTCGACACACCAATTGAAAAACCAGTAGCTGGAATAGTTTCACTCCGGAAACGTCCAACCAAACCATCATAACGTCCGCCGCCGCCAATTGATCCAAACCGAACAGCGTGTCCTTTTTCATCTTTGGTTTCAAAAGTTAGCTCGGCTTCAAAAACTGGCCCAGTATAATATTCCAGGCCTCGCACCACGGAAGGGTCAATGCGAATACGCTCGGCTCCAAAACCTGCAGCGCGAACAAGATTTTCAATCTCTTTTAATTCCTCAAAGCCCTCAGCGCCAATCGCGCTGTTCTCTAAAAGTTTAGCGAGATCTACAGATCTTGTGCCCGTTGAGTGCTGTCCCGCAAGACAGAAAGAAAGAATCGTATCAATAGCCTGCAGCGATAATCCAGCGCCTTTTGTGTAATCGCCGCTTTCATCTTTGCGACCCTCGCCAAGTAAGTGACGCACGCCTTCTGTCCCCAAGCGATCCAGCTTGTCGATTGCGCGTAAGACGATCAATCTCCTTAGGGCGTTTTCTTCACCCCCCAGACCGATCGTCTGCATGACGCCATCCAGAACCTTGCGACTATTCAGGCGAATTACATAATCACCCCGTGCGATTCCAAGTCGTTCAAGCGACACAGCCGCCATCATACAAATTTCTGCGTCAGCAGCAGGCGAGGCAGATCCAACAGTATCTGCATCAAACTGCATGAACTGTCGAAATCGACCCGGACCCGGTTTCTCATTTCGATAAACCGCGCCGCATCGATAGGAACGATAAGGTTTTGGCAAGCGATCATAATTTTGCGCAACAAAACGCGCGAGCGGCGCGGTTAAATCATACCGCAAAGACACCCATTGCTCATCATCGTCCTGAAAGGAGAAAACGCCTTCATTCGGTCGATCCTGATCAGGCAGAAATTTACCTAACGCATCGGTATACTCGATCGCAGGCGTTTCTAGCGCCTCAAAGCCATAAAGCTCGTAGACCGATCGAATAACATCGAGCATACGATTAGTTGCGGCAAGCTCATTAGCCTCTCTATCCGTCAAGCCGCGAGGCGTGCGCGGCTCGATTTTTTGTTTATCAGTATCCTGTGACATAAGATTTTGCCAAAATGGTTTTT
>DHWC01000102.1:3146-22677 GCA_002412985.1 Methylocystaceae bacterium UBA5192 | reverse complement strand
CGCGTTTGTGCGCTCACCGACTCTGCGCTGATTTCGCGCAGGCGGCGCAGCAGAAGGCGGGGGCCGCCAAGAGCGCTACGCATCAACTTTGGTTCCTGTCCCTGTCTGGTTCGTGTTCTTATGGGGCTGCCTAGGGCCGTCAGGTCAAGACCTATTACAATAGTCTCTAGATTTCGACTTTATGACGCTCAGGGGTTATCAAAGATCGGACATATGTCAACAATCGATTATTTGATAAGCATCAAATAATCCTGGTTAGTTCACATCTGTTCCGCTCATCTATGATCCTGTTGCGCTGCGGCGCTCCAGGCGACGGCATGCTCTGGCAAACTCCATACCGTATTTTACCAAGAATTGATTCAACTTGCGGATCTAACCTGAAGCCACTAGTGAAAAAGCCGTATTCCCGGCATAGTTGCAGCTTGCCGGGGCGCGAGGAGCTCAAAGCTCAGGCCGTAGCCATACGGCCTAGGATTTAACGGGTTCGTGCCCCTCCATGACCGTCGCATCGCGGCGCGCATTCGAAGAAGAGTCCTTAGCCGAGAAGAGAATGTGCGTCTCAAAAATTTACTGATCGCTCTCCTTCTGTTGGTTGGTTTAGCATCTGCGGCTCAGGCCATGGAGTCGGTGCGCGTGCCGCAGGGCGCGCGCGCAATCGATCTCACGCATGTCGTGGAAAAACATTCTTCTCAGGGCGATCGACTGCAAGTTTCTACAGCGCCAGGACCAGATGGCATTGTTCGACGCATTGAAGTGGGGGCCAAAGAGGCTGGAAGCCAGCCAAATTGGATCGTTTTTGCCTTAACGAATGACACGGATGAGCAGATTGAACGATTGCTCGTTGCGCCACATTTTCGATTGCAAGGGTCAGGCGTGATTTGGCCAGATTTAGGCGAGACGCGCATCTCCGCCATTACAGCCAGCCAAGGTTTTCCGCCTGAAGCAGAAGATAGCGCTGATGCAGATGTCTTCCGGTTAACCCTAGATCCGGGAACGACCGTTACCTACATCGCAGAATTACGCGCGCCCAACTTACCACAACTCTATCTTTGGGAGCCTGACGCCTACAAAGATAAGGTGACAAGCCTTACGCTTTACAAAGGTATTGTGATTGGCATTGCCGGCTTATTAGCGCTGTTTCTCACGATCGTGTTTGTTGTGAAGGGCGCGGTAATTTTTCCAGCAGCAGCAGCGCTCGCTTGGGCAGTGCTTGCTTATGTTTGCGTTGATTTTGGTTTTTGGGAAAAAATATTTGGAACAGGACCGGAAGCCGATCGAATATGGCGCGCTGGTTCAGAGACGGTGCTCTCTGCAACGCTTGTAGTTTTCCTATTTGCTTATCTCAATTTAAGTCGTTGGCATGTTCGCGCTTGGCATGTCGCAGCCGTATGGCTTTTCATCCTTGCGAGTTTAATCGGACTTGCCTTATTTGACGCGCCAGTCGCAGCTGGCGTTGCGCGCATTTCACTTGCGACAATTTCAGTGGTTGGTCTGATCTTGGTGCTCTATCTCGCTACGCATGGCTTTGATCGGGCGATTATGTTGATCCCGACTTGGTTCTTGCTTGTTGTCTGGGTCGCTGCGGCCGGCTTTGCTATAGCTGGCTGGATCACCAACGATCTCGTGTCGCCAGCGTTGATTGGCGGGCTTGTTCTCATCGTGATGCTTATTGGCTTCACCGTCATGCAGAATGCTTTTGCAACAGGCGGATTTTCTCACGGCGCAATCGGCGATGTAGAACGTAAAGCGCTTGCAATGACGGGCGCGAATGAAATTATTTTTGATTGGGATGTGCCCTCGGATCATATCTATGTCAGTCCAGATGCCGAAGTTGCACTTGGATTGGATAGAGGTGGATTGGAAGGCGCTGCATCGTCCTGGCTGGAGCTGCTGCATCCGTTCGAACAGGATCGCTATCGAGCCTGTCTTGATACGCTATTAGAACAAAGACGCGGGCGAATTAATCAAGAGTTTCGTCTTCGATCTGCTGATGGTCATTATCTTTGTTATCGATTACGCGCGCGTCCTGTCGTTGGTCCAGACGGTGAAGTGATCCGCGTTGTCGGCACGCTTCTAGACGTTACAGATGAGCGTAATGCTCAAGAGCGTATGTTACAGGACTCAGTGCATGATAACCTCACAGGCTTGCCAAATCAGGAATTATACTCAGATCGTCTAGAGTCGGCGCTTGTACTAGCGCGCACACAAAAAGAAATCCGCCCAGCAGTAATTCTAATAGACCTTGACCGTTTCAAGCAGATAAACGAGCAAGTTGGCGTCGCTATGGGCGATAGTATTTTGCTGACAGTCGCTCATCGCTTGACGCGCGTTTTGCAACCTCAAGATACATTAGCAAGATTACGTGGCGATACATTTGCGATCATACTGATTTCAAATACGCAACCCGATCACGTTGCAACGCTCGCTGATTCAGTCAGAAAGTCCTTGTCTACGCCGGTACGTTTTACAGATCGCGAGATTGCGCTTTTTGCCTCCATTGGCGTCTCTTTATATGATCAGCAGGTCCATCCAGGCGCCGAAGACATGATGGATGACGCTGAGATTGCGATGCGCCATGCAAAACGCGGCGGCGGTAATCGGATTGAGATCTTTCGCCCAGCGATGCGAACGCTCCGCACAGACCGTCAGACAATGGAAGCTGATCTGTCTCGCGCCCTTGAGCGGAATGAAATTAAAATTTTCTTTCATCCGATTGTTAGGCTCGAGGATCGGACAATCGCAGGCTTTGAAACGTTGTTGCGGTGGGATCATCCCCGCCTAGGGCGGTTAGAGCCCTCGCAATTTATGCCGCTTGCGGAACAGTCAGGATTAATTATTGATCTGGGACTCTTTGCGCTTGAGAGAACAGCTCGAGAGCTCGCAGCCTGGCAGCGGGCCTTAGTTGTTGATCCCCCAATTTACGCTTCTGTGAATGTTTCATCCCGCCAGCTTCTTCGTCACGATCTTTTGCGCGATGTTAAGAGCGCGCTCATGCGAAATGACGTCATGAAGGGAAGCTTGAAGCTCGAACTGACGGAAAGTCTTGTGATGGAAAATCCAGAATTTGCAGCGCAGGTTCTGGAGCGTTTAAAAGAATTGGGCGCAGGTCTTTTACTCGATGAATTTGGTGTAGGCTATTCTTCGCTTTCTTTCCTCCAACGCTTTCCTTTTGACGCCGTTAAAATTGATCGCTCTCTAGTAAAGCCCAATAATAAAGCTGCGCGGCCGGTTATTTTGCGTTCAACAATCACACTTGCGCACAATCTTGGCTTAGATGTCGTAGCGGAGGGAGCTGAGACAGAGTCCGACGCCATAGAACTCTATCAATTAGGATGTGGCTACGCTCAGGGGCATGCCTTCGGGCGACCGATTAGCATTCAAGAAGCGCGCCGCTTGGTCGGAGCTGCGCCGGAAACAGCATAAGACTTATGAACGCGCGGTCAGTTGATCATTTGTCACCGATCGAGGCGCGAATTGAACATGCGCGCTTAACAGAAGAACTCTCAAAACATGATCAGCGTTACTATCAAGAGGATGCGCCGATCATATCAGACGCGCAATATGACGCGCTTCGGCGGCGATATGAGGCGCTAGAAAAATTATTCCCAGAACTCGTTACGGATCAATCTTTAACTCAAAAGGTTGGGTCTAAACCAAGCGAGAAATTTGCAAAGATCAAGCATTCTATCCCGATGCTCTCTTTGGGTAATGTTTTTACCGATGATGATGTCTCTGATTTTGTCGCTCGCGTTCGTCGATTTCTTGGTCAAGCGGAAAGTCAGCAAATCTGTTTTACAGCAGAGCCAAAAATTGATGGCCTCTCCTGTTCTCTCCGCTACGAGCGAGGCATGTTTATCTCGGCAGCGACGCGTGGCGATGGATTTGAAGGCGAGGATGTAACCGCTAATATTAAAACGTTGAAAGAAATTCCGCTGCACCTCACCGGCGCGCCGCCAGAAGTTCTTGAGGTGCGTGGCGAAGTGTATATGACTCATGAAGATTTTCAGGCGCTTAATCTGCGTCAACAGTCTCAAAGTAAGGCGCTTTTTGCCAATCCACGGAATGCTGCTGCTGGTTCTTTACGCCAACTTGACGCAAAGATTACCGCAACGCGTCCGCTCCACTTCTTTGCTTATGCATGGGGCGCGGTAAGTCAGATGCCAGCGGCGACACAAGCAGGCGTTCTGGAGGCGTTTAAGTCTTATAGTCTTCCTGTTAATCCTCTAACGCGGCTGTGTTGCACGCTTGAGGAGATGCTTGACCATTTCCAGTTCATTGAGTCTCAGCGTGCGACTCTTGGTTACGATATTGATGGCGTTGTCTATAAGGTCGACTCTATTGAGCTACAAACCCGATTGGGTTTTGTCTCTCGCGCACCGCGTTGGGCAGTCGCGCATAAGTTTCCAGCAGAACAAGCCACGACAATTGTTCGAGATATTGAGATTCAGGTTGGACGCACAGGCGCGTTAACGCCTGTCGCTCGACTGGCGCCTGTTACTGTAGGTGGCGTTATCGTTTCCAATGCAACGTTGCATAATGAAGAAGAAATTAGTCGTAAGGACATTCGAATAGGCGATACAGTTGTTATTCAGCGCGCTGGGGATGTCATTCCTCAAATTGCTCATGTAGAATTCAGCAAGCGTCCAAAAAGCGCCAAACCTTTTAGCTTCCCTGATGTCTGCCCGCGTTGTGGGTCAGCGGCTTTGCGTGAGATTGATGAAAAAACTGGCGTTGCCGATGTGGTGCGACGATGTACTGGATCTCTTGTTTGCCCTGCGCAGGCAATAGAGCGACTAAAGCATTTCTGCTCCAGGAACGCTTTTGATATCGAAGGACTTGGCGATAAGCAGATAGAGTATTTCTATCAAGAAGGGTTAATTGAAACAGCAGCGGATATTTTCACCCTAGAAGAAAGAGATCGAGAAAGTTTAACTAAAATTAAGAACAGAGAAGGTTTCGGAGAAACCTCGGTAAGAAATCTTTTTCACGCAATTAACGCACGACGCAAAATAGAAATTAATCGATTTATCTATGCTTTGGGCATTCGTCATATTGGCGAAACAAATGCCAGACGTCTTGCCCGCCATTTCATAGATTTTGAAACTTTACGTCTAACAGCCTCTCTTGCGAAACCTGATACGCCAGAGCGGGCGCGGATCGATACTATTGATGGCGTCGGGCCAGTTGTCGCAGAAGCGCTGCATGATTTTTTTTCTGAACCGCATAATTCGCGCGCTTTAGACGCTTTATTAAAAGAAGTTAAGCTTGAGCCAATGCCAGCAGTCGCGACGATGTCTGCCGTATCAGGCAAAACAGTTGTCTTTACTGGAGCTCTAGAGAGACTGACCCGCGAAGAGGCTAAAGCCCAAGCGGAGCGTCTCGGCGCAAAAGTCGCTGGGTCGGTATCAAAAAAGACCGATCTTCTGGTTGCGGGTCCAGGGGCGGGTTCTAAGCTTACGACAGCGCAAGCGCTCGGCGTCGAAGTAATTTCAGAAGATGAGTGGTTTAAAAGAACACAACAAAACTAATGCAGTCTCTTAAACAGCCTTCGCTCCTGGCGTCTCATTGTTTCGGTAGGCTGTGCCAAAGACGTAATCCCACCAAATGGCGTGTACGCCAAATCCTTTTTCGGCATCCCGAAAATGATGAAGCATATGAAGTCTTTTAACTAGTTTTCCGAGCTCTGACGTTGGCTGACTATGATGGGTCCAGTAGTGAACGCAATCATAAATCACATAGCCAATGATAAACCCGGCAAGCGCTGACCACATAAATGGCGCACCAAAAATAAGATAGATAATCGACATAGCGATCAACATAATCGGCCCTGAGAGTAAGGGGGGCATCACTAGGCGAAGCGGATCATTCGGGTAGACGTGATGTACGCCGTGAATAAGAAACTGAAATTGCGGCCCCAAACCAAATGGCAGGGGAAAAATGGTGTGAAAAAGAAACCGATGGCCAAAATATTCGGTCAGCGTCCATCCTATATAACCAAGAAAAACGCCTAGCAGCGTCAACGGCACGCTAACGAGCGTTAGAGAATAAAAAATAAGCCCCAAAAAAATTGGCGTATAAATAATTACCGGCGTGAGATGGTGTACGCGCGAGAGTTTATCCAGCAGGTTATTCTTAAACAGACGCGGTGACGCATCAAGAGATTCTATCGGCTTCTGCATGTGATGGTCAGACATTGGTTACTCCGCTGGCGAAATAGAGGTCGCCGAACGATCGGCGGCGAGCGTCACATTTTCAGAACGCGTGCCGAGCGAATAGCTTGGATCAAAGATAAAAGTGACAAGTAATGCGAACCAAGAGCGATGGCAGGTTAGCGTGTTATAAAACTCTGGAGCCATTACCGTTAATTGCGGCAGTCGGGTCCAAGGAATTTCATGAAAATCATGATGTTCATTATGATAGCCAATATTTAACGCCAATGTATTGAGCGGGCCATAATAGTCAAATGTCCCTTGATTTGGCGCAAACGCAAAATGCTCTTGTAACCATCTGGCGCTTAAGGGATGAAGCCCGCCAACAGAAAACCAAAAAGAGAAAAAGAGATAAAGGAGGCCGTTGGGACCCAAAGCAATCAAAACAAACAGATCAAAAACTATAATTACGGCTGCGTTAATGTAAGTCCACTGTCCCCAAATCGGTACAGTTCCTTTTAAGCGATTTAGTCGGGCCAACTGAATGGCGGGAAAGGCGAAAAGCCATGCCGCCTTCCGCCATGTGCTGTTGCCGACCCAGTCCACTTCCCATTGACTTGGTATATCCGCATCATAGTCATAGGCGGAAAGATGAGAATGATGTTTGATATGATAACAGCGAAAGCCCATCGCGGTTGGGAAAGCATTGGATAGATCGGCAAGGATCGCTGTCCACTTATTAGCCAGTGGATTATCAAAAACACAATTATGGATCGCGTCGTGGATGATGACAAAATTGGCGTGATTGGCGAAAGCGCCTACGCAGATTGCTAAAACCAGCGAGAGCCACCAATAATCTAGTCCCAGATATCCCATTAAAGCCGCAAGTGTCAGTTGTAGCGCAAAAATACCGACAGCAATTTTAAATGTGAGCGGATCTTTGCCGAAAAGTTTCTGCACTTGAGGATATTTTTCCAAGATCAGGCGACGGCGCTCAACATGGGAGCGATCTGCGCCAGTAGAGGTTACCGAAATGCCGCTCATGCCCATGCGTCCTGTATCTTTGATGGATTGACGTCGTCGCCGTCTGATTTACTGACAAGAAACTTCTCGTAGATACGGTGGATTTTATCTATTTTTCCGCCAAACATTTCTATCGGTCGCCGCATCGACATATTGTCTTCCAGAACCCAGCCCGCCTCAAGTTGTTGGATCGACATGGAAGCCCCACGGCGCTTCATTTCTTCAAACATCGACATCAAAATAGCTCCGCCCGTGGCGCTATTTTGGAGAGCTTTTCTCGTGCCCAAGAGCACGATCCGCGCAGATTTGAATTTATGGCTACGCATACGAGAAATAATGCGGGCCAGGCCGAAAGGGAAGAGCCTGCCTTGGAGATCTGAGAAGATTTCAAATAGATTGGGCAAAGCGATGACAAAGGATTGAGGTTTGCCATCAAGCTCTGCGACAATGCCGAAATCAGGAGGCATAACAAATTTCAGCGCATCTGCGGTTGAGTCAAATTCAGCTTTTGTAAAAGGAACATAGCCCCAATTCCCGCGCCAACTGTCGTTAAATAATTCCTCAAGAATCGGCGTTTCTTTTGTTTTTATCTCAGCCATGTTGAGAGGGCGCAGATTGAGGCGCTCTCGCCATTCCTTGCGGCTAGACACTCTTGGTTTTTCATCAAGGTCATGTTCCGCGACAGTAATTTTATATGAAATGAGATCTCGCGCTTTG
Organism: Methylocystaceae bacterium UBA5192; assembly: GCA_002412985.1. Classification (GTDB taxonomy): domain Bacteria; phylum Pseudomonadota; class Alphaproteobacteria; order Rhizobiales; family Beijerinckiaceae; genus Methylocystis. Next base: position 14,788 of record DHWC01000102.1, on the reverse strand, counting down.
GCGTAGCCAAGCGCGTCCAAATGTTGGGAGAGATAAGGCGGATGCCACGGCATGAAAATCATCGGCGTAGCGTCGAACCCTTGCACAAGCACGCCGCACTCTCCGTTTATTGTGGGCGAAAAAGGTCCGGTAACGCGATCGGCGCCTTTTTCTCGCAGCCAATTCTCGGCCGCCGTCAATAAAGCATGCGTAACATCGATATCGTCAATGACATCTAATGCGCCAAATTGACACGGACTGGCTCCAATTGGCGCAATACCTGTTTTATAAATGTGCGCGCTAATGCGTCCGACCCATTGACCATTGCTGCGGGCTAGAAATTTTTGCTCTTCAACGAGTTTATAATGCGGGTTCAGTCGATGTGAAAAAAGCGTCCAGCGTTCAAGATCGATTGGCGGCGAAAAGCCCTGCATATCTTTGTAGAGCAGGCGAGGAAGTCTGCAAAAGCTCGCAAAGCGTCCTAAACTATTAACGGGAAGAATATCGACCTGCGTCATATTTTTAGTCCTAGCGGGCCTGAGCCATTGCTAAAATCCCTAAAGCGACGCGGAAGTCGTTTCGATTTCGGGAGAGACTGATTTTCTGACGGATCCAGCCATCGCGGCGGCAACGATTCTTTGCGCCTCTTCACTAACCGGCGGAATCTGTTTCAAGCAATGAATAACCCCGCGGATTTCGGCTTCGGTGTGATTTGCTGAAAAGAAGAAGCGCAGGCGCGGTCCATCTTTAGGCACGCCGATTCTAACAACCGGCGGAACATAATAACCCTCCTCGAGAAGGTGTTGAGCGGCCCACATCGTTTCGATATCGCTATCGAAAAGAATTGGCACAACGCCGCGACCAATCGCAGGTCCGGTAGAAAAGCCGTGCTCATGCGCAACTTTACGAAAGAGTTCGGCGTTAGCAGCAAGTTTTTCGATGCGCCAGGTTTCTTCTTGCATCAATCTTAACGCCGTACGCGCGGCGGTAAGGATGACGGGCGATAAGCCTACGCTATAGACGAAGCCGGGCAGAGTAAAACGAAAGTAATCGATGATGCTTTTTTTCGCGCAAACATAACCGCCACAGGTCGCCAATGATTTTGACAATGTGCCAACGACAAGATCAATGCGTCCAGCATCGACGCCTTGATGTTCTGCAAGGCCTCTGCCTGTCGCACCCAGCACGCCAAGAGAATGCGCTTCATCGACAAGCAGCCAAACGCCGTAACGATCGCGAATATCTAACAATCTAGGCAGATCAGCCGTATCTCCGTCCATGCTATAGACGCCTTCGACAACGATCAAAACGTTGCGGTAGTCTTCGCGTTTTTTGTGTAAGAGATGTTCGAGATGATCAAGATCATTGTGCCGAAATTTAATTACCTCAGCTACAGCGCCGTCCGTTCCTGCAACAATACTGTTGTGGGCTAGTTCATCGATAAAAATGGCGTCCTTTTTGCCATTCATCAACCAGGCAATTGTTGTGACGTTCGCAAGGTAGCCGGAAACAAGCGTTAGCGCGCTTTCCATGCCAATGAATTTAGCGATCTCTGCTTCAAACTGTTTATGTGTCGATCGCTCGCCGCCGACGAGTCGTGAAGCAAGTGCGCCGATCCCAAGATCGTCGATCTCGCGTTTTGCTTCCGCTTTAATCAAGGGATGACTGGCGAGACCAAGATAATCATAATTGGCGAAGCTAACGAGATTTTTACCCTGCTTAGACAGCTCAGCGCGCAATTTATCCAGCTGAGCGAAAAAAGGATCGTTCAGTTCCAAAAGGGCGCTGCCAGCAAGTCTGAATCGTCGCGTGGCGAAATCGGAAAGGCTTTTATGTCTTGTCACTGAATGTGTAATCCCCGATTGGTCGAGCGCTGCTTGGCGTCCACAATAGGATAAACCGCGCCAAGATACTGCGGCGCCCAAGGAATCATCGTGTTGCTTACCATTCCCTCAGCGGGGATGCCAGTATGAGACGGGCCTTTAGGGGGCCTATAGCGCTCAGCCGCAGCTTTCTCTATTGGGTTTTTATATGAACATTTCGCCCTCGACGCCATCTTGCGCTCCTACTGGCAGCTCGCAGCCCTTGCGCCTATGTGTCGAAGGCCTGTCCGTACAGCGCGCCGGACGCCGCATAATTGATAATATTGGCTTCAAGCTGACGGAAGGCGAGGCCTTAGTTGTCTGCGGGCGGAATGGAGCTGGGAAATCAACCCTCTTGCGCGCCCTTGCTGGTTTGTTGCCGACGACCCAGGGAGTTATCAGTCTGAACAGGGGCGTCTTAGAGGTCGAGTTAGCGCAAAATACCCATTACCTCGCGCATGCGGATGGGATGAAATTAGCCCTCAGTGTCGAAGAAAACTTAAATTTTTGGGCCAATTATCTTGCTGGCCCCTCTCATCCGCGCAGTCAGTCTATTCCTCAAGCCCTCTCAATTGTGGGGCTAACCCATGCCCTGCGCGCCCCTTTTGGCGCGTTGTCAGCCGGTCAAAAACGCCGCGCCGCACTGGCGCGTCTTCTTGTCGTCTATCGTCCGCTCTGGTTGCTCGACGAGCCGATGACCGCTTTAGATCAAGCCTCCCGCGCAAGACTTGCGCAAGCCATGCGCGCGCATTGCGCTGAAGGCGGAATCATTATTGTAGCGACACATGAGCCGTTAGGGTTTGTGACGACACGGGAACTCGCGCTATGACGCCTGCGTCGACCTCGCCGCTTTGGGCTCTTTTTCTTCGCGAGTGGCGTGTGGCGCGGCGCATCGGCGGCTCAGGAGCAATGGGCGTTGTTTTTTTTCTAACATTCGTAACGCTTGTACCTTTTGCGATTGGCGCAGATCCTAACTTGCTCGCCCGAATTGGTCCTGCAATTTTATGGATTGCCGCCTTAATGGCGAGTTTACTGTCCTTTGATCGTTTGTTCCAAGCTGATGCAGAAGACGGATCTCTCGATTTATTGCATCTTGGGAGCTCTCCTCTGGAGCTTGTTGTTTTGATTAAATGCCTGGCGCATTGGGCGGCAAGCGGATTGCCGCTCATTCTTGCAGCGCCCTTCTTGGGCCTCATGCTTCAGCAGGAGCCAATTGCGCTTGGCGGCGTTGTTGCGACGCTATTAGTTGGCACGCCAGCCCTAACGCTCATTGGCGGGATTGGCGCTGCAGCGACCGTGACAGTTCGTCGAGGCGGATTGCTAATGGCGCTTCTCGTGCTGCCTTTAACAATTCCGATTTTAATTTTTGGCGTTTCTGCCGCCGAAGCCGCAAGCGGCGGTAGTGTTCCGTTCCTCTCGCCTTTTCTTATTCTTTGCGCAATCACGCTCACTGCTTTTGCGCTTTGTCCTTTTGCTGCCGCAGCCGCGCTGCGTTACCTTGGCGAGTAACGCATTGAAGCTACTGAGGCGTAATTCTGAATGCGCAGCGTAAGTTTAATAAAGTCCGCCCGTGCCGCTACCAACTTGCTGGTCGACATCATGGGGCGTATCGAGTTCGCGCGGCCCGCCCTCGCCTTCTGAAATGGCGTCAGGCGGCGCAGTGCCCGGTTTAAATGCTTCTAGAATTGAGCCGGGCCCCGATGAGCGCAAACCCGAATGCGCGTCAACAGAAATGAGTTTGATTCCGGGCGGCACGCGGAAAGGCGTATCAGGCTTATCTTTAAGCGCGACGGTCATGAAGTCGCGAAAAATCGGCGCCGTGTAAAGCGCTGCTTGTGCATGGCTGCCGAGAGAACGGGGACGGTCATAGCCGATATAAACGCCAACGCATAAATCTGGAGAATACCCAACGAACCATAGGTCTTTCGCTTCATTGGTTGTGCCGGTTTTACCCGCGAGATGTTTTCCAACCGCTTTGATGGAAACGCCTGTGCCGCGTTGGATAACGCCTTCCATAATTGAGGTGATTTGATAGGCGGTAAGCGGATCCAATACCTGTTCGCGCTTATCAATTAGTTTTGGCTCAAGCTGATTATCCCATTTTTCCGCATCGCATCCTAAGCACTCACGCTCGTCGTGACGGAAGGTCGTCTTGCCGTAACGATCTTGTATGCGGTCAATCAATGTTGACTTTACGCGTTTGCCGCCATTAGCCAACATGGAATATCCCGTCACCATCTTCATCAAGGTTGTTTCGCCTGCGCCAAGCGCCATGGACAGATAAGGCGTCATATTATCGTAAATGCCAAATCTTTTGGCGTATTCAGCGATCAGCGGCATGCCGACATCATTCGCAAGGCGAACAGTCATCATGTTTTTTGAATGTTCAACGCCATGTCGTAAGGGATGTGCGCCTGTCCCTTGTCCGCCTTCAAAGTTTTCAGGCGTCCAATATGTGCCATCAGATTGCTGAATAGATATTGGCTCATCAAGAATAGACGAAGAGGGTGTGTAGCCATTATCAAGCGCCGTAGCGTAAACAAATGGCTTGAAAGAAGATCCTGGCTGACGCAACGCTTGAGTCGCGCGATTAAAGGACGATTGGTCGAAAGAAAATCCGCCAACCATGGAAAAAACGCGGCCAGTATAGGGATCCATTGCGACCATTGCGCCCGAGATCTCGGGGATTTGGCGCAGGCGGTATTGTCCAGCGCGTGTTGCAAGCGGTTCAACATAAATAACGTCGCCAACTGTGAAAGCGCTTTTGGGATTGCGGCCTGTCCAGCGCATGCCTTCTGCGCTGAGCGCGCCTGTTTCGCGATCAGGAGAAACTTCGCCAGATTTTTCGCGGCCAGGCTGCAAGCCAATGCGCGCGCCGGAATCATTGAGATCAAGAATAACGGCGAGACGCCAAGGGCGCACATCGCCAAGTGCCGGAACAGCTGCAAGTGCGACTCCCCAATCGGAGGAGATATCGACGTGATAAACGGCGCCGCGAAAACCATGCGCTTCATCAAAACGAACAAGCCCATCTGCAAGCGCTTTACGCGTGATCGCTTGAATTTTTGGATCAAGCGTCGTTCTGACCGTTAGGCCGCCCTCATATAAATTTTTCTCGCCGAAACGCTCAGATAATTCTCGACGCACTTCTTCAGCAAAATAGCCAGCGACATAAGTGTTGGGCGATAAGACGCGCGGATTGACGCCAAGGGGTTCGCTTTTGGCTTTGGCCGCCTCAGCTGCCGTTACGAAGCCATCTGCTTCCATTCGGTCAATTACATAGTTGCGTCGTTCAATCGCCCGTTCGCGTTGTTGAAAGGGATGATAATTGTTTGGACCCTTTGGTAAAGCCGCAAGATAAGCCGCTTCCGCAAGCGTTAATTCATTAACGGATTTATTGAAATAATTTAGAGCCGCCGCAGCGACGCCGTAATTGCCCAGGCCAAGATAAATCTCGTTCAAATAGAGTTCGAGGATATGCTCTTTAGTATAAGCGCCCTCTATGCGTAACGAGATAAGCGCTTCGCGAATCTTACGATCATAAGAGCGTTCATTCCCGACGAGAAAGTTTTTTGCCACTTGTTGCGTGATGGTTGACGCGCCTTGAACATGGCGTCCGCCTTCTGCTAGCACCATCACAGCGCGCAACACGCCTTCGGGATCAATGCCTGTATGCGAGTAGAAGTTTTTATCTTCTGCAGAGATGAAGGCCTGTTTTACGAGTTGTGGGATTGCAGAGTTTGGTAAAAACAGACGACGCTCGTGCGAATATTCTGCAAGAATTGATCCGTCGTTGGCGTGTAAGCGCGTTGTAACTGGCGGTTCATATTTTTGAAGCGTGGCTGTGTCAGGCAGATCTTTGGAATAGTAAAAGATCAATCCGGCGACGCCAACGGCGGCGATCAAAAATAAGATCGCGCCCGTCGCAAAGATAAAGCCAATAAACCTTGCCAGCATCCGCATAAAGCTTGTTCCTCATCGCTTTGGGCTCACCCTGCGCCCGCGGCTGATATGGGGTGTGATCCTCCAGTATTTTTAGGCTCGGGAGGAATTTAAAGCTCGAAGCCAGGTCGACCCAGCTTTGTTGTTAACCAATTGGCGGCATTTTGTGTTTTATTCGGGGCGCGGCGCTTTAGCCCGCCCGCCTTCGCCAGAATTATTGGCGTTGGGGTGAGTTTGGAAAAATACCTTTATAGCCTCGGCGAGCTTCGTTGCAGCCTGTTCGCGCCATTGCGGCGAGGTTAGCCGAGTTAAATCTTTTTCGCTGGAAAGATAGCCGAGCTCTAACAAGATTGACGGCACGTCATGCGCCTTTAAAACAACAAATCCAGCGGCGCGGGAAGGATTTTTGTTAAGATTTCCGGCATCTTTCCATTTAGAAATCAGAGTCTTGGAAAAATCTCTGCTGTAGGCGTGGGTCTCTCTTCTGGTTAGTTCAAATAGGATGTCGTCTACTTCTTCCGCCTCAGCCTTGCCCTCTAAGCCCGCAGCTTGATCCGCCAGATTTTCCTGTTCGGCAATACGGGCGGCCTCGGCGTCCGAAGCCCGGGCGGAAAGCGTGTAGACGGTCGCGCCCTCAACATGAGGGGCGGCAAGGGTGTCGGCGTGAATGGATAAAAACAAGGCGGCGTTATTTTCTCGCGCGCGGCGAACCCTCTCTGCAAGAGGCAGGAAAATATCTTCCTCGCGCGTCAGCACGGCGTGAAAAAGGCCTTCCGCTTCAATTTTTTCCTGCAAAACGCGAGCAAATTCAAAGACAATCGCCTTCTCCTGTTCCCCATGCTTACCTATGGCGCCCGTATCGACCCCGCCATGTCCAGGATCGATGACGATCACGGCTTTCCCGCTTGGACGAGGGGCGGGCGGCGCGCTCGAGAGAGCTGGCGGGACATCAGGCGCTTTTGCTGCTGCTGCGCTTGCTGCCGCGGCAAAACTGGCCGCATCCGTCGAGGCGAGTTCGATGATAAGTCTCGATCCGTCTTTTAAAGGGTCAATGCGTGTCGCAACAATGGTGGCGGGCTGAGCGAGATCAATAATAATTCGGGAGCGTCCCGGGGCAAAAAGTCCAAATCGAAAGGCTTTGATTAATTTAGATAAGCCTGTGTTGCGTCCCGCCGAGGGGTCAAGCCGAAATTCCAAATCAGCTATGTCTATAATAATTCGATCTGGATCAGCGAGCGGGCGGGCGGAGATCTTTACCGGGCCTGTCAGGTCAAAGATGAGACGTTCCTGTCCGCTTTCGGCCTCTATTCGGCTCCCCAGCGCAATCGCCGGTTGCGCGAAAGCTCCGGCGAAGAATTGGAGATCCAGGACCAAAAACACTGCAGCCGCGACAACCACCAGAGCGCATCTACGCAACTGTCTTGCTGAGCTTTCAAGCCAAGAGGGTGAATCATCGGTCATTCTTCAAAGTTTTAGCCTCTTTTCAGACATTTTAATGTCTGGGCTTGGCGACCTTGTTCAGGGTCATGCTTGCGCGCTCGGCGTAGGCTCGTTACAAATATTATGCGCTTTATGGAATTGCGCGCGATTTGCGGCTTAATAATTACGATTATTGAGTTGAAACAGTGCGGTAGCTCTGCGGAACAGATCAAAGCAATCCTTAATGAGTTGGCGCGTTTCATGATTGGCCCTGGCTAAACATGATGCGAGGGCGGCGCGAGCCTGCGCTGCAGAAGGTTATTTGACGATCTCATGGCCATGACCATGAAAAGCTGTGCGACAAGTTTGGGATCCCGGCGCGAAGCGCGCGGGAAACCAATAAGTCGCGTGCGCATGCTTGCTCGTCTTTTCCTGAGATTGTGCCGTTTTCCGACCAATCCCCAACCCGTCCGCTCAGCCCTGCGTCCTGCCAAGACGCAAGACAAAAGAATTTTATCCGCCAGCCTCATTGCTGGCTCTCTGAATCAAGGCTCTGAGCCTTTTACTTTTCCTCTGACAAAAAGCGCCCGCCGCGTCAGCACGCGCCGTCTTGTGTTCATAGCGTCCCTTAGGGGACGCCGGACCGCTTGGCCGCCGCCGACCCCAGCCGCGCTGCAAAGAGTTATCCATGGCCAACAAAATGCTTATCGACGCCTCCCACCCCGAGGAAACTCGGGTTGTGGTGTTGCGCGGAAATCGCGTTCAAGAATTTGACTTTGAAGCCGCTGACAAGAAACCCCTACGGGGCAATATCTATCTTGCAAAGGTAACGCGCGTAGAGCCCTCGCTGCAGGCGGCCTTCGTTGATTACGGCGGAAACCGTCATGGCTTTCTCGCCTTTGCGGAAATCCACCCAGATTATTATCAAATCCCGGTTGCGGATCGTCAGGCCTTGCTTGAGGAGGAAAGTCGCGCGCATCTGCAGGATGAGGAAGAGGAGCGAGACCGCGCCCCTGCGTATGGCCGCGGACGTCGTTCGCGACGTCGCCAATATGATAACGCTGAAAAGCGCGCCGCCTTTGATGAGAGCGTAACTGGCGAAGTTTCCGAATTTGAGACCGCGCCAGAAAGGGACGGCGGCTATGACTCGCAGCCCGTGGATCTTGCGCGGGATATAACGCAGGAAACATTCGCTGAAGAGGCGATGTTCTCCGCTCCCGACAGCGTCTTCCCACCTGCTGAGGAAATCCCAAATCCCATAGACGAGGCCGCTCCACCGCATACGATCTCTGTCGATCCTTCTGGTTTTGGTTCAATTCAAGAAGGCGCAGCGGAAGAGTATACGCGCACATCGCCTGCACTGGACCACGAGGAAAAGGCCCGCTTGCAGGATGAGCGAGACGAAGCGCGTGAGCGTGAAAAAGAAAACCTCTCGTCAGAAAGCGCCGATGAGACTCAGGCCGTTGAGGCAAAAAGTTTTGATGACGATCATGACGATGAAGAGCATGAAGAAGAGGACGCTGTCGAACACATTGGCGGCGACGCCATGGATGAGACGCCCTATCGCGCGTCGCGTCCGCGCCGCCAGTATAAGATCCAAGAAGTCATCAAGCGCCGCCAGGTATTGTTGGTACAAGTTGTTAAAGAAGAAAGAGGTAACAAAGGCGCCGCGCTGACAACCTATTTATCTTTAGCCGGGCGCTATTCTGTATTGATGCCCAATACGGCGCGCGGCGGCGGTATTTCAAGAAAAATTACCGATGGCGCCGATCGTAAGCGTCTTAAAGAAATCGTACATGATCTCGAAGTGCCAGAGGGTATGGGCGTTATTTTACGTACAGCTGGCGCGTCCCGGACGAAAGCTGAGGTCAAGAGAGATTTCGAATATTTGCTTCGACTTTGGGAGAGCGTGCGCGAACTGACATTGCGCTCAAGCGCTCCCATGCTGGTTTATGAAGAAGGCTCATTAATCAAGCGCGCTATTCGCGATCTCTACGGGCGCGATGTCGAAGAAATTGTTGTGTCTGGCGATGACGCTTATCGCGAAGCAAAAGATTTTATGCGCATGTTGATGCCAAGCCATGCAAAGAATGTCAGGCAACATCGCGACGCTTTTCCAATCTTTGCGGAAAGTGGCGTTGAAGCGCAGCTTGACGCCATGTTTTCTAATCATGTCACGCTCAAGTCTGGCGGCTATCTCGTTATCAATCAGACTGAAGCGCTGGTTGCGATAGATGTTAATTCGGGCCGATCAACGCGTGAACATAATATCGAGGACACAGCGCTTAGAACAAATTTAGAAGCAGCAGATGAAGTTGCGCGTCAGTTACGCTTACGTGATCTTGCGGGCTTAATTGTCGTTGATTTCATCGACATGGAAGAAGGCAGAAATAACCGAGCTGTAGAGCGGCGGGTTAAAGAAGCCCTCAAGAATGATCGTGCGCGTATTCAAGTTGGTCGGATCTCTCATTTTGGACTTCTTGAAATGTCGCGCCAACGCATCCGTGCGGGCGTTATTGAAGGATCGACGGTTCCGTGCCCGCATTGTGTCGGCGCAGGCCATGTGCGTTCTACAGCGTCAATTGCATTGCATGTTTTGCGTGTGCTCGAAGAAGCGTTGGTTAAGAGCGCGGCGCATGACGTTACATTGAGAACGCGCGCTGTTGTCGCGCTTTATATTCTCAATCAAAAACGCGCGCATTTGCATGAATTAGAGCGTCGCTTTGGCGTGCATATTACAGTAGCGGCTGACGATACGCTGACAGGGGCGATCTATCATGCGCTCGAGCGCGGCGCCTTAGCGTCCGGGCCGCGCTTGCCGCCTGTTCCTTCACCGCTTCGCGTTGACTCTGTGCGCGCTGAAACGCCTGATGAAGAGCCATCTGATGATGTCTTCGCTGAAGATTTCTCGCCTGATCGGGGAGAAACAGAGGAGGAGTTTTCACGGCCCTCATCGCGTGAAGATCGCGCTCCGGGACGGTTTACGTCTGAGGATGGCGAAGAAGCAGCTGGTCGAGGACGTCGTCGTCGTCGCCGTCGTGGTCGGGGCGGGATTAACCAGAATGCAGAGCATATGGCCCTCGAAGCAGAGCAGCCTTCTGATGAGGGATTGGCTTTCATGGCCGGGATTGACAATGCGCCAGTCGCGCCAAGAGAGCCGCGTTCCGATCGCAGCCCCTATCAACGCAACCCGCGTCATGCAGAACGCGGACCCGGCCGCTGGCGGCGTTCGGCGACCATGTCAGATCAATTTCTCAATCCAGGGGCCGATCTGAGCCAAGACCAGAGTGTTGCTTCTGGGCAAGAATTTGCGCCTGTGATGCAAGAAAATCCCTCCCAGCCTGTTGAACAAAGCTTCTTTGCTCAACGACGTCAGGAGGAGCCCGCACGCTTCGAACCAAGTGCTGCTCCTGAGCCGCAAATTGCTGATCAGTCGGAACCTGAAGTTTTACGGCAGCGTGAAACAACGGAAGTTGTAATAACCGAAGCCGATCCCAATCGTCCCAAGAAGGGCGGCTGGTGGCAGCGTGTAAAAACGCCTTTTGGCGGTTGAGTTGACTAGAAGGGAGGACGGGCTTGCTATCCGAACTGAGGGGCAAGCCAGTCCGCCAATCGAGCCACCCCTTCGGCCACCTCAGTCTCTGGTCCAGCGTAAGAGAGTCGGATCCAATGGCCGCCATTTTGCGGATCAAAATCAACGCCCGGCGTGACAGCGACGCCAGCCTCAATCAAGAGACGGCGGGAAAAAGATAAAGAATCCGTCGTGAAACGAGAAACATCCACGTAAAAATAAAATGCCCCATCTGGCGGAGCAAAGCGCGACAGGCCAATTGTGGGTAAGCGGTCCAACAGCAATTGTCGATTGCGTGCATAGATGAGCCGGTTATTTTCGACTTCCTCGTGCGCGCTGAAAGCAGCGAGCGCTGCTGTTTGAGAGAGTGTTGGCGGACAAATCGCAAGCGATTGTTGCAATCGTTCAAGCGCGCGCACCCATGTTGCGGGCGCAACGATCCAACCCAAGCGCCAACCAGTCATAGCGTAATATTTGGAAAATGAATTTACAATGATTGCATTTTCAGAAAAACATAACGCGCTTTGCGCTTGTTTTTCATATTCAAGCCCATGATAAATTTCATCAGAAATAAACGTGATATTTTCCAATTCGCAAAAACGACAAATATCTGCAAGAGCCTCATTAGAAATCATGGTTCCTGTTGGATTGGCAGGATTCATGAGTAATGCGCCTTGGAGTTTTTCTTCTTTATGCAAGGCGGCTAGCAGAGGCGCTGTTGGCGTAAAATTATTTTCAAAACTAAGACGCAGATGCGCTGTTTTAAGACCGAGTGCAGTAAGGATATTTGTATAGGCTGGATAACCAGGCTGCGTGACAGCAATGCGGGCCCCTGGGTCAAAGCCTGCAATGAGCGTCAGAAGAAAAGC
>DHWC01000102.1:0-2769 GCA_002412985.1 Methylocystaceae bacterium UBA5192 | reverse complement strand
GTATTTTTTTTCATAAAAAGCAGCGATCTCTTCGCGCAAGACGAAATGGCCCAGGGCCTCTCCATAACCAAGCTGCCCACGTGAGAGTGCAGAGACGCCTGCTTGGCGAATGGCCTGGGGCGTTGGGGCTCCTGGTTCGCCCAATTCCATGTGGATAATCCGACGTCCTGCGCGCTCCAATTCCTTTGCTTCGCGCAACGCGTCCATGGCGAGAAAGGGCGAGACTTCCGAGCGGCGCGACAGTTTGGGCGATGTGGTCATTATTTTCCTGCTCAGAATGGCAAAGGTTAAAGGCGCTCGAGGCGAAATTCATGCAGCGCCTTTACAAACTGCGTCAAGCGTTGAAAGTGAGCCATTCTTAAGTTTCTCGTGCGATGAGACTTCGAGAGGTATGCGCAAATGTATGAGTTGAGCGTCGAGGCGTTAATCTGGCGATTGTCTGTTGCATTCGCAATTGGCTTGCTGATTGGTCTTGAGCGCGGTTGGCAGGCGCGCGCTGAGGCGGAAGGAGAGCGAGCTGCAGGCTTACGCACTTTTGCGCTTACGGCTCTATTGGGGGGCGTTTGGGGCGCAATCGTTCTGCCCTTCGGCGACTTTGCAGCTGTTGGTCTAGCTATAATTTTTATCGGTGTTTGCGTAGTTATCGCTCTCTTTCGACTTCGGCAGATTGAGCACGATCATACCTATGGCGCGACAACCATTGTTGCAATCATGCTTGCTTTCTCTCTTGGCGTTATGGCGGTTATTGGACATGAAACGCCAGCAGTCGCTGCCGCTGTGGCGACAACGGCGATGCTTGCGTCTAAAAACGCCCTGCATAATTGGTTGCAAAAGCTAACATGGCCAGAGCTGCGTTCAGGGCTGGCGCTATTGGTGATGAGTTTTATTCTACTGCCAATATTGCCCAATCATCCAGTTGATCGCTTTGGCGCGATTAATCCTTTTGCATTATGGTTGATGACAGTTTTGATTGCCGTGATTTCATTTGCTGGCTATGTGGCGGTACGGGTAATTGGCTATCAAAAGGGCTTAGCTGTTGCAGGATTGGCGGGAGGACTTGCCTCTTCAACGGCGACAACGGCCGCGATGGCGCGATTGGCGATAAAATATCCTTTACAAGGAAAAGCATTAGCCGGTGCGGCGGCATTGGCGAATGCGATTATGGCTTTCCGTGTTTTGATCATTCTTGCAGTCGTTAATCTGACGCTTGCCCTACAACTTGCAGCTCCGCTTATTGTTATTGGCTTAGTTTACGGCGCTTGCGGCATGTTGCTGACGCGTTATCCAGTAAGAGATGAGCATGCGGCGAGTGAAAGTCTTATTTTTGAAAATCCATTGGATATTGCTGCGGTCTTGAAATTTGGCGCATTGCTGTCTGCTGTGATGATCGTATCAAAGCTTGCAACAAGTTTAGCGGGCGATGCTGGGGTATTAGTTGTTGCATTTTTGTCAGGACTTGTGGATTTAGACGCTATCGCTTTGGCGATGGGACGCCATGGTCAAGAAGAGGTTGGCGTTGGGATCGCAGCAACAGCTGTTTTATTGGCGCTTGGCGCAAATACACTTGTGAAAATGATAATTGGCTGGGGCATGGGCGGTCGCGAAATGGGCGGTCGCTTTGCTGTTGTTTCGCTCTTTGCCCTTGCTGCTGGCGTCGTCGTGTTATGGACGGCGCCAAGATTCATCGGATAAGCAAGAAGCCGCGTCAGAGGCCGGTTTAGAGCGCTGCGGTAATCCATTTTGATAATTCGCCTTTTGGCGCAGCGCCAACTTTCTGCGCTGCCGCAACGCCGCCTTTAAAAATTATCAAAGTAGGAATCGAGCGAATGCCCAATTTGCTGGCGACACCAGGATTTTCATCAATATTTAATTTAACAATTTTCACTTTGCCGTGCATCTCTTGCGCAATTTCCTCAAGCGCAGGAGCGATCATTCTGCAAGGGCCGCACCACTCCGCCCAGAAATCAACGACAACAGGTTCTGCAGATTTAAGCACTTCTTGCTCAAAATTTGCGTCTGTAATTTTGTGCGTGGTCATGTCGCGGTCCTTTCATTGCAGGCTATTTAAGCCATTGATCGGCAGTTAGGCCGCTTCCAATTAGTGACTTTAGCAAGATTTGGTTTCTGGATCGAAGGTCCGAGATGAAACCTTCTTAGTTTTCTTGCATGACCCTATGAAGGGGCTTTTTATTCGTCAAGTCTAAGCAGGGCGGCTTATAATCTATAATCAATTATGGCCTTTTATAGAGGAATATTGTCGTGTTTCTTCCAGGGATTTTCTAATTCCTTGTGACGAAGCAAGGCAAGAGCGCGGGCTATTCTTTTGCGCGTGCTGTTTGGCGAGATCACTTCGTCGATATAGCCTCTTTCGGCTGCAACAAATGGAGAAAGGAAACGGTCCTCATACTCCTTAGTGCGTTGCGCGATTTTGTCTGCGTCGCCAATGTCAGCTCTAAAAATAATTTCAACGGCGCCTTTCGCGCCCATGACGGCAATTTGCGCAGATGGCCAAGCGTAGTTCACATCGCCACGCAAATGTTTTGACGACATAACGTCATAGGCGCCGCCGAAAGCTTTACGCGTAATCAGGGTTACTTTTGGCACGGTTGCTTCAGCATAAGCGAAGAGAAGCTTGGCGCCGTGTTTAATCAAGCCGCCATACTCTTGGGCGGTGCCTGGCAGAAAGCCAGGAACATCGACAAGCGTCACAATCGGTATATTAAAGCAATCGCAGAAACGAACAAAGCGCGCGGCTTTCTTTGAGGCGTC
>DHWC01000122.1 GCA_002412985.1 Methylocystaceae bacterium UBA5192 | reverse complement strand
CTGCAGTGTTAGTTAAACAAGCTGCCCGTGGCAGTGTTTAAATTTCTTTCCTGAGCCACAGGGACAAGCTTCGTTGCGTCCGACCTTGCCCCAGCTTGCTGGATTTGCTGCGTCTCTAGCGACGGCTGTCTCTGTCGCGGCATTGGCTGATGAAAAATCAGCCGCCGACAGCCGTGCATTCAAATCAGCCAGCATCGTCTGATCTGTATTTTCAGCTGCGGTCAGCGCCAGAGGATCAGGGTGCGAGAATTCCATTGGCGGCAAGTCAGGCAACGATGAGGGGGGCGCTTCAAAACTCACCTCAACACGCATAAGCTGTGCAGTAACCGCCTCGTCCCAGCGAGTCATGAGCCCACGAAATAACTCTAAAGCCTCAGACTTATACTCATTAAGTGGATCTCTTTGCGCCATACCCCGCCAACCAATCACCTGACGCAGATGGTCTAAGGCGACGAGATGTTCTCGCCACAGCGTGTCAAGAGACTGCAAAACTACTTGCTTTTCAATCAACCGGGACATTGGTTCGGTATTTTTTTCGACACGCTCGGCATAAGCAGAGTCTGCCGCCTCGAGCAACCGCTCTTTAATCTCTTCCTCAGCGATACCTTCTTCCTGCGCCCATAGAGTTATGGGGAGGTCCAGGTTAAGCGTATCTCGCGCCTCCGCTTCTAAACCTGCAACATCCCATGCTTCGGCGTATGCGTCGGGCGCGATATGACGAGACACGATGGACTCTACCACCTCAGCCCGCATGTCTGAAATTTGCTCTTCGACACTTTCTTCAGCCATAATTTCACGTCGACGCTCGAACATGACTTTACGCTGATCATTCATCACATTATCAAATTTAAGAATATTCTTGCGGATATCGAAATTACGCGCTTCTACTTTATGTTGCGCCTTTTCAATAGCTTTATTAATCCAGGGATGGACAATTGCCTCTCCGTCCTCCAGACCAAGCTTCACAAGCATGCTATCAAGTCGCTCAGAGCCAAAGATCCGCATTAAATCATCTTGCAGAGACAAGAAGAACTTGGAACGGCCTGGATCGCCCTGACGGCCTGAACGACCTCGTAATTGATTATCAATACGTCGACTTTCGTGACGTTCGGTGCCGATGATGTAAAGACCTCCCGCTGAGAGAGCCTTTTCCTTGAAATCAGCAATTTCAGCGCGTATTTCTTTTTCTCGTGCCGAACGCGCTTCACCTTCTAGTGAAGCACACTCTTGCGCAACGCGCATTTCAACATTTCCACCCAATTGAATATCTGTGCCGCGTCCCGCCATATTCGTCGCGATTGTAATTGCTCCAGGCACGCCTGCTTCTGCAACGATATAAGCTTCTTGTTCGTGAAAACGAGCATTAAGAACAGCAAACATTTTCGAAGGACGGCCGGAGCGCGCAGCTTCGTAAAGCTTCGACAATCCTTTTGGATCAGCGAAGTCAATCATTTTATAACCCTGACTGACTAAAAACTCGGCAAGCTGTTCTGATTTTTCAATAGAAGTGGTGCCAACCAGCAATGGCTGCATACGCGCGCCAGCTGCTTGGATCTCAGTTTCAATAGCTTTCAGCTTTTCTTTTGAAGTACGATAAACTTCATCGTCATCGTCTATGCGTTGGACATTTCGGTTGGTCGGGATTTCAACGACATCAAGCTTGTAAATCTCAGCAAATTCATTAGCCTCCGTTGAAGCTGTTCCTGTCATTCCAGCAAGCTTATCGTAAAGACGGAAATAATTTTGGAAAGTAATTGATGCTAACGTTACGTTTTCTGGCTGTACTTTGACATGTTCTTTTGCTTCTAGCGCCTGATGAAGGCCCTCTGAATAACGTCTCCCTGGCATCATACGGCCAGTAAACTCATCAATAATGACAACCTCATCTTTCCGAACAATATAATCTTTATCTTTTTGAAAAAGTTTATGCGCTCGTAAGGCCTGATTAATATGGTGAACAAGCGTCACATTATGCGCTTCATACAAAGCGCCCTCAGTCAACGCGCCAACATCAATTAGCAGCTGCTCCATATGCTCATTACCAGCATCTGTAAGATGAATGGTGCGCTGCTTTTCATCAAGCTCAAAATCTTCAGAAGCAAGCTTAGGGATCAGTCGATCAATTATATTGTAAAGGTCAGATTTATCATCAACTGGCCCTGAAATAATGAGCGGCGTTCGAGCCTCGTCAATGAGAATAGAGTCAACCTCATCCACGATAGCAAAATTATGCCCTCGTTGCACCATCTGGGAGAATTCATACTTCATATTATCGCGCAGATAATCGAAGCCATACTCATTGTTGGTGCCATAAGTAATATCGCAGGCATAAGCCTTGGCGCGTTCTTCATCCGAGACGTCATGAACAACCACGCCAACAGTAAGCCCGAGGAAGCGATAGATTTGCCCCATCCATTCGCTGTCGCGCTTGGCAAGATAATCATTGACAGTGACTACATGCACACCCTTGCCTGAAAGAGCATTAAGATAAACCGCAAGCGTTGCAACAAGCGTCTTTCCTTCGCCAGTTCGCATTTCAGCGATCGCGCCTTCATGCAACACCATGCCGCCGATGAGCTGTACGTCGAAATGACGCTGCCCCAAAGTGCGCTTCGCAGCTTCGCGAACCGTTGCAAAAGCCGGCACCAGCAAATCATCTAAGCTTTTGCCTGCAGCGACTTCATTGCGGAAAAATTCAGTACGATCGCGGAGCTGGTCATCGCTAAGCGTCTCGAGCTGCGGCTCAAGCGAATTAATTGCTTTGACTTTCGGCGCATAAGTCTTCAACCGACGGTCATTGGCCGTGCCGAAAATCTTTTTGGCCAAGGCGCCGATCATGAAAAAGACCTTTCTATTATGGCCCAATCACCGCCGGCGGCGGTGGGGCATAACCGATGAATTAATTAGGAAAAACAGCCGCTTATAACATGGCCCGATCCCGGACTACCCGATCGGCGCGGTCTTCCCGTCGGAGAGATAAGAGGCGCGGGATACCTTGTCAATGAAAGGAACTTCAACCTGCCAACCGCAATTTTACGGCGCTTCGTTAATAGATCGAAAGGGCAAAGGCATTTTGCCGTCTCGTAGGTATTTCGAGAACAGCCTCAAACCGTGAGGCTCATTGCCATTTGGATGAACGAGCACAATCGATCCTGGCCTGGGCGCTGGCGCTAAAACTAGCCAGGCGTCCGCCCCCAGCGCGATGAGATGTCGCGCACGCAATTGAGTTTGCAAAGTCTCATCGGCGACAAGCCCAGGAAAACGAAAAAAAACCGAAGGAACGGCTCCCTGGAGGATTAATTGCTTTTCTGTCTCGAATATTTCCTGATCAAGATCGATGCCTGGCTTCAGTAAATAATTTTGTTGATCAGGCAACCCAGGGACATAGGGGTGCGTATACGAATGGTTCACCCATGTTATCTTCAACTCTTGATGTTGAACCTTATTTAAAAGCCATGCGAAATCTATTTTATGGCGCGCCAACCAGGCGCCTGAAACTGCCAGAGCCAGCGGGGCTCCAGGAGCAAATTTAATTACCTCTTCTATAAAATTCCGATCCAATGGTTTTCCACTGGGGCAAAGGTCGCCGGTGAGATAAACACCCTCTCCCGCGCCATGAGTTAGGCCAGCGTTAAAGAGCCGGGGACGACTGCTGTTTAAGGCCTGAACAAATCGCGTTGAGGTATAGTCTTGTTCTTGCGTCTGAGCGCAGCTTAAACATCTTTCTCGTTCTAACCCCGTTTCTAGGGTCATAGGATCTACTGTGAGCAATAATACTTCATCATCAATCTTCATGCGCCGAATAGCTAAGCGCGAACGATCCTGCGCCGCACACGTCTCAAAAACAGATTGATAGTCCTTAAAACGCTCGCTATTCAAATCCTCCTGCGTTAGGCGCACTGGCCCACATTCTTCTTCAGCGACCGCCATTGCCGACATGTTCAAAAAAACGCACAATGACCATAAGAAAATTTTCTGACGCATAAGTGTGATTATGAGCAAGAAAGAGCCAATTGAAAAGACAAGAATAGAAGTAGCCTCAGCTGAATCTCAGGAATTAGCAAATCGCTTAGGCTCAGAAATGACGCAAAGCTATGGCGCGCGCGAAGAAGCGCATATTTCCATTTTAATTAGACGAGACGATGGTGGCATCATTGGTGGGCTTAATGGCCTAGCACATTGGCGCTGGCTTTATATTCGCCATCTCTGGGTAGAGCAGAACTATCGCCGTTTAGGTTACGCAAAAAAACTCATCAGCACGGCCAAAGACCTCGCGTACGAGCGTAATTATATTGGCGTTTATATCGATACATTTGATACAAATACCGCCCATTTTTACGAGAACGTTGGGTTCAAAATATATGGGGAAATTCCCGATTTTCCCATCGGATTTAATCGTATATTTCTTTATCTGCCTCTAGGCGCCCCTTAACAAGGCTTCCTAAAGCGACGATCAGCCAACAGGCCCTATGAGTGGTAAAAGGGGAACGACAGCTTCTTCACGCTTCCTTGAATACGCAAAAATAGTTTAGGCAAATCTCTTTATAGCTGAAAATAGTCAACCTCGATAAACCAGCTATATAGAGAAAAAAGTAGAAAATTTCCTGTAGTTTCAACATTACATCGAATTGTCTCAGCTCTTAAACTACAATTGCAAGCGCAAAGATCCTAGAAAAGCTTGACCCAAATAGTTGCGCTCTACTCCATACCCAGAGCGGTAAGATAGAGGTCGAGAATCTCTTCTTCTTCTTGCCGTTTACTTTTATCCTGACGCCTTATCGATACGATTTTACGCATCACTTTTGCATCAAATCCCGTACCTTTTGCCTCAGCATAAACATCTTTAATATCATCTGCGATAGCTCGCTTTTCTTCCTCGAGCTTTTCGATGCGCTCTATAAATGCGCGCAGATGGCTAGTATTCACGGCATTCGATTTCATGAAATCATTCCCGATGCGGGACGCAATTGGACTGCGCCTGAGTAAATTGAGCCTAACTTTTAAAATGCTTTACGCCTTAGGGCTCTGGCGTCAAGGCAATCATGTCGTTAATCCCCGCTTTCCTATGATGTAGGGCTTGAAAGCGTGCAAAAATAAGTCAACATCTTATTTCCAGCCTGATGCGTTTAGGACTTAACATATGAGTGATAAAGAATTGGATCAAAATTCCAAAGTTGGCAGCGCCCCCAACATCTTGAACGCACCCTTAATCCCACCTCAGGCCTTAGAGGGGGTGCGCACCCGTCGGATCATAGCGGTCTGCCTTGATCTTTTAATTGTCTCAACATTATCGGCCGCTGTATTCATAAGCCTATTAATTCTTAGCTTCGGCATGTCTGCCCTATTACTCCCGCCTCTTTTTCCTATTGTTGCATTTTTTTACAATGGCCTAACAATATCTGGCGCGCGTCTGGCTACTCCTGGCATGGCTTTTATGGATCTTGAAATGCGGGCCCTCAATGGTGCGCCGGCGTCGTTTCTTCAAGCAGCCGTTCATGCCGTCCTTTTTTATGTGACCTGGCTTTTGCCGCCGCTGCTGCTAGCTTCTCTTTTTAATAAAGACAAACGATGCTTGCATGATATTATCGCAGACGTCATCGTCATTCGTCGCAGCAATTAATCAAATCCACTAAGATAAATTCTCCTTGCTCACGAATAACCACAGAAATTTAATTCGATTGACCAAAGAACTCCGCGACACGACACAATTTTATATTACCTCCGAAACGCCATGCCCTTACTTGCCTGGCCGTATGGAGAGAAAAGTTTTCACCCATCTTGTCGGCCTGCGCGCAAAAACATTGAATAACGCCCTAACTCTCGCTGGATTTCGCCGCTCACAAACAATTGGCTATCGACCTGCCTGCGAGGGATGCACTGCCTGCATTTCTGTCCGCGTGAGATCAAATGAATTTAAACCTTCGCGCACACAACAGCGTATAATACGCAGAAACACAGATCTGACAGCCATATCTCAGCACAAGCGCGCCAGCACTGAACAATTCAGTCTATTTCAACGCTATGTTCGCGGGCGCCACGAAGAAAGCGGAATGGCGGATATGAGTTTTAATGATTATCAGATGATGATTGAGGACAGCTATGTTGAAACGCAAATAATTGAATACCGTCATAGATCCCTACACGATCCCGCTGGCGCCCTTGTCGCCTGCTGTCTAACCGACCATCTCAGCGATGGATTATCTATGGTTTATTCTTTCTACGACCCAATGATGAGAGAAAGATCGTTAGGCGTTTTTATGATTCTCGATCATATACTCCGCACAAAATCGGCAAATAAGCCCTATCTCTACTTGGGGTATTGGGTCGATGGCTCGCCAAAAATGGCGTATAAATCCCGCTACCTCCCTCAAGAGCGCCTCGAGCGAGACGGCTGGAGAAGCGTTTATTAAAAGTTTTTTATTATTTATCCCGTAATAATCCATAAATTTACCAGTCACTAACCTTCTTTTTAAACTTTTCTGAAATACTGCTCATTCCTCAAGAGGTTGGGCTATGGCGCTATTCTTATTATTTCTTTTCGGTGTGATCGTAAGCATTGCATTATGTCTTTGGTCGCTTTGTCAACGCATTGTATTTCTTGACGCTCTCTGCCTAGCGCAAACCGACAACATTGAGCGTCTCTTAAAACAGCGCCATCATATGTTAAATGAACTCATCCAAGCTCTGCGCGCACTGACTATAAATGACCGTGATAATCTTGAACAAATTGTAAAAATTCACTCCGATGCGCTCCGCATCGCTTCTCCCAACGCCCGATTGCTCGCTGAGCGACGCGTAGATGAAGCCGTCCTGCGCTTATTTCAGCTCGCGCAACAAATTCCCCTATTGAGGTTATCCGATGAATTTTGTTCTTTCCATTGCGAAATGCAACGGATCGAGGAGTCTTTGAAAGCATCGCGCCTGGCGCTATCTGGTTTAATCAGAGACTACAATAAGGCCTTAAAAAGATATCCAATAAATCGACTTGCAGAACGTTTTAATTTTACTCAACGGGCGCTCCATGACATTGGCGGGGACGACGGTGGGCTGATAAAAACCCCGGCCTAAGGAGCTCAAAACATGAGAAAACGCCCATAATCTGTGCTCCAGAGACCAAATGGCCACAAATTCGCCGGACTATTCGCCTCTTATAATCAAGAGGAATCACCCCCACATCAAAACTGTTGCTAGGCTTGAAGCCACCGGCTTTTCAAAACCGCCGGTAAAAACCCGTGACCTTGAAAGAATTGGAGTCTTCGGTGCGCAATTATGCGATCTTTCAGCTTTCCGCTAGCCTTCTCTTGGCGACGCTCAGCCAAGTGACGGTCGGCTCGGCTCGAGCGGAAGAACAAGCAGAGTGGGCGCAACGCTATGATGCTGACGCACGCCTTACAGTTTCAAGATCAACGACGCCTATTTTATCTGAGCAGACTGTCGTAGCGACAGAGGCGGCCATTGATCGCTTCCGTAATATTGTCGCTAATGGTGGCTGGCCCCAAGTTTCCTCGACGCACCAGCTTAGACTTGGGACGAACAGTCCAGCCGTCTCAGTATTGAGGAAAAGATTAATTATATCGGGAGACATTGGCTCTGAAACTGGCGCAAGCCCAATTTTTGATTCTTATGTTGAAGCGGCCGTGCGAAGGTTCCAGGCGCGTCATGGAATAATTGAAACAGGCATAGTCAACCAACAAACCTTCACTGCGCTCAATGTGCCCGCTGAAACCCGTCTCCGTCAACTCGAGACTAATCTGGTGCGCTTGCGGAGTTTTTCAAAAGACCTTGGCAATAGATATGTCACCGCCAACATCCCTGCTGCGCAAGTCGAAACAGTAGAAAATGGCGTAGTGGTCACCCATCATATTGCTGGCGTTGGCAAAATTGATCGACAGTCGCCAGTTATGCAGACAAAAGCAATCCAGATTAATTTTAACCCATTCTGGACTGTGCCCGCATCGGTCATTCGCAAAGATCTAATTCCTAAGATGCAGGCTGATCCAAATTACCTTCGCGATAGCCATATTCGCGTCTATAATAAGGATGGGCAGGAGCTTCAGCCTGAGCAAATTAACTGGCGCTCGTTGGATGCGATGAATTATAAATTTCGTCAGGATATTGGCGGCGATTTTAATTCTCTTGGCGTGGTTCGTATTGATATCGCGAACCCCTATGGCGTGTATATGCACGATACGCCCGCCAAAGGCGTATTTGGAGATGATTTTCGTTTTGTATCATCGGGCTGCATTCGACTACAAAATGTGCGCGACTATGTTGCCTTTTTACTCCGAGAGACCCCTGGATGGGATCGCGACCACATTGATCAAGTTATTGCTTCTGGTGAACGCGTAGACGTCAAAATTACGCCTGCCGTGCCTGTTTACTGGGTTTATGTAACTGGTTGGGGAGCGCCCGATGGCGTTACTCAATTTAGAGATGATATCTACCAACGCGATGGTCTTGGCGTTGTAGACGCCGCTACCATGGCTCCTCCCTCCGGTGCGCAGGCAACACAACAAGCGGGATCTAATGGCCTGTTGCATAATGAAGAAAATGAAAACTAGTTTTATGAAATGCGGTCAATTACTGCTGACGCACGGCACGCCAACTTCCTCCGCATAGATCTGTTGAAGAAGACCAAGCGCCAGCGCCATTTGACCCTCTGAACCGCCCGTGAAAACGCACGACATGCTCATCTGAGCTTGTGAAGCGCGCGGTAATCGCGCCAGTTTCATCTATATATCCCCAAACTGAAACATTGGTTCCAGTTGTTTCAGATATTTTATTATCTACGATAACCAAACTATCTGGGATCAAGTTTGAGCAGGCGCCTACGCTCGTTGTCGCCTGCACGGACCAAACACCGTTTGCTTTTCCTGACCCCACAGGCTCAGTCGATTTTGATGCCGCTGCCCAAGCATCACCGATAATCAGACTGAACAGCACGACTAAAACGCCTCTATTCATTTTGCCTCATCGAATGCATCACGTAAAATCTCATACATATCACATCCAACATAGATGAAGCGCTCTATGCCAGACTGACGCATTTTTTGCTCTAATTCACCTGGTCTTCCAGCTAGGTAAAGCTTGGCGCCGGCTTGCTTTAATTCTTTGGCCAGTTGCTCCCCTTTTTCGCCATAGAAACGATCGCTTGAACAAAGGCAGGCGAGTCTTGCCCCAGATTTACGAAAAGCTTCTATAATATCGTCATTTTTGTCTGTCTCAGGGCCAAAAATTGCTTCGATGCCGCCTGCTTCAAAAAAGTTTTTAGAAAAATTTGCACGTGCAGTGAAAGCAGCGATAGGACCAAGATTAGCTAGAAAAATTTTTGGTCTAGCGCCGATTTGTTTAAGAAAGACGTCTGAAGCATCTCGTAAAGCTTCAAATGGCTCTGAAAGCCGACGAGGGGTTATGGCTGGCGAAGTCAATGCGCCCTTAGGCGCCGTTAAGCTGCGCCACCGCGTATCATATGACGAAAGCACATGAAGTTCTTTTTCATGAATATCTGGGAATTCATTAACGCCAATGAGTTTTTCTCTCGCTCGCGCTATATTCTTTGCTCTTAAACCGGCAGTTTCGGCAAGACTTCCTTGAAGCGTACCATTTTCAAGTGCTTTCGAAACACCCCCTTGTGCTTCAATTTTCTGAAAATCATCCCACGCTCGACCACATAATTCTTGCGTTAAGGCTTCGAAACTACCCGCCCCACTGGTTGGATCGTCAACTGCCTCTAGATGAGACTCATCTTGCAACACAAGCTGCGTATCGCGAGCAAGACGATGCGCAAAAGCATCTGGAGCTCCCAGCGCTTGTGTAAAGGGCAATACAGTAATGGTATCAGCGCCTCCGATTGCGGCAGAGAATGTCGCCAAAGTACCTCTTAAAATATTATTCCATGGATCGAGACGAGACATCATGCGCCAAGCAGTTTCAGCGGAAACGAGCGCGGGCTTTGGTTGGAGGCCGCAAACCTCCTCGACTCGCGCCCAGAGTCGCCGAATGGCTCTAAATTTTGCGACGCTCAAAAACTCATCTGCATCGACTGCAAAACGGAAGGCTATTAGACTGCGGGCCTCATCAATACTCACGCCATTATCCGCCAAAGCACGAAGGTACGCGAGCGCTGTAGCGAGTGCAAAAGCTAACTCTTGACTTTCAGTACCGCCTGCTGAGTGAATGACACGCGCATCAGCAACTGCTGCGCCAATTTTAAACCCCTTGGCGGCGACTTGCTTCACGTTTTCAGCAAAATGCTTGGATGTGCTGGCCCACGGCTGCGCAAGAAATCCATGTAAAGCTTGCAGGCCGATTGGATCATATCCAAACGATACGCGCGTCAAAGAAGGCTCGACATGATGGCGGTCGATAAAACGCAAAATTGATTCTGTAGCGCGAGGCGCGAGCGGAGATTGCTCGATGATTATCGGAATACTGAAATCAAAACGCACCTTATCAAAGGCGACGGCGATCATTTCTTCGCTATCGCCAGTTAGACCGCCGCCGTAGGAACCCTGCGCGCCAGCAAACACAACATGCAACCCATCTGCTCCGCCTTCAAGATTTTCGAGCGCAAGCTGATTCGCCACTTCCGGCATTGCATGGTCAAAGCGCGACAGAATAGACCAGCGCCCGGGCGTTCGGCGATAGGCCTTCGGTCCAGCCGTCTGCGCACGCGCATAAAGGGGAACCAAATTGATGGCGTCATATGTTTTTGAAACAAGGGCGTCAAAAGAACCGCCTTTAAGCGCCCGATCAACAAGTTTGCGCCATTCGGCCTCGTTAGCCTGTGGAAAAACCCCTGTGATTGCAGTCTCTTGCGCAGTCATTTTATCTCGAACCCCTCAAGTTTCCCGCGCCTTTTCGCATGAAGCGACGCCTTGGGCCACAGGAAACATGCCGGGGCAATACACCCCCTTTGATTTTCGTCGCTAAAACCCGTAACCAGGTTAAGTGTCGCCTTACGCGACAGGGGCCTCTCCGACCCCGGAACCGAGCCCTAATACATCGATTTAGGACTCGTAACTCCGAGACCGTGCTGAGCCAAGATGATATGTCCCGGCGTCCCAGCGCTTCCATCACTGGATTCAGCGTCTGCCTGTTGTGGCCGGAGAGACCCGAACGGAGGGATTTGTGACAGATAACACGCAATTAATTCAAGAGATTAAAGAGGTAATTGCTTCCGAGGGCATGGTTGATATTTCTAAGATTACGCCGGATGCAACAATTGAAAGTCTTGATCTCAAGTCTGTTGACATTGTTATGATTCTTACGGCGCTAGAAGAGAAATTTAACGTCTACATTCCGATGGACGGCTCTCTCCAGGAAGCAAAAGATGTTAAAAGTCTTATTGAAGCGCTTGCTGACCAGATTCAGAAAGAACGCGGTAAACAGTAAATGACCCGCGCCTCTGGGCGTACGGCAGGACGCCGTGTCGTCATTTCTGGTATGGGCGTGGCGAGCGCCTCTGGTTTAGGAGCTGACCGCTTATGGCGCGCGGCGCGGGATGGCGTATCCCAAGTGCGGCCGCTAGAGACGCGGCGACCCTATGACGGGCGCATTAAGATTGCTGCTCAGGTCCCAGATTTTGACCCGAGCGCCCATATTGAACCCAATGTTCTTCCATTTTGCGATCCCTTCACACAATTTTCTGTAGTCGCAGCCGATGAGGCTGTCGCGCAAGCTGGTTTCGATCGTAAAGGCATCGCCGGCCCCAAAACCGCAGTCATAATCGGCACTGGCATTGGGGGCATGGAGACAATTGAAGACGGTATTTATCGCTATTATGTAGATAAAATACGGCCTGAAACGCTAAGCGTGCCTAAACTTATTCCAAGCGCCGCGCCCACAACTTTGGGTATGCGCTACTCGTGCTTAGGTCCCACATTCGCCATTGGCAGCGCATGTTCGTCAGCTAGCCAGGCGCTTGGACTGGGCATGCAAATGATCCGATCAGGCATGATTGACAAAGCGATCGTTGGCGGCGCTGAAGCGTGTGTAATTAATGCGACCATTCGCGCATGGGAAGGATTAAGAGTTTTAACGCCAAATCTTTGTCGACC
Source organism: Methylocystaceae bacterium UBA5192 (assembly GCA_002412985.1). Classification (GTDB taxonomy): domain Bacteria; phylum Pseudomonadota; class Alphaproteobacteria; order Rhizobiales; family Beijerinckiaceae; genus Methylocystis. Next base: position 7,605 of record DHWC01000122.1, on the reverse strand, counting down.
TTTCTCGCTTGGCCGCAATGGGATGTCCTTAGGAGAAGGCGCAGCTATATTTATACTTGAAACAGCTGAAGCAGCGCGCGCCAGAGGTCATGTCCCTTTATGCGAATTAGCAGGCTACGGCACCACAAGCGATGCAAAGGACCCGGTAAGACCGGATCTTGAGGGCGCGTCCCATGCAATTGAGCTTGCTTTAGAAGACGCCCAACTGCGTCCGCAAGATATCCATTACATCAACGCTCACGGCACAGCGACACATGCCAACGACATCACTGAATCCGAGGCCATTATCCGCGTTTTCGGTGATTACGGTCGCAGCGTGCCTGTCTCGTCCACAAAACCAATCCATGGTCACGCGCTTGGAGCGAGTGGCGGCTTGGAACTCTCGATCGCGATCAATGCATTGAGAGAGCAAATCGCTCCACCAACAATCAATTTTATTGAAGCAGACACACGCTGTCCGATTAACCCAACTCCTAACATTGCACAAAAACATAAAATTCAGGCCGCCATGTCTAATTCATTTGCCTTCGGTGGAATTAATGCTGTGCTAATCGTTACCCATGCAGAATGATCAACACCACTTATCTCTTGGTCCCTTACGCTTGCAAGTCGATCCCACGCGGGCGAAAACTTATGCGTTAGAGACTGGCGGCGACGGTCTATCCGCGCCTCTTGCCTATCCTGCTGTCTGGCTGGCAGAGCCAAAACTCTTGGAAATTATTCAAGATCTTTGTCGCTCTCAAGACGTTATCCCAGTCCATGAGTCTCAAAGTTTTTTCTATACGCTAGAACTAGCGTTAGGCGAAAGCTATGATCTTTATGTTCTGTTGAAGCACGAAACTGAACCTTCACGTCTCATCATTGAGGCTACAATTAAGACGACAACAAATAAGCTTGTAGCTACGATAGAAACCATATTGCGCCTTGTGCCGCACGATATCATGAAAGAAAAAGCATGAGCTGCGGGATCACACTTGGAGAAAAACTTCCAGAAGTTATCATTGGCCCCTTCGACGCTGACGCGTTGCAGCGTTATGCCGATGTCTCCGGCGATACGAATCCCTTACATCTTGATGAAACACTTGCACAGTCAATCGGCTTTTCCTCACCTCCTGTACATGGCATGAAAATTTTAGCCGCTTTTGAGCCGATGCTGAAAAACTGGCGAAGCGAGCTGAAAATTATTGCTCTTTCTGGAAAATTTGTTCAGCCCATCCTACGCGGGGAGAGCGTAAAGCTCACAGGTAAAGTATTACGCGTCTCAGACACAGAGATATTTGTCCGGCTCTTCGCACACGGTCCGCAGCGTCTACCAGCAATTATAGGCGAAGCACGCTTAAGCCCTCCGACGGAGCCTTTTGCATGAAACGCTTGTTGATCACGGGCGCCTCTAGTGGGATTGGACGCGCACTCGCTCTTGCATATGCTGCACAAGGAGCAAGCCTTGCTCTCTTGGGCCGAGATTCAGAACGACTTGAGCAGACAGCCCTAGCTTGTCGCGCAAAAGGAGCCTTTGAGACACAAGCATACACTGTCGATGTCCGCGACCAAGAAAAAATGTCTCGGATCATCCATGAAGCTGACGCACACAGAGCGCTGGATATCATTGTCGCCAATGCTGGGATAGCAAGCGGCCTTTCTCCAGGCCAGATTATGGAAACACCTGCGGCAGTGCGGGCAATGCTGGACATTAACCTGTCGGGCGTTCTCAATACAATCGAACCCGCTATTGCAATGATGCAGATTAGGCGTCGTGGGCAACTGGCCATTGTTGGCTCTATGGCCGGCGTGCGCGCCCTTCCCTATTCGCCAGCATATTGCGCGAGCAAATCAGCCATCCATATGTGGGCTGATTGCCTGCGCGGCGCTCTAGCGCCTCAGGGCATTAGCGTCAGTCTTATCATACCAGGCTTTGTAAAAACGCCCATGTCAGCGCGAACAAAATCATGGCAGCCCGGAGCTATAAGCGATGTTAAAGCCGCTGAAATTATTCAGCGCGGACTTGAAAGCCGGCGCGGCATAATTGCTTTTCCTTACTCTATGTATCTCGCTATGCGGGTCTTCACGCTCCTCCCTGCGGCTCTCGTGGACGGTGTCATGCGGCGTTTTCATGTTGAGGTGCCAGAGACAAGCGAGCGCAGCGAGGCGCCGTGACACTTAATTCTTTTATTAGCTACGTAGCGGCAATCTATTGCCTCATTTCTTTTACCTTGCTCTGCCTATCCGTTATTGCAACTGTTCTGCAGCCCAGCATCACGGAAAAACGAGCCAAACGAGAAGATCAGCCGCCAGTTTCGATTGTCCTACCAGTAAAGATCCTCGAAGATAATTTCGATGTGACGCAAGAGTCGGCTTTTGCACAATTGTATCCGAATTTTGACATTACTGTAGCAACAGATGCGCTAGAAACGCCTGCAGTTGAGCATATGCGTCAGATTTTTATGCGCTATCCCAACGTCACAGCGCGCGTCCTACACTCTAAAGCGAAATTCGCAGCCAGTCCCAAGGTTGACAACCTCTATGCGCCTTTTATGCAAGCGCCAAATGACATCATTTTAATGAAAGACTCTAATGTTCTACTTGAGCCCGATGCTTTGGCAGAGCACATCCGTCAGTTGAATGATGACGTTGGTCTTGTTTGCGCTATTCCCTATTGCGCAGGTCTTGAAAATTTTGCCGCACATATCGAAGCAGCAATCATCAACGGCCCCCATGCCCGCATGCTCTTTCTAGCCTCTGTGCTTGGGCAGGGCCATGGCGTTGGAAAAATTATGCTGTTTCGACGGTCAGATTTTCTACGCATGGGTGGTTTCCAGGCCATTGCGCATACAGTTGGAGAAGATAACGCCATGGCCAAGGCCATGCGGCGAATCGGTCAAAAACCTGTCTTCTCCCACCGCCCTGTTCGCCAGGAGCTTGGTCGCCGAAAGCTTTATGACGTTTATCAACGACAATTACGATGGAGTGTCATTCGGCGTAATGATGAGCTCGTATCGTTCTTGCTTGAGCCAATTTGCCAGGCGCTCCCGACGCTTGCTGCAGCCCTAATTGCCGCCCCACAGATGGACCTCAATCCCATAGCGGCTCTGGGGGCGGCCTTCTTAATCTGGTTTGGGCTGGAGACATTGCTTTCCATAGCCAAAGGGTGGCAGTTATCATATTTAGCGCCGGCTATTTTTGTTGTTCGCGAAGGCGTCATGTTGGCTGTTTGGATTCACGCCTGGCTCACAAACCAGGTTGTTTGGGCTCAGGGCTCAGTTCAGGCGCGCGTCGCCGCTGCTCAGGCGCAAGCGCCTAAAGAAGAAGGATAGGCTGTTGTTGCTCGGACTTCTCCAAATCTTGGTCGACGCCGTCGCCTATTCTTGCCTACTCATCCTTGTTGCTATTGGCGTAGGTTATCTGATTGTCATTGGACGTTTTTTCTACGACCAGATCCAAGGCGCGGTCGATCCCCATACTCCCGTGCCTGCTGAAGCAGAACTTCCCCACGTATTGCTGCAGATTCCAGTGTTTAATGAACCACTTGTTACAGAGCAATCATTACGATGCGTGACGCAACTAGACTGGCCAAGGGAAAAGTTACGCATCCAACTCCTAGATGACTCAACAGATGAGACTTCTGTTCGAGCAGCTTCCGTAATAGAAGAGCTCTCAGCAACTGGCGCAATGATTGATCATATTCGTCGAACTGATCGTTCTGGCTTTAAGGCAGGAGCCTGCGCACATGGGCTTAGTCTATCAAACGAACCCTTCATCGCAATGCTCGACGCTGATTTCAGACCGCCGCCAGATTGGTTAAAACGCACAGTTCCATTATTTTTGACAAATCCGCGGATTGGCTTCGTACAATCCCGATGTGAGTTCCAGAACTATCAGACGAATTGGCTCACCCGCGCACAAGGGCTGGTTCAGGATGGCCATTATTTAGTCGAACAACGCAGCCGCGCTAATGCCGGTTGGCTCTTCCAGTTTAATGGCACAGGTGGAATCTGGCGGCGCGCAACCATTGAGGATGCAGGCGGCTGGTCTGATTATTCCCTTACTGAAGATCTAGATCTAACCGTTAGAGCCGCGCTGAGAGATTGGCACGGATTATTTGTTTCTTATCCTGCGATTCCCGGACAAGTCCCTGAAGGCATTCGAGATTTTAGACGCCAGCAACGGCGCTGGTCAAACGGCTTTGTGCAAGTTGCGCAAAGAACAATTGCGCCGATATGGAATTCACATTGGTCGTTGATTAACCGCATCATGGCAATCTCACTGATCGCGCACCAAATCTTCTTTCCTGCAGCGGCTATTGGGATTATCTCAGCATTAATCGGCGTTATACTCCACGGCTCTATTGCGCCCTACCTTGGAGTTTTAAAGCTCATCGGATTAATGACCACAATGGTCGTTCTTGGAATCACACTTACGCCCTATTTGGTATTAAGACGCGGCACAATCCTAGACTATATTAAAACCATGGCCTCAGTTCCGCCTTTGATGATATATCTTGCCTTCGCAAACGGCGCTAAGATTTTACAAACTCTCCAGGGTCGCAAATCGACCTTCAAACGAACTCCCAAACTAGATCGTGAAGGAGAATCGGCAGAAGTTGAGGTAGAGTAATTATTTGAGCTCGACGGGCGCTTCATATGCCCCCTCGCTCGTTACAATCGTCACAATTACAATTGCGCTTTTTGGCCTTGTTCCGACAGCAACGAGATTTAATCGAGCAACTCCATTAGAAATTTTTGTTTCTGCATAGACTGGCGAATTTGCCTCAGCAAAAATATCAACTAATTTTCCCCGACCCTGATAGATGATCCGCCAGCCTGATCCTTTATTTTCTCTTTCAACTCGAAAAATCTTTCTTGATTGATGCGGATCTAATTTTTTTGGTAATTTCCCCCAAGCTTCAGTCAATAGCGGTTGGAAGGGAGATGGTCCTATTTTAGGCAATAACAAGGATAACTCCGCCTTAGCGGGAAGACAGATGTCGCCGCACGCCGCATATTCCACCGAAAGATTGAGCGTAACAGGAATATTTGGATCCTTGGGCACAATCCTGACTGGAAAAATCACATTCCCTTCATAACCAGCAACGATGACGTCAGCCTCTTCGATATGCTTTGGATAAGGAAAAAAGATCTCAACCTTTGCAACATTGGTTGATTTTGAAAAATTAAAATTGGGCGGAGCTCCTGCCTCTCCAGGCTGGCGCCAATATGTAATTGTTTTGGGATCAAGCTGTATTTCCACGCCGGTAAGATACTGATCATTTTGAAACGTTCCCGCAGAGACGAGACGCACGCCAGAGCTCGTCGCTCTTACCAAAGGCGAGGCATATTCTACTGCTTTTGCTTGTGAGATCATTGCAACAACAGCCAATATTATTGCTACACAAAACCTATGTTGCATCTACCTCTCCTGGCCTGTCGCCACTAATTTTCATTGCCTAAAATATGCCTTAACAATCCTTGAGACGCCGCTTGTGTGGAGCATTCATCAAGCGTAGCATAATATAATGAGTGAAACCCATGGCAAATCACCCAATAAAAAGGGGGTAAATAGCCCTCTAGCCAAAGAGACCGGCGAGAAAGATAGCCGGTTTCTTGAAGGGCAGCTCCTCGTAGCGATGCCCGGCATGACAGATCAACGCTTCGCTAAATCTGTTATCTACCTCTGCGCGCATTCAGAAGAGGGCGCTATGGGAATTATTCTGAACCAAGCTTCTCAAGTTCAAAACTTTCCAGATTTACTTGTGCAACTCCAAATCATTGCGGAACAAGAACGTATCTCACTTCCTGCACGAGCTGAAAATCTGCCTGTACTTTTTGGGGGACCCGTACAAACTGATCGAGGCTTCATTCTGCATACGCCAGACTTTCATCTCGATCAGTCCACAATGACGATAGATGAAAGCGTATCGCTAACAGCCACCGTTGATATCCTGCGCGCAATTGCAGCAGGCGACGGCCCCGATCTCGCTATAATGGCGCTGGGTTACGCTGGCTGGGACGCTGGTCAACTGGAAGATGAAATGCAGCAAAATGGCTGGTTGCACTGCCCTTTTAACCAATCTCTAGTTTTTGACCGAGATATTCACACAAAATACGACCGCGCTCTGCGCTCAATTGGCGTTGATCTTGCTCAACTTTCAACTTACGCGGGACACGGCTAGCCACTCACGGATCATGGCGCAGGATTGCTGTGTAGCTGGTGAATTTCATTGATCCGTTGCTCGATTTCCGGAGTAATCCGAACTGCAATCGAGTCAATGTTTGATTTTAGCTGGTCAATTGTTGTTGCGCCAATAATGTTTGACGTAACAAAAGGACGGGAAGTAACAAAAGCAAGGGCCAATTGCGCAGGCGCAAGATCTAATTCTTTAGCTAACTTGACATAAGCAGATATTGCTTCTTCGACCCCTGGTTTTTCGTAGCGCTGACCACGTTCAAACAGAGTCGTGCGCGCGCCTGGCGGCCGTGCGCCGCTAAGATATTTTCCAGTTAAGTAGCCTTGGGCTAATGGTGAATAGGCTAATAATCCTACTTTTTCTCGCTGGAAAAATTCTGCTAGCCCCATTTCAAATGTGCGATTAATCAAATTATAGGCATTTTGAATTGAAACTACCCGAGGCGCCAAATCAGACTCAGCGACCTTCAGGAACTGGGCAACGCCCCACGGCGTCTCATTTGAGAGGCCGATAGAGCGAACTTTTCCGGCCCTAACTAATTTATCCAACGCGGCAAGGGTTTCTTCAACGGGCACTTCTGCGCGATGCGTTGGCTGACGATAAATCGTTCCCCCAGCCCCCCATAAAGGCAAAGATCGATCAGGCCAATGCAATTGATAAAGATCTATGTAGTCTGTCCTTAGACGTTTGAGCGAGGCATCGAGAGCATAATTAATGTTCTTTTCATCCAGAACTGTTGGCAGGCCGCCAGACCGCAGCCAAGTTGCATCTCCCCGCCCAGAAACTTTTGTAGCGAGAATAATTTTAGCCCGATTTCTACGGCTCTCAAACCAGGAGCCGATAATGCGTTCTGTCGCGCCTTGTGTCTCAGGTCGGGGCGGAATGGAATAAATTTCGGCAGTATCAATAAAATTGATGCCTCTACTGAAAGCATAATCGAGCTGCTCGTGAGCCTCTGCCTCACTATTCTGCTCGCCCCAAGTCATTGAACCAAGACAGATGGCTGACACGCTTATATCTGTATCGCCAAGAGGACGGTATTCCATAAATACTCCTTAAGGTAACAATAATAATGCGATAAGAAAAACAGACTTCAGACCACTGAGTTCTCTGATTTCATAAAATCAACGTCATGATAAATAGTATTATATTCCATGTGTATAATGATACAATGAATTAACAAAATAGATCTTTGAGTAAAAACTTCAGTTTAAATGAGATAATAATGAAGAGAGCTGAATAGCATCCTTGCTACGGCATTGGAACAAATAAAATCACATTTAAGTTTTGATGTAGATACCCTATGCGCGCTCACGTTAAGAAAAAGTCGAACATTTCTTATAATAGCTTAATTCTTTACCTTAGCATTTGTGGCAAATCCTCTTTCTTTCTTTTTTCTTCGACTAACATGCTAGAGCGCATAA
>DHWC01000110.1 GCA_002412985.1 Methylocystaceae bacterium UBA5192 | reverse complement strand
CCGCGGGGACCCATAATCAGGTCGATATGCGCGACTTCATTACCTTCGCCAACAAGCGACTCGCCAACAAGCATCTTATTAATCAAAGCCATATCTATCTCCTCCTCAAAATATTATTGGGCGGCCACGTGTTTTGCCACTGACCGTCCACTCATTATTTTCGACGCCGAGCGGCGACGCTGGCCCACTGGCCAAGAGCCGCGACGCGCGCGCGCGGGCGGCGACTCAACCATTTTTGGGGACGTTTGCCAAGCTCTGCCCCAGCTTATCTGCAAAAAGCGTGGCGACAGTGAGATCTGCGCTCGTGCCGGGATTAAGGCGCTTTTGCTTGAGCTCGGCGTCCCATTTTAGGGCTGCTGCGATGCGTTGCGACCGCGCCGCGCCGGAAAATTGGGCGATAAAGCTGCGCGCCTCCAGTAGAACGCTCTGCGCTCTGTGGGGGCCATATTTTCTAGCAATGTGGCTGTCTTGGAAGCTGCCCAGAAATGCAAGATACACCGTTAATGTAGACAATATCTCATCCTCGCCCGCTTCTCGCGCGCGGTCGAGGCTTTTGAGGCCGATGTCAAAAATATCGCAATAATCATGAGCGTATTGATAGGCGATTCGATCGCGTGGCGCGGCCTGCGCCATCGCCGCGGCTAAAGTCGTTTGCGCCGGCGCCCGCACATCGTCTGTTGTAGACGCGCCAAGTCCAGCTGGGCTTGCTAGTTGAATGGCTTGGAATGCGTCTCGCGCATCATCAAGGCCAAGGGCTTTACACAGCTGAGACGTTTCAAGGCGTAAATCGGCGGTGGCGGCGTTGAGGGCGGCCTGCGCGAGCGGCGCGCATAGAAGAATAATCCCCAAATTTGTATTTTGCCCAACAGCCGCCCATGTGGCTTTGGTTGCGGCGAGTATTTTTGCCCCGACAGTCAAATTTGGATCAGCGATAAAAGGCGCGGCGACGTGCGCGCTGTCAACAAAGTCTTGTGTCGCCATGCCATGCCCGGATGCAAAAATATGGACATTGCCGGGTTTTGGCGCCTGTAACTCAGCCTCGCAAGCGAAGATGAAAGCTTCCGCAACACGTTTGGGCGCAACAGAAAATTTCAACATTGGGGCGTTGAATTTAAAGTCGCTTGGGCGAGACGTTCTGCTATGGAGAATGAAGTGATTTTTTGCAAACCAAACCACCCTGCCATACTATTTACTTCAAGCACCACAGGCGCGCCGTGCGCAGGGGTAATTAAATCTACCCCGGCAATTTCTGCATTTAACGCATGAGCAGCGGCAAGAGCTAATACCTGCTCCTCCTGTGAAGGAGTGACGGCAAGAGGTTTTGCGCCTTGCCGCACATTTGTGATCCAATGGCTTGAGCGTCGCCGCATCGCGCCGATAATTGTTCCGTTCGCGATGAGGATTCGCATATCTTCATAGGGGGGGCGTGATGGACCAACAAAACGCTGCAAATAAAAAACGCCGCGCGCTTCTTGCGCAGTTGGAATGTCCGCCTCGCTTTCGATTAACTTAATCCCCCAGCCTTGTGCGCCAAAGAGCGGCTTCAAAACCAAGGGGCCATTGGGGCATTCGCGTCGTGCAATTGCGCGTGCTTGCGCTAAATTTTGAGTAGTGAATGTTTGTGGCGTTGCAACCCCTGCGCGTTGCAAAAGAAAACTTGCCATGGATTTATCTGTGCAGGCTTCAATTGCGCGCGCTTTATTAACAACCCGCACGCCCAGTTGTTCGAGCGCATGCAAAATCGCTAATCGCATCGTTACTGCTTCTAGAGAACCGTCTCCGATCGCACGCACGATAACGAGATCTGGAAGTTGATGAAAACCAGGGATCGCAAGACCAGAGGGACGCAGGCTATCGAAGCGACAATCTGAAAGGCGCACGGGGATAGGATGGGCTCCTAACGCGCTATAGGCCTTCAGCGTCGCCTCAACATGCCAATCTAACTTATCCGTGAAGACAGCGACGCGAGGTTTATGCGCTGACTTTCCGAGGGGAAGATAAGTCAGCCCTAGCCTCCAAAAGATTTATCAAGCAAGCTTTCATTGATTTTACCTGCGCGAAAAGTTTCGCCTGTTTCTATGGCGGTGACTAGCGCTTCAGCAGGTGAAAACAGACTGCCGTCGATTTGATAAAAATCGCCCTTATAAGCTTTGAAAATATCTGCAAATGGCCGTCCGTAGTCTTTTGAATTGCTGCTGGGTAATTTTTCAGCAAGTTCTTTAGCCGCAGAGGCAGGGCCCTTTACGAAAAGATGCGCGCGTCCCGCATAGATAATTGCGTCATTGGTGCGTCCCATCGCCTGTATAAAATCCGGATGCGGCGGAGATAAAGGCGCTGTTGCAACGCCATCAACGATATGATCGAGAGGAAAATGGAGTTCATGCGCTTTGTGTAAGGCGACTTCAAGCACGCGCCCAACAACCTGAACGCTTCCAGCAAGCGATTGTGTCGGCGCGTAAATAAAGGCAACATGTTTTGGATCAACGCCAGATTTCACCGCAACTTTTTCGACGACCTCTTTTGGTGGCGGAGAAGCGCTTTCGAGCACGATCGTTACACGCTTTGCTTGATCTTTATACGAGAGCTCATCGAATAATTTTTCAACTCGCGCTTGCGCGCGCCCCGGTCCCGATCCCAGCGCAAAAAACTTTTCATGCTGCAGGCTCCACCCTGCATATTGGCTTGCGAGACAGGCAACGACAGGATCATTACTCGAAACAGTGAGCCAGAAGGGCCATTTGGAAGCGCCTGGCGCTGGCGACAAGGAAACGCGTCCCAGCCCGCCCATGCAGATTTCCGTCAGGAGAAGGCCGACGTCGACGCCGCCTGCCGCCTTAGCGCCAGCGTCGATCAATAATTCCCCCAAGCTGCCGTGGGTGACAGCAACGCGGAACCGATCCGCTTCAGCGACTAAACGGTCGACAATTGCGCCAGCAAGTGCATTAACGCTCGCCGTCGTCCGGCCGTCTGTGTTCTGGCTTCCACTCACCTGGCTTTCCTTTCAAGTTGATTTTCTGCGCCACCAGATCTCTCGCGACGCGTGGCGAGCGGGAACTTATCGGGCTTTTTTGGTTAGCGAAAGCATTGTTTCAAGATTCAGCTCGGCTCGAGCTGAAAGTCGATCCGCATTTGATTGGCCATCGGCGTTTTGCCAGTTTCTATCGCCTGGGCAAGTCGATCGCGTCTAATCATAGCAAGGCCTGCGGCGTCTGTGTGAGAGCCAGTTACGCCAATTTCTATATCCTCAGCGTTGATCAGCGTTCCTGGGGGGGGAGCTTGTGGCGTCGCGAGATAGGGGGTGATGCGTTTTCGCGCCTCGCCGCGATGTTTCATGCGTGAGACAACTTCCTGACCGACATAGCAGCCCTTGTTAAAATCAACGCCAGAGAGCCTGTCCATATTTGTTTCGTGCGGAAAGGCGTCGCCATAGACGAAATCTACGCCGCCTGAGGGAAGGCCTAGAAGAATACGGCGCGTTTCATAAGACGCAAATGTTCCTGATGAGGGGATAGAATTTTTCGATGCGATTACGCGCCAACCGAAAGACGCGCGGGGATCCCGCGCTGAGATCGCCATGAGTGTTGAGGGCTCATCAAGAGCGTCAGGAAAGGCATAGACGCATAATTCCGCGCTTCGATCGTTTATGGCGACGGGTGCGCGTAATTTATAGAGTTTGAGGCGTTGGATAAGATCTAAGACTAACTGTTTCGGGCAATCTAGAAAATAGCTATCCGCCGCCTGCATGAAGATGAAAAAATCTGCTTGTATTTTTCCTTGCGGAGAAAGGAGCGCGGCGAATCTGGCTTGCCCAGGCGATAGGCTCATGACGTCATTTGTCACGAGATTATGAAGAAACTTGCCCGCTTCTGGGCCAGAAACATCAATCACACTGCGATCTTCAAGAAGCATCGATGCAGTCATCGCTTTATAATCTCCAGCAAGTTTAGCCATTGGCCAGCGCGTAATAAGTCTCTATCTTAAATCTATCACGATCAGCGGAGCAAAGCGTATGAGGCGGTCATTTGATGTTGTTCTGCATGGCGGGGCGCTGGTCAATCAAGATGGCGTAGCAGAGCGGGACATAGGCGTAATCGATGGAAAAATTGCAGAAATAGGGCAGCTTTCCAACTTTGACGCGGCTGAAAAAATTAATTGTCGAGGCTTGCACATTCTTCCTGGGGTGATCGATACGCAAGTCCATTTTCGCGAGCCCGGCATGCCGCATAAGGAAGATCTTGAATCTGGTTCCCGGAGCGCTGTTCTTGGCGGCGTTACAGCAGTCTTTGAAATGCCCAACACCGATCCATTAACCTCGACGCCGGAGGCGTTGGCTGACAAAGTCCGCCGCGGTCGTGACCGGATGCACTGTGATTTTGCTTTTTGGGTTGGCGGAACACATGAAAATGCGCGCTCGCTCGCTGAGCTAGAGCGTTTGCCTGGCGCTGCGGGCGTTAAGGTATTTATGGGCTCTTCCACTGGGTCCTTGTTGATAGCGGATGATGCCGGTATCGCAGAGGTGTTATCGCATACGCGTCGTCGGGTCGCTTTTCATAGTGAAGATGAAGACCGTCTTATCGAGCGCAAACATCTTCGCAGAGATGGCGACCCATCATCGCATCCTATTTGGCGAGATGTTGAAACAGCGGTGAAATCAACGCGTAGGTTAATTAAAATTGCACAGGATAAAGGCGCGTTGATCCACGTGCTTCATGTCACCACAGAAGAAGAAATCGAGTTGCTTGCGCAATGTAAAGACATCGCCTCAGTAGAGGTGACGCCCCATCATTTGACGATGGATGAAACGGATTATCAGCGGATCGGCGCTCTTGCACAAATGAACCCGCCAGTACGAAGCGCTCGACATCGCGAAGCGCTTTGGCGCGGAGTCACTCAAGGAATTGTCGATGTCATTGGATCAGATCATGCGCCCCATACATTAGAAGAGAAAGCTCGGCCCTATCCTCATAGTCCATCAGGGATGACAGGCGTTCAGACCATTGTGCCGTTGCTTTTGGATCATATGAATGCTGGGCGTGTGAGCTTGGAGCGATTGGTTGATCTCACTAGCGCCGGCCCCGCACGACTTTTTGGCATAGCGCAAAAGGGGCGCGTCGCTGTGGGGTATGACGCAGACCTAACAATTGTAGATTTAAAACGGCGGGAAACCATCCGTAATTCATGGATAGGTTCAAGAGTTGGCTGGACGCCTTATGATGGCAAGACGGTAAACGGCTGGCCTATTGGGACTGTCGTTCGCGGTCGAAAAGTAATGTGGGAAGGAGAGCTGGTTACGCAATCTGTTGGTGCGCCAATCAGATTTCATGCCGCGCTTTAATCTTCACTCCAGAAATAATGCCAAACTCCATCGGCAGCGATGCCAATCCGCATGATGCGTGGTCGACCGAGCCTGTTAGATTCTTTTAAATCGGCAAAGCGCACGCAGGACCATTGTTCAAGGAGTTCTTTCTCAGTAGTAGGCGTTAGGCTGCGCCGCGCAAAAGCAGGCCATTCAAAAAGCGTGATGGGTCCGCGGGTGATTTTGATATAAGGTTGAGAGAGAATGTTTTTTAAGATCCGTAAAATCTCATAACCCTTTGTATCAAAAGATTGAGCTTTAAGAATTTCAATTGGATCCGTTCCAGCCCTGAAGGAGCCGCTTTTAGCAAAGAGCGGCCGCATCTCGTTCCAATCAATGGGGATGCGTAAGGCTTCTAAATCATTTTTTTCAAGCGCCCAGAGGATCTTGTTGCGTATTGCCGCTACTTGAGCGGGCAAGAGGCGGAGATCTGATATTGGTGGAGAGAAAGTGTCCTGGGATTGTTTTTTAGCGAGGGTCAGGGTGCGGCTCTGGTCATTAGGGTGTTAAAGGATCGTGATCTTAAGAAAGATACTACACTCTTAAGTCAATGATAGGGTGGAAGCGGGAAGAAGTTTACGCGTCTCTCATTACAATCATCAAGGAGAAAGATGAGTCGCTTAGAGCAGCTATTACGCCGATATTCGCTGATTATGCTCATTGAGCGCGTGCTGCGCTTATGCGCTGGGCTGCTGACTCTTGCACTTTTTTTTCTTGCTGTAACGTGGCTAGACCTTTGGCGTATTGCGCCATTAGGCTTGCGAATTCTTGGAGAAGCCCTTTTTTTATTCGCGGCCTTGTTTCTTATTGTGCGAGAAATCGTTCAAGGTCTTCCAACGCAACGCGCCGCGATCAAGCGTCTCGACTCTGAGGCGCCTACAGGTCTGTTCCCCGCTCAATCCTTGCAAGATCGTCTGGCCAACGCAGAGGCCGACCCAAAAACACCAACATTTTGGGCGCTGCATCAAGCAAAATTACACAGCGCGCTTGAGCGCATGCCTGTTGCGTGGCCAAAGACGGATTTGCCGCGTTTTGATCCATTCGCTTTGCGTGCGTTCGCGTTGGTCTGCGCCAGTGCGGCGGCTTTTGTAGCGGGTGATGAAAAGGGCTCAAGGTTAATGGCTGCTTTTGATTGGCGCTTGGCAGATAGCTTCCGCGCTGGTGACAGGGTTGAGGCTTGGTTTGATCCACCGGCCTATACGCTGCGTCCAGCGTTGATGCTGCCATCGCAAAGTAGCGCCATGTCAGTGCCAATGAATTCTATTTTACGCTTGAGTCCTGACACGGCGCAGGTAGCTGTTGAGGATGGTTTTGTCATGTTGGCTGATCCTGATGGATCGGCGCAGATTGATCAGAAACCGATTTATAAGCTCAGTAATCTCGCGCATTTCACGCTTGCAGACGGCCGTACATATGAAATTACGCCGATCGTCGATCAGCCTCCAATTGTTACTCTTCTAGGGGCTGTTCAACAGAATGCCTCAGGATCGATGATAATTGAGTATACGGCGGACGATGATTATGGGGTCGTTAGTGTAGAGGCCGCCTTCAGCATGAGAGCGCATAACAGTAAAGCGCTTTATGATGCGCCGCGCGCAGCTTTAGTCAATTCTATGGCGGGTAAAAATAATGAGCCGTTACAAGCAACAATAGATCTTTCCGAAAGTCCTTTTGCCGGCACGCCGCTTGATGTGCGTCTGATCGCTAAAGATGCCGGGGAGAATATTGGCGTCTCAAAAACAATTAATGTTATATTGCCTCAACGCTTGTTCAAAAAACCGCTTGCGCGGTCATTGATTGAACAAAGACGCAATCTTGCGCTTCACCCGGAGATGCGCGTCACTGTGGCGCGAGCGCTAGATTCTCTGGCGCTAGCGCCAGATATTTTTGAAATCTCAGCCCCGATTTACTTAGGCTTACGCACTGCGCGTAACAGTCTAGATGGAAAGCGAAGCGACGATGAATTACGCAACGTTGTTGATCTGCTTTGGGTGATCGCCTTGGATGTTGAAGCAGGCAAAAGCGCCCAGGCGGAAAAAGACTTGCGCGCAAGTGAAAAATTGCTTCGAGAGGCGATCCGAAATCATGAAGACGACAATGCGCTTTCTCAGCGTTTGCAAGAATTAAGTCGTGCGCTGGATAATTTTATGAATGAGCTCTCCGCGGACTCTGAGAGGAGTGATTCATCTCAAGCCCCAACGGATGAAAATGAGCCGATCACTAAGCAGCAAATAGAGAATTTACTGGAAAATATACAGGATGCTTTAAAATCCGGCGATGGCGCGGAAGCAGAAAAACTCCTCTCTGAATTGCAAGATATGATGGAAAACCTTCAAGCGTCAGCCGGCGAGGATGCTGAGGGCTCTGGGCAGCAGAATGCCGCCAAACAGTTAAACGAATTGGATCAATTATCCCGCGACGAGCAAGCGCTTCGAGATGAGACGCTTGAGACGGCTCGAGAGACAGGGGGCCTGAAGCGTCAGCAAGAGGAAGGAGAAAAAAGTCGTCAGAAAAATCAACGCCAGGAGTCAATTCGTCAGCGACAGGAGGAATTGCGTAAACGTTTAGAGCGTGCGCAAGATAACTGGCGTAATGATAATCCAGAGAGCGCAAGTGAGCTAGAAAAAGCCCGCAAGTCTATGAAACAAGCAGAAGATGCGCTCGGACCGAAGGATGAGGATTTAGAGCGCGCGCTAGACTCTCAACAAGAGACGTTAGAGGCATTGCGGGAAACAGCGGATGCTCTTTCAGAAAAATTGCGCGCACAACAAGAAGGCGGCGCGCCGGGCGGGAGGACGGGTCGACAGCGTCAAGGAATGGGGCGCGACCCTTTAGGCCGCACCTCTGGCGGACAGCGTTTCACAAAAGATAAATATGATCCGCTTGGGTTGCCGCCTGCTCAACGGGCGCATCAACTCCAGGAAGAACTGAGGCGACGGTTAGGTCAGCCAGAGCGACCCGTAGAGGAGCTCGAATATCTTCAGCGCTTGTTAAAGCCGTAAGACTTGCGCTCTGTGGTGAGCTTCCTTACAGCGAGTGCTCAGACGGATGAGGCATTATGACGCTTGTGTTCAATCTTCTTGTTGGCTTTGCCGTGGGTGCGGTTGCATTAGTGCTCATTGCCGGATTTTATAATATGTTCCGTCGCGGCGATGCTAATCGCTCACAAATCCTGATGCGTTGGCGGGTCGGTTTGCAATTTGTAGCGCTTATCGTGGCGATGATTGTCATTTACGCCAAAGGACGCTGATAAGATGGTTAAGCTGGACAAAATATACACGCGTGGCGGAGATGGCGGAGATACTTCTCTCGCGACAGGCGCGCGTCGACGAAAAGACGATATTCGCGTCGAGGCCTTCGGAGTTATTGATGAGACCAATGCAGCGATCGGCGTTGCGCGTTTAGCGATAGAAGCGCGGGACGCTGCGCTAGATGAGATGCTTGCGCGCATTCAAAATGAATTATTTGATCTTGGCGCTGAATTAGCAACGCCGATAGATGCAAAAAAGCCGATAGATCCAAAGATGCGTCTGGTTATTACGCCATCGCAAGTAGAGCATGTTGAAAAAGATATTGATCTTCTCAATAGTGAATTATCATCGTTGAAATCATTTGTTTTGCCTGGTGGCATGCCAGCGGCGGCGCATTTGCACGTAGCCCGGACAATTTGTCGGCGCGCAGAGCGCGTGATGGTCACGCTTGGTGAAACAAAGGGAGAGGAATTATCTCCTACCGCGTTTGCTTATATCAATCGGCTTTCTGATTTTCTCTTCGTTGCATCGCGTTATGTGAACCGCGATCGCGGCGATGTCTTGTGGGAGCCGGGAGCGACGCGTTAAGTTCTGTATTTTACCGCTTGCCCAACCCTGCCCTATCTGGCGCCAATCCTGCTGTAGAAATTACGAGTGGTTCGCTCCGCTCGAGAATTGACTGACATCAATAAGTATAACTTATTGAAGAAACAGGGGTTGCCGCTATGAAGCCTTCGAGCTGTTTGGAGCAATATGCCGATTTGATGAAGAATTGCGCATTGGGCGCGATCCCTCAGGTTGAACATGCGCGACGCCATGACGTGCTCTATCTTTCCTATCGCAATAATTATGGCCGCGCTCAGGAAGATTTATGTCAGATGTTGATTAAAGACATCCGGGATGCGCTGCGCTTAGGGGCAAAGCTACTGGCGGCGGATTTGTTGATTGTGCTCGGACTGGCTGTAGGGGCGCAGAACTCAAAAATGTTAAAGCCGCGCAAAAATCAAGCCGCTTAAAAATTCATGTTCCGTCGACCTGAGCGTCTGGGAACTTTGAGGTGAGTTATTTTTTCACGCCATTGAGTTGATTGAGCCAAGCAACAAAATGCGGATCATCAAGAGCGCCAGTTACGTTTACGCGAGGCCCATTTGTAGAGATTAAGACCGTGAAAGGCAGTTCGCCTCGCCAGCTTTTATCTACCTCATAGTAGAGCTTTTCTACAAAACTATCGGAAAAACCATAATGCGTTGCCCGCGAAAGCCCATTCTTTTCTAGACGTGCGGCGGCGCGCTCGCGATCTTCATCATCGTCCGTATTAATAAAAATAATATCAATATCCCGATGCTCATTAATAAATTTAGTCCATTGTCCGAGCTCTGCGATGCAGGCTGGGCAGGTTACAGACCAATAGTGAATGATACGAGGGCGGTTTTCTCGTAATTGTGCAACCTGGTCAAAATCGCCGCGCCCATACGGCTTAAACTCAAGGCTGAGTCCAGTGCCGCTCAATAAAATTAAGCTGAGCAGCGTTAGGCTGAGCGTATAAAGAAATGAACAGGAGCGTGGCATTTTTATCTCAATCGTCCTTACTTTTTTGCAAGACGGAGGGGGATTAAACGATAGCCTTCTTTATGTGTTCCCCAGGAAAGAAATACATCCCCCTTTGAGGAGACAAGAATGGGGTGATCAGAGGCTTCTGTTGTCGAGGCCAGAATCTCAGGCGCGCTCCAGCTTTTTCCGCCATCGTTTGATTTCTGTATCGGGATGACTGTTTGTGCGCCATCAAATTCTTTCCAAGCGCGATAGAGTCCTTTTTTGGTTGCAAGCAAAGTGGCAAAGGCCGGTGCATGCGCATCATCGCCGATCTTTTCTGGCGTAGAGAATGTTTTACCTTCATCTCGGCTAAACGCGTAAAAAAGGCCTTGTCTATTTTTACCTTTAGTGAACCAAGCTATGTGCCACGCGCCCTTTGTGTCGACAGCTAATGCAGGACCTTGATGTGGGCAGCTATTAATTGCCCAGTCATCATTACTCACCCGACCGCCAATTAGTTTGACGCCATTTGCGGAAAGCTTAGCAGCGTAATGATCGCGAATTTCGCCTTCAAAAATTTGCCTCCAAGCAAAAACTGGCAGGCCATCTCGTCCGAGCGCCGCAGACATACGACAGCATTCGCAAGCGTGGTCCATCAGAATGTTCTTGCCTTTGAACGTCATGCCGCCATCATCTGACCAGGCAAAGGCTACGCCGCTACCAGCAAATTCTTTGCCCTCAGCTTTTGCTTGCGCCGCATGCGTCTTGTCCAACCATCCAGCAAAAATGCGCCCCTTTGGCGTGACAACATAAGAGTCGAAACGCTGGCCTCCGGACGTCAGCATCGGTTGTGGCGTCGAGAATTTCTTGCCGTTATCAGACGATTTAGCGGTAAATATTGTTCCAATCATCATTTTATCAGGACGCGTCGTGTAGCTCACCAATAGTGAATTGTCGTTAAGAGGAATTATTTTAGGACGCGCATCGCCGTGTGCGTCAATAATCCCATCAGAGAGCGTTATAATTGTCGTCGGCACGGAAAAGGTTTTTGCTTGATCCTGAGACGATGCGACATAGAGTGTTTTGCCAACAGAGTAAGCAACCCATAGAAGCCCCTTTTTATCAAAAGCTGGGTAGATCGTCATGGCGCAATCTGGTTTTGGATCCGAACACGCTGGCGGGGCGTGTTTCGCCATGGCCGGCTTATTCAGGCTTTCTCCTCCATTAACGCTAGGCTGCGCCGCTTCTTGCGCCCGAGCGATTGAGATGGTTGCAAGCAAAGTGAAAAGGAAGAGACGCCAATAGGTCATCGCACTATCTCCAATAAGATTAATCGTTCATCACAGCGTAGGTATTTATTCAGGCGCTGATTGATGAAATTTGAATGTTTGGCCAATGTCCATGGAGCCGCCGGGCGGTGGTGGGGCTTCTACGCTTGCAAGAATTTTTTTTACCGCCTCAGAGAATAG
>DHWC01000113.1:12411-18927 GCA_002412985.1 Methylocystaceae bacterium UBA5192 | reverse complement strand
GGCATTCAACTTTCTGTTGACTTTGCTGACGGCGATACAAGTTCCGCAATAATGCGGGAGAGATCCTTCGGCAACGTCGTTTTACTGGCGCAGACGCAAGCGGGCTATAAAAACTTGATGCGGGTGGCATCGCGGGCCTATCTGGAACCCGAGCAGGGCGATCTTCCGCATGTTTCCTTATCAAGCTTAAAGGAGGATGCTGAAGACCTAATCGCATTATCAGGCGGTCCCGCTGGGGGGATCGATCGGGCATTTGCTACCGGCAACGCTGAGCTTGCTCTTCGACGCGCAAAAATTCTTGAAACGATCTTTGCAGATAAATTTTATATCGAATTACAGCGTCATAATCTTCAGCAAGAAAGAGACATTGAACCCTTACTCCTCGATCTTGCCTACCGCCGCGGCTTGCCAATAGTGGCGGCAAACGAGACGTATTTTGCCGCCATTAGCGATTTTGAGGCGCATGACGCACTCTTATGTATTGCTGACGGTACAGTAACTGGCGTGAGCGATCGCCGACGCGTCTCTCAAGAACACCGTTTTAAAACTCAAGCGGAAATGCTGCAGATTTTTGCAGATCTACCAGAGGCCACAGCTAATACAATTGAGATTGCGCGTCGCGTTTCTTTTCGACCACAAACGCGTAAACCTATCATGCCGCGTTTCATCCAAGAAATTAAACCGGACATCTCACTTGATGAAATTGAAGCTCAGGAATTACGCCGCCAGTCGCACGATGGGCTCACGCAACGCCTTGCACTACACGGACCAGCGCCTGGCCACACAAGTGAAGAATATCTCAATCGGCTAAACTTTGAATTAGACGTTATCGAAAAAATGCGATTTCCAGGTTATTTTCTTATCGTAGCTGACTTCATTAAATTTGCTAAGTCACAGAATATTCCCGTTGGTCCCGGTCGCGGCTCCGGCGCGGGCTCTCTTGTTGCTTATGCCTTGACGATCACAGATCTAGACCCAGTTCGTTTTGGTTTGTTTTTCGAGAGATTTCTTAATCCTGAACGAAACTCAATGCCCGATTTTGACATTGATTTTTGTCAGATACGACGCAATGAAGTCATCGATTACGTTCGAGCGCGATACGGGGAAGATCGCGTTGCTCAAATCATTACATTCGGATCATTTCTCGCGCGAGGCGTTTTAAGAAGCGTTGGACGCGTTCTTGAGATGCCCTTAGGGCATGTCGATAAACTCGCCAAACTCGTCCCTCAAAATCCAGCCAAGCCAATTACGCTTGCAGAAGCGCTCGCAACTGAGCAAAAATTACGAGAAGAAGTCGAAAAAGATGAGAAAGTCGCCCGACTCTTTAAAATTTCCGGCGCTTTAGAGGGGCTATACTCTAACGCTTCAACACATGCAGCAGGTATTGTTATTAGCGACAGACCACTGCATGAAGTAACGCCGCTTTATCGCGACCCCAAGTCGGATATGCCTGCGACTCAATTCAACATGAAATGGGTTGAGCCTGCTGGACTGATAAAATTTGATTTTCTTGGACTGAAAACCCTTACCGTTCTTGCGATGGCAAGTAATCTTGTCCGACGCCGCAGTCCAGAGTTTAATTTAGAAAATATCGCCTTAGATGATCAAGAAACATATGCAATGCTTGGTCGAGGCGAAACAATCGGCGTATTCCAACTTGAAAGCGCCGGCATGCGTAAAGCGCTTGTTGAAATGCATGCAGATAGATTTGAAGATATCATTGCTTTAGTTGCTCTCTATCGACCGGGTCCAATGGCGAATATACCAACATATTGCGCTGTGAAACTGGGCGATGAAGAACCTGATTATATCCACCCAGCAATTGAACCAATTTTGAAAGAAACATTTGGCGTTATTATTTATCAAGAACAAGTCATGCAAATTGCTCAGGTTTTATCAGGATATTCTCTTGGAGAGGCAGATAATCTTCGCCGCGCAATGGGTAAAAAAATCAAGTCAGAAATGTCCGCCCAACGCGATCGTTTTGTTTCGGGGGCTGTTGAAAGAGGCTTAACTAAACACAAGGCTAACGAAATTTTTGATCTTCTAGCGAAATTCGCCGACTATGGATTTAATAAAAGCCATGCTGCAGCCTATGCGCTCATAGCTTACCAAACTGCCTGGTTTAAAGCCCATTATCCCGCTGAATTTCTGGCTGCATCCATGACTTTTGATAAAAATCAGACGGATAAGCTCGCTGAGTTTCGTGATGAGGCCCGCAGAATAGGCATTACTGTCGATCCCCCCTCAATCTGTCGTTCCGGCGTTGATTTTGATGTGGCTATTGATGAAGAGGGCAAGCATTCTATCCGCTATGCACTGTCAGCAATCAAAGGCGTTGGCGAAGGCCAGGCAGAATCCCTCGTTCGTTCGAGAGGAGCGCATCCTTATAGAAACCTTGCTGATTTTGCTAATCGCATAAACCCGAGAGAAGTTAATAAAAAAGTTTTAGATAATCTTGCCTCATGCGGCGCCTTTGATGAATTATTAGCAGATCGAGCATGTGTTTTTGCGTCAATTGAGACCCTGCTAGCCGCGGCAAATCGGCATACGGATGATCGAAAAGCGGGCCAAAACGCTTTGTTTGGCGAAGATGAAACAGATACCCTAGCGCTGCCAAAGGTTCCTCCTTGGCCAATCGCTGAAACTCTTAGGCGCGAATACGAAGCAGCAGGCTTTTTTCTTTCCGGACACCCGCTAGACGCTTACGAATCTTTGATGTCAAAGCTACGCGTTACGCGATGGAGTAAATTTGTTACAGATGTCAAAAAAGGAGCAACGGCGGGAAGACTTGCGGCAGTCGTATTAGATAGAGCGGAAAGACGCACAAAGTCCGGCTCTAAAATGGGTATTGTCCAGCTTTCAGACGTGAGTGGTCAGTATGAGGCGATCCTGTTTCAGGAGGGACTAAATCAATTCAGGGATAAGCTCGAAAAAGGAGCAGCAGTTCTACTAACGCTTTCCGCCTCGATAGATGGCGAAGACGTACGCGCGCGCATTGTCTCAGTTGAATCGTTAGAAATCGCTGCAGCGCGCGCTCAAAAAGGAATCCGGATTGTTTTAAATAATGCCTCTCCAATATTAGATATAAAAAATAAGTTAACTAAAAAAGGCGAGGGAGAGGTCTCTATCCTCTTTAAACGCGAAAAAGCCCCAGAAGAAATAGAGATCCGATTACCAGGCGGATATTCAGTCAATCCCGAAACAGCACATGCGCTTCGGGCTGTGCCTGGCGTATTGGAAGTAGAATACCTTTAGGAAAAAGCCAATTAGTTGGCTCGAACTGAGCAAAAAACTGTAAGCGCATAATTTTTATTAGAGTGAGTAAGGTTATCCGTGTGACAAACAACGTAACTTACAAACCAAATTTGTCTCATGAAGACAGACTGCGCCATCCTGAGAAAGCTTTTCGTCCAGATCACGATCCCATACCAAAACCAAACTGGCTCCGCGTAAAGGCTCCAGGAAATCAGAGCTGGAATCAAACGCATGATTTGCTTAATGAGTATAAAATAACCACAGTCTGTCAGGAAGCTGCGTGTCCAAATATTGGCGAGTGTTGGCAAAAGAAACACGCAACGTTTCTTATCCTTGGAGACATTTGTACGCGAGCTTGTGCATTTTGTAATGTGGCTACGGGTCGACCTCAAGCTTTAGACAAAGAAGAACCAGACCGTGTTGCAGCAGCAACAAAAGCGCTTGCACTCACTCATGTCGTGATCACGTCTGTTGACCGGGATGATCTTGCTGATGGCGGAGCAGAGCATTTTGCTGCGACCATACAAGCGATTAGATCCCAATGCCCTCAAACTACTATAGAAATTCTTACGCCAGATTTTTTAAAAAAAACTGGGGCCATAGAAAAACTCATTGAGGCAAACCCAGATGTTTTTAATCATAACATAGAAACAGTTCCCTCGCTTTATCCAGTTGTACGACCTGGCGCACGTTACTTTCACTCGATTCGATTGCTGCAACGCGTGAAAGAGCTCGCGCCTACAATGGTTACAAAATCTGGACTCATGCTTGGTCTTGGCGAAAATAGGAATGAAATTTTGCAAGTTATGGATGATTTACGATGTGCAAATGTAGATTTCTTAACACTAGGTCAATATTTAGCCCCTAGCCGTAAACACCACCCTGTTTCTCGCTACCTTCCGCCGGAGGAGTTTATTGCTCTAAAAGAACTCGCCCAAACACGAGGATTCAAACTCGTAGCGGCTTCGCCATTGACGCGTTCGTCCTATCATGCTTCCGAAGATTTTGATAAATTGAAGCATGATAGACAAAATCACCTGATGTAATAATTT
Organism: Methylocystaceae bacterium UBA5192; assembly: GCA_002412985.1. Taxonomy (GTDB): domain Bacteria; phylum Pseudomonadota; class Alphaproteobacteria; order Rhizobiales; family Beijerinckiaceae; genus Methylocystis. The sequence continues at coordinate 14,617 of DHWC01000113.1, read as the reverse complement.
AAAAAGATCTAAGCTCCTTATCAAGAACCTCACGCTCCATACTCTCACCCCATATTCAAAATATCAAAAATGAAGAGATATCATACAAAAAAAATTGTGTCCCATAGCTCATCCGACATGTTTCAATTGGTGAGTGATGTAGAAAATTATCCGAGTTTTGTTCCTCTTTGTGAGAAAATGCGGATAAAGAGCCGGCACGCAACTTCACCTGGGGTGGTTACGATTGTAGCTGAGATGACTGTTGGTTTTAAGGCAGTGTGTGAACGCTACTCAAGCAAAGTCGTCTGTGATGAAAATAATTTTGAAATAAATGTCATAGCGATAGATGGCCCATTTCGTCACCTCAAGACATGCTGGCGATTTACTAAAGCAATGGACCAAGACTCTGCCTTAAACCGCTGTCTTGTCGACTTTACTATTGAATATGAGTTCAAAAGCATAACGCTTGGACTGATCATGGGCGCGATGTTTGATAAGGCGGTACATAATTATACAGAAGCCTTTGCTAAACGCGCAGATATAATCTTTAAATCAAAAGCTTAGTTTATAAGCAATAAACATAATAAGTCTAACGCTTGTTTTGTCGCTTCAAGACGGATTATCTCTCGAGAGGACGCCTCAAATCTTTTCTCTAAAAATTTAACTGGTTGGCCGCGTTTGATATAACCAAAAAAAACAAGACCAACGGGCTTTTCAATTGTGCCGCCGCCTGGACCGGCAATACCCGTGATCGATACGGCGCAATCAACTTTAGAATTCTTCAGGACGCCGAAGGCCATTTCACATGCGGTTTGCGCACTAACAGCGCCATATTTTGTTAGGGTTTCATCAGCAACCCCCAACATTTGTGACTTCGACTGATTTGAGTAAGTAATAAAGCCTCTGTCAAAGACAGCTGACGCGCCAGGGATCTCTGTCAGGATAGCAGAGACCATCCCCCCCGTGCAGGACTCTGCCGTAGCTAGGGTCACATTAATCTTTTGGGCGCGCGCGATAATTTCCTGCGCTTTGTCGTAGAGTAATGATTTCAATATCGGTCCCTCAAAACCCAAGCCCCATTTCAATCCTGCGCAGGGCGGCCACGAAGATTTTTGACGGTGCTTCTTAACTTTTTTCCCTCTAATCGACGCAGTTTCGCGCCATATGTCGGTTTTGTTTTGATCCTGGGCGGGGAGGGGGGTTCCGCAGCTTTGACAATGAGGCTTTTGAGCCGTTCTAGCGCATCCTCTCGATTGCGTTGTTGAGTGCGATAGCGCTGCGCCTCGATTAGGATTATCCCTTCTTTCGTAGCTTTACGACCCGCAATTCTTATTAATTTTTGGCTTATTTCGAATGACAAATTTTGACAATCTTTAGCATTAAATCTCAAACGCACACATGTTTCTACCTTTTGCACATTTTGTCCGCCTGGACCCGAAGATCTCAGAAATTCATATGAAATATCAGCTTCATCAATAAAAATATTTCTAATAATATGGATCATCTAATCACCAATGATCCAAATTTAATAATGGGTATTTCATTTAGGCGGCAAACGAATTGTTGCGATCGCTAAGGCTGCAATCCCCTCTTTGCGTCCAGTAAATCCAAGACCTTCCGTTGTTGTCGCCTTAATTGCAACTCTATCAACCTCAAGCGCCATAAGAGCGGCAAGGGTCTGTCGTATACGATCTCGATGCGGACCAATTTTAGGCGCTTCACAAATAATGGTTGCGTCGAGATGCGCAATTATTCCGCCTCTTTCTCTAACGCGCTGACATGCATGCTCCAGAAATATTTTAGACTCTGCGCCCTTCCAGCGTGGATCGCTTGGTGGAAAATGCGCGCCAATATCTCCCTCTGCGATGGCGCCCAAGATGGCGTCCGTGATCGCATGCAACAACACATCAGCGTCGGAGTGGCCGGCAAGCTTGAAGGAGTGAGGGATCTCAACGCCGCCAAGCCATACCCGATCGCCAGGCTCAAATGCATGCACGTCATAGCCCTGTCCGGTACGAATATCTGGTAAATCAGCGTAAGTTTGACGGTTAATTATTTCCATAGCGCGATCAAAATCCTCTGGCGTAGTGAGTTTGAAATTTTTTGTGTCCCCCAAAAAGAGATGCACGCCATGGCCAGCAAATTCTGCAATCATCGCGTCATCCGTGTATTCCCGATGACTATCAGCAGCCTTTCGGTGCGCCTCTAGAATCACTAGAAATTGAAA
>DHWC01000113.1:3401-12032 GCA_002412985.1 Methylocystaceae bacterium UBA5192 | reverse complement strand
TAAGCTGATCATCCACCTGCTTGACTGTATCAGTTAGGGCGACGCCAGGAGCGGCTGCGCCATATTTTTGCGCAGCTTTGACCGCGCGCTCAACAATGTCCCGATCCACAAAAGGGCGGGCAGCGTCATGAATAAGAACGATTTCCGGCGTCGTCAGTTTCGCCAATGCTTCTAAACCAAGCTTTACGCTTTCCTGCCGTGTTGCTCCGCCAAATACAGACGGCTGCAGCCTGGTGTGCGCCAGGGGCTCCAAATTCACAAGACAATCGTCATAAAGGCTCTGATCATCAGGATGGATCACAACCTGAATCACGGCCTCGGGCGCGCTAGCGTGTAAGGCTGAAAGCGTATGAGAAAGAACGGCTCGATTGCCTAAGGATCGATATTGTTTGGGTAAGCCTTCTCCGGCGCGAGAACCCCGTCCCGCGGCAACGACTAAATAGGCGATCGTATTCTTTGCTCTGAGGGTAGGCGCATTTTCAGTCATTCTGGCTCTGTGTCGTTTTTCTCCAGCCTCGTCAAATTTCGAGGCATTTTGTCCCATTGCCATAGAAACAGGCATTGCTTATAAGACGGGCAAGATGTTTGATGCCCAGAAATTAGGCGATCCAGTTGATCCTGGACTGATAAAGGTTGGCGAGGTCTCCCTCAAGGGCCGCGTCCTCCTCGCTCCTATGGCCGGCGTCACAGACCTTATTATGCGCGCAATGGCTGAGCGCCATGGAGCTAGCGCCACGGTCAGTGAGATGATTACAGGCAGTGGCATTATTCGCGGCGATAGAGAGACACAACATCGACTTCGTTCAGATTGCCGACAGCCCCGCTTAGCGCCACGCGCTATTCAAATCGCCGCCAGAGATGTGCGCGATATCGAAATAGCCTCACAACATGCCGAAGCGAGCGGAGCTGACTGGATCGACATCAATATGGGCTGTCCTTGCAAACGCGTAACGGGCGGAATGGCTGGAGCCGCCCTGATGCGCGACTTAGATCAAGCAACTGCTTTGATTGTTTCAGCGCGGCGGGCTGTAAAAATTCCAATAACGCTTAAGATGCGTCTGGGATGGGACGAAAATTCCATTAACGCTCCTGAATTAGCGCGTCGCGCGGAAGGCGAGGGCGTATCGCTGATTACGGTTCACGGCCGCACCCGACAGCAGTTCTACTCAGGTCGGGCCGATTGGCGGGCTATTAGACACGTTAAATCTGCGGTGCGTATTCCCGTAGTCGCCAATGGCGATTGTGCGTCAATTGAAGACGCCTGCACAATGTTAAACGCATCAGGAGCTGACGCGCTTATGATAGGTCGCGCCGCGATTGGGCGTCCCTGGCTTGTTGGCGACATTGCTTATTTTTTATCAGCCGGCGCGCAACGAGAAAGCCTGTCGTTTGAAAAACGCGGCAGTATCGTCAAGGAACATCTTCAGGGACTTGTTGGAATGATGGGCGAGGCGGGCTTACGACACGCTCGTAAACATCTCGCAGCCTATGTCGAACATAGTTTTGAAGCGACAAATGAAGCGATTTATAAATTAAAACAAAAACTCATAACAACAGCATCCGTTAATGAAGCCTATGATTTAATTGATGTGATTTTTTTAGGCGATTACGCTGAGGCTGCAGCATGACTGTTAAATCAACCGTAACTGAAGCTAATAAAAATCAAAATATAGACATATCACAATCTCGATTATTAGCGGGTATTTTTGAGTCTCTTCCAACAGCCTTAATCACCGTCACTCATGAGGGGTATATCGCCGAAGCAAATGCGGCAGCCGAAGCCTTTTTTGAATTGGGCAGACAATTGCTGATCGGTCAAAAAATTGATCGTTTGCTCCCCTTTGGTTCCCCACTCATTACGCTGATTGAACAAGTTCATGCGCGTGGCGCGCCGATCAATGAATATAAAATTGAGGTTGGTCGCCCCGGCCAAGAACTCGATCGTCGCGTTGATGTTCATTGCGCGCCATTGCCAGAATTAGACGGCCGGGTAATCGTGATGCTTCAGGAAAGAACCATTGCTGATAAAATTGATCGACAGCTCAATCACAGAAATGCAGTTCGATCAGTTTCTGGAATGGCGTCTATGTTGGCCCATGAAATAAAAAATCCGCTCTCCGGCATACGCGGCGCGGCACAATTATTAGAGACAAGCCTTAATGACTCTGATCGCGCCTTAACGCGATTGATTTGCGAGGAAACAGACCGCATTGTGCGTCTAGTCGACCGTATGGAGGTTTTCTCAGACGCAAGGCCTTTGAAACGAGAACAAGTCAACATCCATTCTGTTCTCGATCACGTTAAACAAATCGCCCAAAGCGGATTTGCGCGCAATTTGCGTTTTATTGAGGACTATGACCCGTCCTTGCCGCCCTTATATGCCAACCGCGATCTCCTCATTCAGGCCTTCCTCAATCTCGTTAAAAATGCCGCAGAATCCATAGGCGACGCAGTCGATGGAGAGATTACGTTAAAAACGGCCTTTCGCCCCGGCGTGAGTTTTAGAACTTTTGGCGAGAAAAACCCCGTGGGCCTGCCTTTGGAATTAAGCGTAAAGGATAATGGGCCAGGCATCCCTCAGGATATAGCGGCCAATCTTTTTGAACCCTTCATCACAACAAAGGCCTCTGGAACTGGCCTAGGTCTTGCACTGGTAGCCAAGATTATCAACGACCATGGCGGGGTCATTGAATGCGACTCAGTAATGCGCAGAACAGTATTTAGAATTTTAATGCCCATGTATCGCCCGGAGCCTGTTAGGCCCGTCCTTTCACCATCCAAGAATAACTGATCACTCTTTTTGAGCCTGGGAGTTCGTATTTATGAATCGTGGGGAAATACTTGTTGCGGATGACGACGCAGCTATCCGCACCGTTGTCGCCCAGGCACTCTCGCGCGCAGGTTATGAAGTACGCACCACAGGAACAGCGGCGACGTTATGGCGTTGGGTTCAAGCTGGGGAAGGGGATTTAGTCGTCACTGACGTCGTCATGCCTGACGAAAACGCATTCGAATTACTTCCAAGAATAAAAAAACTCCGGCCTGAATTGCCAATTATTGTGATGAGCGCGCAAAATACGTTCATGACGGCCATTCGCGCCTCAGAACGCGGCGCTTACGACTATTTGCCAAAGCCCTTCGATTTAAAAGAATTCGTAAGTATCGTTGGGCGCGCGATGGCGGAGCCGCGCAAATCCACAAAGAATGAAGAACAAGAAGAACTCGAGGGAATGCCTTTAGTTGGCCGCTCGCCAGCGATGCAGGAAATCTATCGTTCGCTCGCGCGCTTAATGCAGACCGACCTCACCGTTATGATTAACGGCGAGTCAGGCACGGGCAAGGAACTCGTTGCCCGCGCGCTTCATGATTATGGAAAACGGAAAAAAGGGCCCTTCGTCGCAGTTAACATGGCGGCTATCCCCCGCGATTTGATTGAAAGTGAGCTATTTGGCCACGAAAAGGGAGCTTTTACTGGCGCAAGTCAGCGGTCAGCTGGTCGCTTTGAACAAGCCGAAGGAGGCACGCTATTTCTGGATGAAATCGGCGACATGCCCATGGAAGCCCAAACAAGGCTTTTGCGTGTGTTGCAACAAGGCGAATATACAACAGTTGGCGGCCGCACGCCGATCAAAACAAATGTGCGGATCATAGCCGCGACTAATAAAGACTTGCGGATTTTAATTCAGCAAGGTTTGTTTCGCGAAGATCTCTACTTCCGCCTCAATGTCGTTCCCTTAAGACTGCCTCCCCTTCGCGAACGCACCGAAGATATTCCAGATCTGGTCAACCACTTCTTTAAAGCTGTCGTGAATGAAGGCTTACCCCAAAAATATATAGATCAGGCCGCTCTCGAGCGGATGAAAAAATATCGCTGGCCTGGCAATATTCGCGAACTTGAAAATCTTATCCGTCGATTGGCTGCACTCCATCCGCAGGAAATGATCTCGGATTCGTTGGTTGAAACAGAGCTCAACCAAGACTTTCATCAGCCGCCGCCAGATTCAAGCGGTCCATCAACCGGCGTCAGTTTTAATGAGAGCGATCACGGGCAAACCTTGTCCACATCAGTGGAGCGGCACCTCGCGAAGCTATTTCGGGATTGCGGTGAGCAATTGCCGCCGCCAGGCCTCTATCATCGAATATTGAAAGAAATCGAAATACCGCTGATCACCGCGGCATTAGCCGCGACGCGCGGCAATCAAATTAAAGCTGCTGAATTACTTGGCCTTAACCGCAATACGCTACGAAAAAAAGTCAATGATTTGGACATTCGCTTAATGCGCTTGCCTCGTTAAGAAATACGCCCTCCCAGGGCGCGGCCCGCTCAACTGGACGGAGCATCGGCAATTGCCACCCCCTCCAGCTCAGCCTATAGACAAATCATGGCATTAACCGAGAATGCATCGGCTCAGGAACCGAGCGCGGCGGCTGCACGCGCATGGATCGGCCCGCTTATAGCGGTCGGCGCAGCTGCTTGCGCCCTAGCCACATTTTTACTCGTCTCAAAATTTGGAAAAACATCGCCCACGGATGGGCGGATGATCGCCTTATTCGTCGGCAATGGCGCCTTGGTCACCATTCTACTCGTGATGGTGATCATCAAAGCCTTTCGGCTTTATCGCGTCTGGCGACGAGGAGAGTCGGCCGCACGACTTCATGTGCGTATAGTCGGCATCTTTGCTGTCATCACCCTTGTGCCTGCCGTTCTATTGGCTATCGCGGGTTCCATGACTCTCGAACGCGCGCTTAATCCTACTTTTATGTCGAGTGTAGGATTATTTGTTCATAACACTGCTAAGGCTGCAGAGGCTTTTCAGTCCAGCCAATGCCAAGCGCTACTTCAAGAGGCCCAATTAACCGCTTCGGATCTCGATCGCGCTCGGATGCTCTTTACTTCTGACCGGACTTATTTCCATCAAGTCTTTGCGACACGCGCCTATTTCCTGGGATTTTCCGTTGCCGCCTTAGTGAAGTCCAATGGCGAAATTGTTGACCGCGTTGATGTTGCAGAAAATGCTTCTGCAATTGTTATTGCGCCGCCAAAGTCTGAATTTGATAACGCCAGAACCGGCGAACCGCTCTGCTTGATGATTGATGATGGAAAAAGCTTTGTCGCCCTACGTTCTCTCAGCGCCTTCACGGATACATTCCTTTATGTGACGCGCCCGATTGATCCATTTGCAATAGAATTTCCAAAAGAGACCCAAAACCTGATTAATAAATATGAAGCCTTCGACGCGTTTCGTTCAGCAGTGCAACGAGCGTTTGTTTTAATGTATGCATTGCTAACAACGATTATGTTGCTTTCATCAATTTGGTTTGGATTAGATTTTGCTGATAGATTAATGTCGCCTATTCGCACACTCATTGCAGCGACCGATGAGGTCTCGGCCGGTAATTTTGACGTTCAAGTCAATGTAGATCGCTCTCATGGCGAATTGGCTCGACTTGGAGACGTGTTTAACAAAATGACGGCGGAATTGGATTCGCGTCAAAGTAGGTTGATAGAAGCTAATCGGATCAATGACGAACGCCGTGAATTCACCGAAGCTGTTTTAGCTGGCGTGCCGGCTGCTGTTATTGGCGTCGACTCAACCAATCGCGTGACTGTGATTAATCGCTCTGCTGAGGAATTGTCTTTGACAGAGGCGCAAGGCCAGGCGACGGTCGGCGCGGCTATTCGTGACGCAATCCCTGAAATTGAACAAATTGTACTTGACGCGGCTGAGGTATTCCCCCGGTCAGTTCAAAGCCAAATCACGCTCAAACGCGGTATATCTGAACACACATTTAATATACGCGTGACATCCGCTCATGCTGAAGGAGATCAGAAAAACTTCGTTGTGACGCTTGATGATATTACGGATCTGATCACTGCGCAGCGCACCTCCGCCTGGGCGGATGTCGCCCGGCGCATCGCCCATGAAATTAAAAACCCGCTAACGCCAATCCAACTTTCAGCTGAACGTCTTAAACGCAAATATGGTCGATTAATTACGCAAGATAGAGATATTTTTGACCAATGCACGGACACGATCGTTCGTCAGGTAGACGATATTAAGCGCATGGTCGATGAATTCTCTTCCTTCGCGCGCATGCCTAAAGCAAAGCCCGAACGCGATGATCTCAATGCCTGCATTCGCCAAGTCATCTTTCTGATGCGTGTTGGCAATGCGGACATCGAGATTGTCGAAAACCTCCCAACAACCCCGACTTTCGCGCAATTTGACCGCCGCCTCTTATCGCAAGCTCTGACCAATCTGATTAAAAACGCCATAGAAGGTATTGGCGCCCGGGAAGAGGGGGCTAATGAAGAAACAGGACGCGTCGAGGTTAAAGTCGCGCTTCATGACGAATGGGCGGAAGTCGATATAATTGACAATGGCAAAGGTTTTCCGGCTATGAATCGGCAACGTTTGCTTGAGCCTTATATGACAACTAGATCTGAAGGCACTGGTCTTGGCTTGCCAATTGTCGCTAAAATCATTGAAGATCACGGTGGGCGGCTGGAATTACTCGATGCGCCAAGCGGGAAGGGCGCTTGTGTGAGGATGATCCTCCCACTGGCTCCTCAAGAGCATAAGACTGATGTGTCGCAAGAAGCCGCGACTATAGATGATGAGAAGATGATCAAAAGGGGCGAGGCGTAATGGCGAGCGATATTCTCATTGTCGACGATGAGGCGGACATTCGGGAGTTAGTCGCAGGTATCCTGAGTGATGAAGGTCATGGAACGCGAACGGCCAAAGACGCTGACGAAGCGCTTGCCGCAATCGCTGCAAGACGCCCACATCTTGTTTTTCTCGATATTTGGCTTCAAGGATCGCGACTTGACGGACTTCAGGTCCTTGAAGAAATCCAACAACAACACAAAGGCTTGCCTGTTGTCATGATTTCTGGCCATGGCAACATTGAAACCGCCGTGAGCGCCATTAAAATTGGCGCATATGATTTCATCGAAAAACCTTTTAAATCTGATCGATTGGTTCTTGTCGCCGAACGCGCGTTGGAGGCGTATCAGCTCCGTCGGGAAATTTCAGCCTTGCGGCAAAGGGCAGGCGCCTTCGATCAAATAGTCGGCTCCTCTCCGCCTGCACATCAACTACAGCAGCTAGTCGCGCGCGTCGCCCCAGTGAACTCACGTGTCATGATTACCGGCGCGCCGGGAACCGGCAAGGAACTTGCTGCGCGATGTATTCATGAGGCCTCCTCCCGCGCCGCCGGCGCGTTCGTTGTGATTAATTCTGCAACGATCACACCAGAAAATATGGAGGTTGAGCTTTTTGGGCGGGAAGGCTCTGGCGGCGAACGTAAAGTTGGCGCTCTAGAAGAGGCGCATGGCGGCACGTTATTTCTTGATGAAATCTCCGACATGCCCATGGACACCCAGGCCAAGATCCTGAGAGTTTTGGTGGATCAGTCCTTCCAGCGCGTTGGCGGCACAACAAAAGTACAAGTCGATGTTCGCGTCATTTCCTCCTCAGCCCGCGATCTCGCCTTCGCCATTGAAGACGGGACACTGAGGGAAGACCTGTTCCATCGGCTTGCTGTCGTGCCGATCCGCGTACCTTCCTTAGCCGAACGGCGTGAAGACATTCCCGCATTAATTGAATATTTCATGGACAATATGTCTGCTGCCTCTGGCATGCCGCGCCGTCAAATTGCTGAAGACGCGTTGGCGGTTTTGCAGCTTCACGATTGGCCCGGCAACATTCGGCAATTAAAAAACAATGTCGAGCGTCTAATGATCCTCACCGCTGGCGAACCTGGCGCAACAATAACAGCTGACATGCTGCCTGCTGATGTTGGTGAGCTCGTTCCCGCAACGCCCGCGGGCGTAAAGGGCGAGAAATTAATGAGCCTACCGCTGCGTGAAGCGCGCGAAGTTTTCGAACGAGAATACCTCGTTGCTCAATTGAACCGTTTTTCAAACAATATTTCCCGCACAGCGGAATTCATCGGAATGGAGCGATCGGCCTTACATAGAAAGCTTAAGTCACTGTCTGTTGACTCATAAAATCAGTCTATTATGAATAATATTTCATAGATTAGATTAGGTATAAGCCGGCCGCTTTTTCAAAGTGAGCCGGATAGACTTGTGTCTTGCGCTCAAGCTTCAGAGAGGCTCTAATATCCAAAGATGCGGCCAAAAAAATAATAATCAATCCTGGGAAGGGGCGGCTCTAAACCGCTCGGCTCAACAACAATAATAGAACAGGACAGCCGATGTCGTCAGAGAAAATGCAAAATCTTCAAGATACTTTTCTAAATTTTGTAAGAAAAAACAAAGTTCCCCTCACAATTTTTCTGGTAAATGGCGTTAAGTTACAAGGCATTGTAACTTGGTTTGATAACTTCTGTCTTTTATTGCGTCGAGATGGGCATTCCCAACTCGTCTATAAGCACGCTATCTCGACAATTATGCCTGGACACCCGGTCCAAATGTTTGAGCCAGGCGAGGAAGACGGCGAAAAGCCAAGGTAATTTGTTGAGTTCAACATTCTCACCAGAGCTTCCAACAGCGAGCGTTGGCGGGGCGCGCACGCTTGTCATAGGTCCCTATCATTCAAAAGAGGCGCTCAATGCGACGTCTCGCCATCCTGAGGCGCGGTTAGACGAGGCTGAAGGCCT
>DHWC01000113.1:0-3022 GCA_002412985.1 Methylocystaceae bacterium UBA5192 | reverse complement strand
GCGACCTACCTTGGAAAAGGAAAAGTTGAGGAATTCGCCGCGCTCATCAAGGAGAATGATATTGCAATTGTGAGTATGGATTGCCAGCTCTCCCCCGTCCAACAACGCAATCTAGAACGGGCGTGGGATGTTAAAGTCATTGATCGCACTGGCTTAATCCTTGAAATATTCGGAGAGAGGGCTCGCACTCGAGAGGGATCCCTACAGGTTGAGCTCGCACATCTCGCTTATCAAAAATCACGCCTGGTTCGCTCATGGACGCATCTTGAACGCCAGCGCGGCGGATTTGGCTTTCTAGGCGGCCCCGGCGAGACCCAAATCGAGACGGATCGCCGGCTAATTGCCGAACGGATGCGAAAAATCGAGCAAGATCTCGAGAAGGTAAAGCGAACGCGTGGACTTCATCGCAAGACCCGCAGAGATGTTCCTTACCCAGTGATCGCACTCGTTGGCTATACGAACGCCGGCAAATCAACCCTCTTTAACCGTCTCACCCAGGCCGATGTGCTCGCCCAGGATATGCTTTTTGCAACCCTTGATCCGACGTTGAGACAGGTCAAACTAACCCATGGCGGGAAAGCGCTCTTGTCAGACACGGTCGGCTTTATTTCTGACTTGCCGACGATGCTGATTTCAGCTTTTCGCGCTACGTTGGAAGAAGTCACTTTAGCGGATGTCATTCTGCATGTGCGCGACGTCTCGCATGAAGACTCTGACGCTCAAGCGCATGATGTGGAGCAAATCTTAGATGAATTGGGTTTAAAGAGTGAAGATGAGGAGCGGATAATCGAGGTTTGGAATAAGATTGATGCGTTAGATCAGGAAAGACGAGAAGCCCTTACGCTCGCCGCCCGAGGTTTTGCTAAAAATAAGCGGCCTATGCTGGTTTCAGCAGTTTCAGGTGAGGGGTTGGATAGTCTGCTTGCTCGTATTGAAGCAATTCTCGCGGTCAATCGATTGACGCTCAGTGTCGAAATACCCCCTGAAGATGGAAAAGGTCTGGCTTGGCTTTACGCCCATACAGAAGTCTTAGCACGGAATTTGAAGAAAAATGGCGCAACGCACGTCACAATTCGCATAGCGCCTGAACGAGAGGCTGAGGTTAGAAAGCGCTTCGAGTTAGGAGCGGCTTAGCCCGAGCGAAGCTTTATTTCTCGCTTTTTTTTGCCTCAAGCCACAAAAGTTCCATTTCAGCCAAACTTGCTTCAGCGGGTGTCTGCGCCTTCTCCTTCAGTCGCGCTTCTATATGATGAAAGCGCCGCTCGAATTTTTTATTAGCTCCCCTTAACGCTTGTTCTGGGTCTACGTTCACATGGCGGGCAAGATTAGAAATAACGAAGAGTAGATCGCCAATTTCTTCTTCCAATTGTGGCGTCGGCAATGACGCAGTCGTCTTTAGCTCTGCAGCAACTTCCTCAGTTTCTTCACGAATTTTTTCAAGGACGAGCAGGGGGTTATTCCAATCAAATCCGACATTTGAAGCTTTCTTTTGTAATTTTACAGCTCGCGTTAATGCTGAAAAGGCGAGGGGCACGCCATCAAGGAGACTAGTGGGCTGACGCGTTTGTTTTAACCGCTTCTCTTCCGCCTTTATCTCATCCCATTGACGCAAAACGGCTTCTGAAGTCATCCCGTCTTGCGCGCCAAAGACATGAGGATGTCGACGGATCAGTTTCTCACAAATAGCATCAATGACGTCATTAAAATCGAAACAATTTTCTTCTTCCGCCATCCTTGCATGAAAAACCACTTGTAAGAGTAGATCGCCCAACTCCTCTTTTAGATCGCTCATGTCGTTTCGCTCGATAGCGTCAACAACTTCATAAGCTTCTTCAAGCGTATAGGGCGCGATGGATGAGAAATTTTGCTCTAAATCCCACGGACAACCGGTTACCGGCGTTCGCAGGGTTGCCATAATTTCAACCAGTCGATTGATGGCATGTGACATGGGGCGTCGCTTAAAGAGTTTAAAAAAAACGCCGCGTCTTTAATAAAAAGACGCGGCGCAAAGACATCACAAAGATGCGTCAGTTAGGCCAGGTTGATTGACAACGCTTCGCGGCCTTTTGCTGTATCCACCACTTGCATGGTCACAGGCTGTCCTTCGAGAAGTCTGTTCAAGCCAGATGGGCCAAGGATAGAAATATGAACAAAGACGTCTTTACCGCCATCGTTTGATTGAACAAAACCAAAGCCTTTGGTCTCATCAAACCATTTAACAGTACCAGAAACTGGTATGGCAGTTGAGGGATCTGGCGCCTGACGACGAGGACGCGGACTATCATAGCCGCCACCGCCGCCGCCATAGCCGCCGTCACGGCCGCCGCCGTAACCGCCGCCATCTCTATCTCTACCGCCACCAAATCCGCCGCTGCGAGGAGGTGGGGGAGGAGCGCGCTCAGCAGCCCCTTCAAGGTCTACGCTCAAAACGCGCGCAACCTGCTGTCCTTTAACAGAATTGGTTACTTGAACTTCAAGTTTTGCGCCGGGAGGCAAAGAGTCATAACCAGCAGCTTGAACAGCGCCAATATGAAGAAAGGCGTCGCCTGTGCCATTGCCGAGTTCGACGAAACCAAAGCCCTTGTCATTTTTAAACCATTTAACAATGGCTTCGACGGAGGGACCTTCCATCGGCGGCGGAGGCGGGGCGTCTCCAAAACCACCGCCACCAAATGGGGACCGAGGTGGCCGACTTTGTCTTGGGGCATCATATCCAAACGGGGCGTCATCATCAAAACCGCGCTTACGCGGACCCCGGAAATCTCTACCTTTGCTCATGTTACCTGCTCGTCTCCGCCAAAACCGGCAAGACTCTTATGTCAAACTCTTGCGCCCACGACTCTCTATCGGTTGACTTAGCGTAACCGGTAAGAAGTTATGAGGTATGCGTTATGAATGTCATATAGTCCCGCGCGAACACTGCTTTTTAGCAGATTTAGATGACGATGGCGAAATATTTTCGTCAGTTCTGTAATTTTTTTATCCGCTTAAACAATAGCGCTGCTCAGGCTAATAAGGCGTT
>DHWC01000043.1 GCA_002412985.1 Methylocystaceae bacterium UBA5192 | reverse complement strand
GGCGTAAGAATTTGTGTGATGTCTGGTGAACTCGCTGAGCGTTTTTAAAAGAAGCGCAAGGCGCAAATTTGATAAGCGCGACTTCTGATAAGTTCTTGCTCTATGATGCATACTGTAAGCATTTATTACAAAGTAAGGAGAATAAGCGTTTGACCGACATTAATGTTCTGACGCTTGATGACTTGCAGATATTGCTCGAGAATTTGCGAGAAGATGGACATGCATTGATCGCACCACAGTTGCAGGATGGGGTTATTGTTTACGACCAGGTTGAGGGACTTGATGCGCTCCCGCGTGGGATAACTGACATACAAACGCCAGGTGGCTACCAGACACATAAAACAGAAGCGCCGTCTCTCTTTCATTATGTAGTTGGGCCGCATTCATGGAAAAAATTTCTACATCTCCCTAAGCTCCAGCTATGGCGAGCTAACAAGCACTCAGAAGAGATCCATATTACGCCGCCTGAGCCGCCATCCGTTAAAACAGCTTTCATTGGCGTGCGCGCCTGTGAGGTTAAAGCGATTGCATTGCAGGATAAGGTATTAATTCATAGCGGCGTTGTCGATGGGGCCTATAAGATCAGGCGAGATAACGCCTTTATTCTTGCGGTTGATTGCGCGCGAGCAGGTGGGTCATGTTTTTGTGTCTCAATGCAATCCGGGCCGTCAGTTGAGGGAAATTACGATCTCGCTTTGACTGAGATTTTAACGCCTAATCATATTTTTCTTGTTCGATCTAATTCTGAAGCCGGCGAAAAAATTCTAAAAAAAATCCCACATCGCTCGGCTACTCCTGAAGAGATCGAGACCGGACAGGAAATTGTTGCGCAGACAGCCGCAAATATGGGGCGTGCGATGCCGGATACAAATATTGCTAGGCTTTTGTCGCAAAACCTTCAGCATCCCCATTGGGATACAATTGCATCGCGATGTCTATCATGCGCCAATTGCACAATGGTCTGTCCGACGTGTTTTTGTACGACGGTGGAGGATGTGAGTGATCTAAAAATGGAAGAATTCTCGCGTGAGAGGCGTTGGGATTCGTGTTTTAACTTAGATTTTTCATATCTGCATGGCGGTGCTGCGCGTGGCAGCACCGCTGCTCGTTATCGTCAGTGGATGACACATAAATTGTCGTCATGGGTTGATCAATTTGGCGCTTCTGGATGTGTTGGTTGTGGGCGGTGTATCACTTGGTGTCCCGTTGGCATCGATCTGACCCAAGAAACAAAAGTAATCTACGATGATCAATTAGGATAAAGCCTATGGCTCCTGAACAAGCATCTATGTTATCACAACATGCCTTTTTTAAAGGGCTAGCACCAGAAGTTATTGACCTTGTAGCAAGCTGCGCTCAAGAGATAGAATTTTCTGCTGGTCAATATATTTGTCACGAGGATGATCAGGCAGACCAGTTCTACGTCTTGTTACAAGGTCATGTCGCGCTGCAGATTTCATCGCCGGGACGCGGCGCTCGCACTTTTTTGACGGTTGGCGCAGGTGAGGTGTTCGGGGTGAACTGGCTAGTTGCTCCCTATCGTTGGACCTATGACGCCAAAGCGCTTGACGACACTAAGGCCGTCGTTTTGAATGCAGTCTGTCTCAGACATAAATGTGAGGCCGATCATGATTTAGGCTTTGAGCTGATGAAGCGTGTGATGCCAATATTAATTGAACGGTTGCATATATGTAGAATTCAGCTCCTTGATCTTTATCTCAAACAGAATTGACGTCATGCATGAGCATAATTGCAATTCATAAGTGCAGTCCTACAGATACGCTTGACATGCAGCAGATGGTTCCAAAACTTGCGCGCGTTAAGAGCTATTTTTCTGATGCGCCAGATGTTTCAACGCTTGAAGTTGAGATGGCGGATGGGGTGCCTGTGAATTATGCGCCTGGTCAATTTAATATGCTGACAGTGTTTGGCGTTGGCGAGGCGGCAATCAGTATCAGTGGCGCGCCTAATGGCGCTCGGTTGATCCATACAATTAGAGACGTCGGCGCTGTATCTCATGCGCTCACGAGACTAAAACCTGGGGATCTGCTCGGACTTAGGGGCCCTTTTGGAATTGGATGGCCGATCCGCGCAGCGCATAGCAAAGATGTGCTCATTGTCGCTGGTGGCCTTGGTCTCGCTCCGTTGCGCTCCGTCCTTTATCATATTCTTGCTCATCGCGTTAAATTTGGCGTTGTGACACTTCTTTACGGCGCACGCCAGCCAGAAGATATTCTCTATCAATCAGAAATTGCGTATTGGCGAGAGTCTTGCGAGATTAATGTCGCTCTGACCGTTGATCATGCCGATGTAAAATGGCCTGGAAGGGTCGGAGTTGTGACTCAACTGATTGATCAGGCGAAATTTGATCCTCAAAATACACTGGCGATGGTTTGTGGTCCTGAAGTAATGATGCGCTTCGCCGCCGCTGCGCTTGTCGAGCGAGAAATTGATGCAGAAAATATATTTTTATCAATGGAAAGAAATATGAAATGCGCAATCGGTCATTGTGGCCATTGTCAATTTGGTCCAAATTTTCTTTGTCGGGATGGGCCAGTTTTATCCTATGAAAAGTTACGTCCCTTGTTAAAGGTTAAGGAGTTATAGCATGCGCCGAGCGTCTCCGTCGCCGCGTTTGGCTGTCTGGAAGTTTGCTTCGTGCGATGGATGTCAGCTTAGTCTGTTAGATTGTGAAGATCAGATTTTAGCTGTGGCGGATGCAGTTGATATTGCCTATTTTCCAGAAGCAAGGCGTGCGAACGTTCATGGTCATTATGATATCTCTCTTGTTGAGGGATCGGTGACAACACAGCATGATGCAGAGCGTATTCAAGAAATTAGGCATCGGTCTAGCTTTTTGATAACAATTGGCGCTTGTGCAACATCTGGAGGCATTCAAGCGCTTCGTAACTTTGCAGATATAAAACAATATACAGCGCTTGTTTATGCGCATCCTGAATATATTAGAACTCTTGAGACCTCGACGCCAATATCTGATCATGTAAAAGTAGATTTTGAATTGCGTGGCTGCCCCATTAATAAGATGCAGCTTATTGATGTTTTGAGTGCATTTTTGATTGGTCGTCGACCGATAACGCCGGCTCAGAGCGTCTGCGTAGAATGTAAAATGAAGGGTAATGTTTGTATTTTAGTCTCGCAAGCCGTCCCCTGTCTGGGTCCTGTAACCCACGCAGGCTGTGGCGCTTTATGTCCAAGCTATAATCGGGGGTGTTATGGTTGCTTTGGGCCTAAGGAAACCCCGAATGTCTCTGCGCTGAGTAATCGTCTAGAAGAACTTGGCATGAATAAAGAAGCGATTGGACGTCTCTATTCTACATTTAATGTGAATGCTACGCCATTTCGTGAGGAAAAAGAGCGTCATGACACGCAAGACCATTAAAGTTGATTATCTCGCACGCGTAGAGGGCGAGGGCGGACTTAAGGTCACGATTGAAGAGGGTGTCGTTAAAAATGCTCAACTAAATATCTTTGAGCCCCCGCGTTTTTTTGAAGCTTTCATGCGCGGACGTCACTACACTGAAACGCCAGATATAGTCGCGAGAATCTGTGGCATTTGTCCGGTTGCCTATCAAATGAGCGCGGTTCATGCGCTTGAGAATATATTTGGGATTCAGCTAACCGGCCAGCTACGAGCTTTGCGACGGTTGCTTTACTGTGGTGAATGGATCGAATCGCATGTCTTGCATATTTACATGCTGCATGCGCCAGACTTTCTTGGCTATGAGGGTGCGATCGATATGGCGCGTGATCATTCTGAGCTCGTGCGCCAGGGCCTAGAGATGAAAAAAATAGGTAATGATATTTTGACATTGGTTGGGGGTAGGGAAATTCATCCTATCAATGTCAGGGTCGGCGGTTTTCACCGCGCGCCACGTAAGAGCGAATTGGTTCCACTTATTGAGAAACTAAAATGGGCGCGCGAAACAGCGATTAAGACCGTGCAATGGGCGGCGGAACTTGATTTCCCGGATCGTCAAAGAGATTATATTTTTGTATCTCTTAAACATGAAGCAGAATATCCCTTTAATGAAGGGCGTATTATATCGAATCAAGGCCTAAATATCAGCGCGCAGGATTATGATGCGTATTTTTCTGAGCAACATGTGCCATATTCCACAGCCTTACAATCGCGTCTGCGTGAATGTGGCAGCGCCTATCTTGTTGGTCCTTTGGCGAGATACAATCTAAATTATGATCAGCTTTCTCCCCTTACTAAAGAGCTGGCGCATGCGGCAGGTGTTGCTGGTGTGTGTCGAAATCCCTATCAAAGTATTTTAGTGCGCGCATTAGAAGTTGTTTACGCCTTTGATGAGGCGCTACGCATTCTGAATGGCTATCAGCAGCCAGACTATTCATTTGTTGATGTTACTCTAAAGGCTGGGCGAGGTTTTGCCGCGACAGAAGCTCCGCGAGGTTTGTTGTATCATCGCTATGAATTAGATCAGTCGGGCATAATTCTTGATGCGCAGATTGTGCCTCCGACCTCACAAAATCAGGCATGCATAGAGGAAGATTTAAAGGAATTCATCGGAGGTTTTCTGGATCTTCCAGAAGAGCAGTTACAGCACAGATGTGAACAGACCGTGCGTAATTATGATCCTTGTATTTCATGCGCTACGCATTTTCTTAAGCTCGAGATTGATCGCGTCTAGCTGATGACCGGTGGTTCGCCAATAATGATTATTGGGATTGGGAATCTCGATCGTGGAGATGATGCCGCAGGTAGATTAGTTGCGCGGGCTCTGGGTCACAAGCTTCCGTCGCATATCATCAGCGTTTGCGAGATGTCGGGAGATGCATTGGCGCTCGTTGAAAAGATGAAGCAAGCGCCAGCAGTTTTTATTATAGACGCTTGTGTGTCAGGTGCAAAGGCTGGAGATATAAAGCGTATTGATCTGCGCTACCAAGCCTTGCTCAGCCAGCAAAGGGATGTGTCTTCTCACGGTTTTGGTCTATCAGCAGCGATAGATCTTGCCGGTATCCTTGGACAATTACCGGAAATATGCATCATCTATGCAATTGAAGGTGCAAACTATGCTCTTGGCGCCGCAGTGTCGTCGCCTGTCCAGCAGGCCATTGACAAGGTTGTTGGCCGAATAGAGGACGAAATTGTCAATTTCATCCCAATGAAAGGGACAGAACATGCATGAAGCGCATCTTATGGCTGATTTTATCCATAAAATTGAACAAATTGCGACTCAAGAAAAGGCCAAAAAAGTAATCTCAGTAAAGGTCTGGCTCGGGGCGCTAACGAATATGTCGTCAGCACATTTTCTAGAGCACTTCATGCAAAGTTCAGTGGGAACTATTGCTGAAGGAGCGCATATTGAGACCGTGATGTCGCAGGATTTACTTGATAAAAATGCGCAAAATATCCTAATCGATAGTCTTGAGGTAGATTTATAATCCCAAAACTCTCTCTTTTTGAGACGAGGAACTGAATGTGGGACATTTGTTGCGACAAAGAATTCGAGTTTACGGACGCGTGCAGGGCGTTGGCTACCGTCCTTTTGTTTGTCGACTTGCCTTAAGCTTAAATCTCACAGGATTTATCAAAAATACAAAGGACTGCGTACATATTGAAGTTGAGGGAGCGGAGGCTGACGTTGATCGGTTCAGCCTTCAGCTCTCGAGTGATGCGCCATGTCAGGCCAAGATTGATTATCTCGAGTCTACATCTGTGGCGTTGGAAAATGATGCCACTTTTGAAATTTTATCTAGTATCGAAAATGGAAGTGATTTTGGAGAAATTCCCCCAGACATTGCCGTCTGTTCTTCGTGTCTTGATGAGGTTCTGGATCCAAACAATCGGCGCTATCGTTATGCCTTGAACTCTTGTGCGCAGTGTGGCCCTCGGTACTCAATCATAGACGCTCTTCCTTATGATCGATCAAACACGTCAATGCATCAATTTTCGCTTTGCTCGGCGTGTCAAAGGGAATATCAAGATCCAGAAAATCGACGCTTCCATGCGCAAACGATCTCCTGCCATGAGTGTGGCCCTAGGCTTTCATTTTTAGATCATGCAGGGGATCTCGTTGTACAGGATTGCGATGCGCTCGCGCAAACAGTAGAAGCGCTGAGAAGTGGCGCAATTGTAGCAGTAAAGAGTGTTGGAGGATTTCAGCTCTGTGTCGATGCGCGATCTGATGCAGCCGTTCTAGAGTTGCGTCGTCGTAAAGAGAGAAAATCAAAACCTTTAGCAGTCATGTACGCAACTATATCTGCGGTGAAAGATGAATGTTGCGTATCCGAACAAGAGGAAAAGATTCTGTGCGCCGCCGAACGGCCAATTGTTTTGGTTAAATTAAAATCACAACAATTATCAAAATTTCTGGCTCCAGGCCTCTCATGGCTTGGGGTCATGCTGCCGACGATGCCGCTCCACTATCTTCTATTGCAGGAGTTAGAATTTCCGATTGTGGTCACAAGCGCCAATATCAGTGATCAGCCGATAATCTCCGACGAGAATTTAGCATTCAGTCAGCTACGTGGAATCGCGGATTATTTTTTAACGCATAATCGTGAGATCAGTTGGCCAATCGATGACTCTGTGGTGCGTGTTGTTTGTGGTCGTAAGTTAATATTACGCCGCGCACGAGGTTATGCGCCAGGATATTTTAAGGTCTCGAATTTAAGAGCAGGTATTCTTGGCTCTGGCGGTTATTTAAAGAATACGATTAGCTATTCTGACAATAATCTTCTTTGTCTTGGTCCGTATATCGGTGATCTTGTAACGCCTGAGGCACGCGACCGTCATGAGCTACAAGTTAAAAAAATAACACGCAAGCGAGAATCCGCTATTACATATGCCGCAGATTTGCACCCTAATTTTATTGCCACTGCTCATTTCCAGCCTAAAATTTCTCAAGAGAACATACAGCATCATGTCGCGCATATTGTTTCCTGTCTTGTCGACAATGAACTCTTGCCGCCAATTTTGGGAGTGGCTTGGGACGGCGCAGGATTTGGAGATGACGGAAGTCTCTGGGGAGGAGAGTTTATTAAGATATCCATGAACTCTTGGCGGCGCGTGGCTCATATGCGGGGTTTTTTATTGCCTGGAGGTGTTCAGGCTTTCAAAGAACCCTGTCGTGCTGCCGTGGGGCTACTCTATGAAATTTATGGAGATGATCTCTTTTTGAATTCGAACCTTATGCCGCTTGGTGAGTTCTCACCTTTAGAAAAAACCAATTTATTGCAAATGTTTCAAAGAAATATTCAAACATACTATACTACAAGCGTTGGTCGGATTTTTGACGCCTTCTCTGCGCTATTGGGAATTTGTCAGCGGGTAACTTATGAGGGAGAGGCTGCAGCGATGCTCGAGAGTCTTGCCCACAAAGCGCTTGTGCCAAGAACTTATGCTTGTACGCTTACCAAATCATTAAATGAGATGTTGGTGGTTGATTGGGAGCCTGTGCTCAAACAAGTTCTCATTGATCTTGAGAATGGGCATGATTTGGCCGAAATTGCAGCAGGGATTCATATTGCCCTTGCACATGCAATTGTTTCTGTCGCTTCAGAGTTACGAGAATTCCGTGTTGCGCTCTCTGGTGGGTGCTTTCAAAATGCATATTTGACACAAGCAGTGGTAAGCTCATTGGAGCTGGGGGGATTCTCGCCTTTTTGGCATGAGCGCATTCCGCCTAATGATGGTGGTCTTGCTGTTGGCCAGTCTGTGTGGGCTTCTTGGAG
This sequence comes from Methylocystaceae bacterium UBA5192, assembly GCA_002412985.1. GTDB lineage: Bacteria > Pseudomonadota > Alphaproteobacteria > Rhizobiales > Beijerinckiaceae > Methylocystis. Next base: position 4,508 of record DHWC01000043.1, on the reverse strand, counting down.
CGCGCAATAGAAAGATTCTGTATGTGTTTAGCGATTCCTGGTCGAATTATCAGCATTGACGCATCAGACCCATTGATTCGCATGGCGCGGGTTGAATTTGGGCAAGTAGTTAAAGAAATCAGCCTTGCCTATACGCCGCAGGCGAAAATTGATGATTATGTGCTTGTGCATGTTGGTTTTTCGATAAGTATCCTTGACTCAGTTCGAGCGCAACAAACGCTGCAAGATATAGAAACAATCTGTATTCTTCCGAGTAGCCTTGTTTCAGATGAGGATGCTTAATGATGCGATATTCGGAAGAATTTCGTTATGAACCATTGGCTGCGCGTCTTATTGACCAAATCTTCGTCGAGACATCTTGTCATCACTCCTATCGATTTATGGAGTTTTGTGGCGGTCATACTCATGCGCTAGCTCGCTATGGCATAGAAGATCTGCTACCAAAAAATATCGAGATGATCCATGGCCCTGGCTGCCCCGTTTGCGTCTTGCCAGCTGCGCGTATTGATGCTGCTATAAGGTTGGCCAAACAGGACAATATCGTAATTTGTGCCTATGGCGATTTGATGCGAGCGCCGGGCTCGCGCGGGAATTCTCTATTACGCGCACGAGCTTTTGGCGCCGATGTGCGGATGATTTATTCGCCACTTGACGCACTCAAAATAGCCGTGTCTCATCCCGATAAAGAGATAGTTTTTTTTGCTATTGGCTTTGAGACAACCACGCCGCCAACAGCCTTAGCGTTACAAATTGCACAACGCGATAAGCTCAAAAATTTTTCAGTATTTTGTAATCATGTTCTGACGCCAGCGGCTATGCGACATATTCTCATAGAATCTCAGTCGGTTCCTTCACAAAGCCAGGCAATTAATGGCGTCGTTGGGCCAGCTCATGTTAGTGCAATTATTGGATGTGAGCCCTATCAAGAAATTGCGGAAAATTTTGACATACCAATTGTTATTGCTGGTTTTGAGCCATTAGATATTTTGCAGGCATTGCTGATGTTGTTGCGCCAGGTCAATACAGGGCGTGCAGATATTGAAAATCAATATGATCGCGCTGTCGCTGATAAGGGAAATTATTCGGCCATAGTTTCTATGGCGAATACTTTTGAGTTACGAGACTGCTTTGAATGGCGTGGCATAGGAGAATTATCAAATAGCGCATTAAAGCTCAGCAATAATTATTATATGCTAGATGCAGAAAAGCGATTTGATATGAGCGCAGTTGCTGTGCCCGATAACCCAGCTTGTGAATGTGGTCAAATTCTTCGGGGCAGGAAGAAACCACAAGAGTGTAAATTATTTGGTAGTGCATGTCGGCCGGATACCCCGCTGGGGGCATGTATGGTATCCGCAGAGGGCGCTTGTGCCGCTCACTGGGCCTATGGTCGATTTCGAGATGAAGCGGAGGCTCGATGAGCAATAAGCATCGGCGCTCACCGATTGATCTTAATGATGGCGTCGTTGAGCTTGCGCATGGCGCTGGTGGCAGCGCTATGACGATGCTAATTTCAGAGATTTTCTATCCAGCATTCAATAATGATTTGTTATTACAGCAGAACGATCAGGCGATCTTTAACGTAGATACAGGCAAACTTGCTTTCGCGACAGATAGTTTTGTTGTTTCACCGCTATTTTTTCCAGGTGGCAATATTGGATCTTTAGCTGTTAATGGAACTATTAATGATATTGCGTTAGGTGGTGCAACTCCACTGTATTTGTCAGCAAGTTTTATTCTTGAAGAAGGTTTTCCGCTCAAAAAATTAGTTATTATTGCAAAAACAATGGGAGCCTGCGCACATGCGGCTGGCGTTAAAATTATAACGGGAGACACAAAGGTTGTTGAGCGGGGTAAAGCTGACGGCGTTTTTATCACGACAACAGGAATTGGCGTTATAAGAAATCAGACAGTTTTATCTGCAAATCAGATCATGCCAGGAGATTGTGTAATTCTGAGTGGAGAGATTGGAGATCATGGCGTCGCAATCCTATCCAAGCGCGAGAATCTAAATTTTGAGACAAATATTATTTCTGATCAAGCGGCCTTACATGAGTTGATCCAGCTTATTCTTGAGGTTGGAGGGGATCATATCCGCGTTATGAGAGATCCAACGCGGGGAGGACTTGCCTCAGCTTTAAATGAGCTGGCTGAAAAATCAGACGTTGGATTCGTTATTAACGAAAATAAGATCCCGATAAATTCCTCTGTTGCCGCTGCATGTGAATTTCTTGGTCTCGATCCACTTTATGTCGCTAATGAGGGTAAATTGATTGCAGTCGTTGCGCCATCGGCTGCGGCAGATGTTCTTACGGCTATGCGAAGCCATCCCCTGGGTTATCAAGCAGAAATTATTGGCGTAGCTATAGAAGATTCAAGATTTTTTGTTCAGATGATTACGCGAATTGGCGGACGACGTATCATTGATCATCTATCTGGAGAATTGCTGCCAAGAATTTGTTAAGACTGCCCTGACGGAGTAGCATAGAAAAATTTCAGAAAAATATTCAACAAAAATATTACGATTTATTTTCTTAGGCTGTGTGAAATCATAAGTTGATTCTGTTGTTACTGTTTTCACAGCACTAGCGGAGTCATGCCACATCCCGTCAGAGATCAAAGTATAATATCAAGTAGCTATGTAGCGATTTAAAATTTGAAATTAAATCCAGCGCCGCCACTGGGCGTAAGGGAGGGACTCATATTCCCAGACTCTGGCGGAACAGACATATTTTCAGCGGCGTTATCTGTCTCGATTGAGCCTTTTGCCTTTAGTTTTGTACCTCTTTTTGGCTTTGATTTTTGTTTAACAGCCTTGCTAGGGGTATTTTCAGAGGCGCTTTTTCCATCTGAGATTTCTTTGGCGACGGCAGGCGGTGGCGGCATGTCTTGGGCATGCAGGGCGGTATTAAAAAAAATGACTTGGCAGCTTAATAGGCTGGTAAGAACTTTTGTTCTTGCCTTAATGCTTATCATTTTTTCCTCCGGTGACGACGTAGATTGGCTATCTTGTTGATCTTTGTAAAGATTATTAAGTCATATGCAAGGGGTATAACAGTTACTTGTCTGCATGTCGTGTTGGAAACAGCGATAGAGATTATTTGCATAATCTTATGATAGGTTTTGGTCTAGTTTATAATTTCTATCCTCTGAAAGCGTCAAAAGCTTATAGCCTATATTGTATTTGATCTTCCCAAAAACGATCGAGGCGAGAAAGTGATCGATTAACTATTTCAAAATCTGATATTTCTACCCCGCCAATTTTATCAACAGTTGAGGCGTGCTTTTCATAAGACTTAGCAACTAATTGATGTATTTGTTTTCCGCGCTCCCCAAGACTTATTCGAACACATCGGCGATCAACGCGCGATTTTGAATAGCAAAGGAATCCTCCCTCAACGAGTTTCTTCACATTGTATGAAGAGTTTGATCCCATATAATAATCTCTAGCGCGTAATTCTGAGACGGTAAGTTCTTGGTCGGCAATGTTGTAAAGTAAGAGTGCTTGAACTGCGTTCACATCTTCGATTTTTTCTCGCTCAAGCGCATCTTTAACTACTTCCTGTAAGCGTCGATGCAGTCGTTCAAGCATCATTACTGTTTGCATATACGCCGGCATGATTGACGCTTCTTGTGCCTCTCCCTTCATTCTTGCGGTAAGCATTTCTATGTCCCCTTGTCTATTATGAGCCCCGTGCTCTTTCATACAGAGACTTTATGCGTCATGTCTAAATTGAGGCTTAAATATGATCGTGAATAAAAAGTTGCCAAAATTAGAGTAAATAAAAAGTTAAATATGAAAAAGGCATATTTCTTGATCGGTGACCGTATACCTTCATCAAAAAAAGAAGAGCTGGCGTATATCAACTTCATGCTTGTTAATAAATTGGAGTTTCTTGATAAAGAGATTAGTCAAATCTAACTTTGGCGCAGCTTGGAAAATGGTTATTTTTCGTGAGAGATTTCTCGCAATAAATACATATAGACTCATTGAAAGCTACGTATTTACCCAGTAGTTTATGATGTTTTTTTGAGGATTTAAGATGAAATATAAACAGTATCTGTTCATGTCGTTGCTAGGAATGATATGCTTTGCTTTCAACGTTCAAGCCAAGGATCTTTCAAAAAATGTAGTAGAGGTTAAGAAATTATATAATGGCGATCAAAATGCCATAGGACAAGTATTGGCCTATCCTCAGGGAGATCTAGAACTTACAAGCGAATTGATTGTGGTTCCGCCAGCTAAAGAGACGGGATGGCATATGCACGCCGTGCCAATGTTTGGCTTTATCATTGCCGGCGAAATCACTGTCGACTACGGCAATAAAGGACGGCATGTTTATAAAGCAGGCGAGGCTATTATTGAGGCGGTAAATTGGGCCCATAATGGTAAGAATACTGGCAAGACAAATGCTCGGATTGTCGTGCTTTATATGGGGGTCAAGGGCCTTGCAAATGAAACGCATATCCCAAAATCCAAATGACTGCATTCAGCAAGCTAGTTTGGA
>DHWC01000016.1:1501-5646 GCA_002412985.1 Methylocystaceae bacterium UBA5192 | reverse complement strand
TGCGTCGTAAATTTGCTATTTTTCATGTTACAAGCTCGGACATCGTTTTTTTGAGGATAGTCCATGAGCCGCAAATATTTCGGCACCGACGGCATTCGCGGCTTAGCGAATGTTAAGATCACCCCAGAGCTTGCGTTGAAGGTTGGACAGGCCGCGGGACTGATCTTCCATCGCGGAGAAGGTCGCCATCGCGTCGTAATCGGCAAGGACACGCGACTGTCAGGCTATATGATTGAATATGCGCTTGTTGCAGGCTTTGCCTCTGTGGGTATGGATCCTCTGTTAGTTGGTCCCATGCCTACCCCGGCCGTTGCAATGCTGACGCGATCCATGCGCGCCGACGTTGGCGTCATGATTTCCGCCTCTCATAATGCCTTTGAAGATAATGGCATCAAACTATTTGGCCCGGACGGACATAAGCTCTCTGATGAAATAGAGTTAGAGATTGAGAAACTTCTCGATAGCGAATTAACCCGAAAGCTTGCAGGTCCAACTGAGCTCGGCCGCGCCAGACGTATTGAAGATGTCCGCGCGCGTTACATTGAATTCGCCAAGCGCACCTTGCCCAGAAACATGAGTTTTGAGGGACTGCGCATCGTTATTGATTGCGCCAATGGCGCTGCCTACAAAGTTGCTCCTGAAGCGCTCTGGGAGCTTGGCGCTGAAGTTATCGCAATTGGCGTCGAGCCTGACGGCTTTAACATCAATAGTAATGTTGGCTCCACGCATCCTCGCGCTTTACGCGATAAAGTCCGCGAAATGCGCGCTGACGTCGGCATAGCGCTTGATGGCGACGCGGACCGCGTCATCATGGTCGATGAGAACGGCCAAGTAATCGATGGCGATCAATTAATGGCTGTTGTTGCCCGTAGCTGGAAAGAACAAGGCTTGCTGACAAAACCTGGTCTGGTGGCGACAATCATGTCGAACTTAGGACTTGAGCGTCATCTTGCTGGACTTAATCTTAAATTGGAACGTACAGCTGTTGGCGATCGCTATGTTATCGAGCGGATGCGACAGGCTGGCTATAATGTTGGCGGCGAGCAATCCGGCCATGTCATCCTTTCTGATTTTTCAACAACAGGCGATGGCTTAGTCACAGCGATGCAAGTGCTCTCCGAAGTTAAACGCCAAGGAAGAGCGGTGAGCGAAGTGTGCCATTGCTTTGAGCCTTTGCCACAAATTTTAAAGAATGTGCGAGCGCAGAAACAGGCTTTAGAAAAACCAAGCGTAATCACTGTCATAGAGGATGCACGCAAGAAATTGGGCCATGATGGACGGTTGATCGTTCGCCCATCTGGTACAGAAGCTGTCATTCGCGTGATGGCGGAAGGCGATGACTCTCACCTCGTCGAAACCTTAGTCGCTCAAGTATGCAATGCTCTAAGAGAGACCGAAGAAGCCGCATAATCATGATGCGCTAATCTTTTTCGGCCCTTAGTTTTTTACACTCGATCAAAGCGTTAAAATCAGTCATATCTTGCAGATGAGCGAGGATTTCGACACGCCACCTGCCCCAATAACGATTGGCGCAAATGCGCCAGAAATCAGCGTTTCGGAACTCTCACAAGCGCTTAAAAGAACCGTAGAAGACCACTTTGGCCGCGTTCGCGTTCGCGGCGAAATCTCAAATTATCGCGGTCCGCATAGTTCAGGGCATGCTTATTTTTCATTAAAGGATGAAAACGCTCGTATTGACGCCGTTATTTGGAAAGGCGTTATGTTAAAGTTGCGGACCCGTCCTCAAGAAGGGCTCGAAGTTCTCGCCACAGGGCGCATCACGACTTTCCCTGGAAAATCTTCTTATCAGATCATCATAGAGATTCTGGAACCTGCAGGCGTTGGGGCTTTGATGGCCCTTTTAGACGCGCGTCGACGTCAATTAGCCGCTGAAGGGTTGTTTGATGAAAGTCGAAAGCAACCGCTCCCCTTTCTTCCAAAAACAATCGGCGTCATCACCTCACCCACAGGCGCCGTCATCCGCGATATTCTTCATCGGATTGCCGATCGTTTTCCACGGCGCGTTCTTGTGTGGCCGGTCCGGGTTCAAGGCGAAACGGCTGCAGCGGAAATAACAGCGGCAATCGAAGGGTTTAACGCCCTAACCCCACAGGGCGAGATCCCGCGCCCGGACTTAATTATTGTAGCGCGCGGCGGCGGATCGCTTGAGGATTTGTGGAGTTTTAACGAAGAAAATGTCGTCCGGGCCGCCTCGGCAAGTCATATCCCGCTCATTTCAGCAATCGGCCATGAAACCGATACGACGCTTATTGATTTTGTTGCTGATTTACGCGCGCCAACGCCAACGGCCGCAGCTGAAAAAAGCGTACCTGTGCGCGATGATCTCGTTGCCGCTCTCTCACATCATCGACGCCGTCTGATAAGCGCATGGCAAAGACTGGCTGAGCGTAGAAAATTAGAAATTAATAATTTAAATCGCCTCCTTCTCAATGCTGACGCTTTTTTAGCTGCGCCGCGTCAAAAATTAGATCGCAATAGCGAGCGCCTGAACACGCTCATCAATAAATTGAAAGATGAAAGACGACTTAAACTTGCGCGTTGCTCAAGTTTACTCGACCGACATTCGCCTCAAGTTGAGCTTGCCCGGATGAACGAAAGGCTACAAGGATTAACAGTCCGGCTAAGACAATCAATGCTTACGACCATTGGAGCTGAGAAACGCAACATTGAAAATTTTACCCAAAATACAAGCGTCATAAAGAAAAGATTAGAACTTGCCTTGGCGCAATATATTAAGACCAAAAGAGACTATTTTCACCAATTATGCCATTTACAAGAAACGCTCAGTCACCAGGCCGCTTTAGCGCGAGGCTATGCCTTGGTTAGAAATAATAGCGGAATGCTTGTGCGCAGCGTAACGCAAACGCAAAAAGCTGAAACGCTTTTGATTGATCTCTCAGACGGACAACTCACAACTCAGATTATTGAAACATCGCAAGTCAAAAATATAAAAGAAACACCAGCACCTAAAAAGGCCTCTAAAAATAAAAGTGACCATAAACAGGGGCAATTATTTTAATTACTCGAAACCCATTTGGAAGGAAACAATTTTTCGATCCATCGGTCCAGTTGGAAGATAGCAAAAGACATTGGTGGAAATTGGCGCTTCTTTACAATGAGGATGTGTGTTGAGCCATTCATATCCAAGTAAATTCATACAACTGGTTATTTTCTCTGAAATCAATTTTGGATTATCGCGTCTTTCATTTGGAAAATCGCGCTCTGTTTGAAACTCGCATTCGGTTAAATCTACCTTTTGACCTTCAAGATAGCGTCCGCTAGCGCTGCTCGTGGCGAACATTGCTTCAGTGGCAACAATAAAGATCAGCCCGACAACAAGTGCGATTTTTCCCCTCAGCGGGGTCTTGAGAAAATGAAGGTCAAAGAGGGAGAGAAAGCCGATGGCGACTAAGGAACCGCCAATTAAAAGCGTAAAAGGCGAAAAAAATGGCGCTATTCCTTCGTTCATCGCATTTTCTCCGCTCGATTCCGCCCTATTAATGTAGCGAGAGATCAATTCACGACAAGTCTTGAGGAACGCAAAATTTGTGCATTGCAACAGCGCTACGCTGGAAACTTCAGGGGAGCCCCTGCCAGAGCAGCGCAAATAAACGCCCGTCGCCCTAACTTCACATGGAATTGACGTAAAATGAAAAAGATAATTAGAGCCGCAATTTTGATGCTTACACTTTTGAGCGCCAATACAGCTTTTGCTTGTCTCATGGCGTGCCGTCCTGGCGAAACCGAGACTCGTCAAGTCATTGATCATCTAATTGCAAAAAGATTTGACCCGAGCTTCGATGTTTTGTCCCTGGAAACCAAACGTACAGCAGACTTTGACATGATTGTTGGTGAAATCAGAGGCTATGAGATTTTCTTCAAAGCAAGCGTTAAATTTCCAAAAGGAGCTAATCTTGACTGCGCGCCAGATGCGCCGCGTCGAGCCACTGACTGCTCTGAAGATCGTTATTTTTCATTAATCCGCGACACGCGCCCTGTCCCGGGTCGGCAATTCATCGAACCAGGCGGCGTGCGAACTTTTGATGAAGATCTTCGCTTCGCCGAACTTAAAGGCGCCTGGAGAGGCCCTGACGGTGAATATTATAAACCCTGAAATCGAGGGT
>DHWC01000016.1:0-1107 GCA_002412985.1 Methylocystaceae bacterium UBA5192 | reverse complement strand
TTAATTTGCGCCCATGCGAATTGAGAGAACGATCGCTTAACCCTGCAAAGCTAGAACCTTGGCTTACTTTGTCATTGCAGGAGTTCACCCATGTCTTTTTCCCAAAGCCTACGCATCACCAATTTCGCCGTTGCATTAACGGTGGCGTTGGCGCTTGCGGGCTGCGCGAAGAATCCAGCCGATGAGCTCATCGACGGCGTTTCAGGCGGAGCCAATGGTCGTAATGGAGTAGCCCATAATGGCGTCGCTACGCCTGGAAGCGCACAGGATTTCGTCTCCAATGTTGGGGATCGAATCTTTTTTGAAAGCGACTCAACCGAGCTCTCATCCACGGCTCAGGCGACCTTGGATAAACAAGCTGAATGGCTCACCCGCTACGGGCGCTATAGCTTTACAATTGAAGGCCACGCTGATGAACGCGGCACAAGAGAATATAATTTCGCCCTTGGGTCACGGCGCGCTGAAGCTGCTAAAAACTATCTAATCTCACGCGGCATTGGCGGAAATCGCATTCGCACCACGAGTTTTGGCAAAGAACGTCCTGTTGCGACCTGTGACGATATTTCTTGCTGGTCTCAAAATCGTCGAGCCGTTACCCTACTCTCACGAGGAAATTAATACCGGCGCCAGGAAACGCCCTTGCGTCAAAGGCTCGGTTACGGCATTGAAGACGCGCGCCTTAGGTCGCATGCAGGAGTGTAGCTCAATTGGTAGAGCACCGGTCTCCAAAACCGGGGGTTATCGGTTCGATCCCGGTCACTCCTGCCATTTCCTAGCGCTAAATATTGTTTTTAATGAATTATAAGCCCACAGATCGCTGTTAGCCTGCGAGATAGTTGGCGGCATTTATTGCTGTTTTTCTCTGCGTTTCTGCTGTCTTGAATATCCTTCCTCCTACTGTTCTATTTTTGTTCTCAATGCGCTCAGGTTCTATGCCGCGTTTTTAAGGATGCATTCTAAGTTCTGAAAGCTCGACGCGAGAGATGCGGCTATAAAAAATTCCCCCTGCTCTGAACAGGCTCAATGGCGGCGCGACCAACTTCTGCGCTCTTGTCACTAGTCCCCAGCTACAAGATTAACCCTAGCTATCGCTGGCGATAATTAGGC
>DHWC01000116.1 GCA_002412985.1 Methylocystaceae bacterium UBA5192 | reverse complement strand
TAGAGAATTGCCGCTTGCGTGTAAGATAATTGTAGGACGCGGCCCATTTGCGCTTGAGGATGAGCTAGCTTTATTTCAAGAGCATAAAATCAATGTCGTAGTCAGTAAGAACAGCGGTGGAGCAATTGGTTATACAAAAATAGTTGCAGCCCGTCAGTTGGGTTTAGAGGTTATTATGATCAATCCACCAAAATATGAGAGTAAATTTATTGCTTATGATTACGATGCTGCAATGAAGTTTCTTGCCGCATGAGCCGCGTATTGATGATACAGGGAACCGGCTCTGACGTAGGAAAATCACTTCTTGTCGCTGGATTGGCGCGCGCCTTTGTTAATCGCGGGCTACGCGTAGCGCCTTTTAAACCTCAAAATATGTCTAATAACGCAGCCGTTACTGACGATGGCGGCGAAATTGGCCGAGCCCAGGCGTTACAAGCGCGAGCTGCGCGTATTTCGCCAACCATTGACTTAAATCCGATACTTTTGAAACCGCAGGGTAAAAACGGCGCGCAGATAATCGTGCGGGGTAAGATTTATGGTCAAGCTCAGGCAAAGGAATATCAGGGCTGGAAAGCGCAACTTCTGCCAATCGTAATGGAAAGTTTTCATCGCTTAAAATCAGAATACGATCTAATTATCGTAGAGGGAGCAGGAAGCGCTGCAGAAATTAATTTACGAGTTAACGACATTGCAAACATGGGGTTTGCACAGCAGGCGCGCTGTCCCGTCATCCTTGTTGGCGATATTGATCGAGGCGGGGTCATCGCTCAATTAGTTGGATGCAAGGCTGTTCTTGATGCGCCAGATCTCGCTTTAGTTGAAGGATTTATTGTCAATAAATTTCGCGGGGATGCCTCTCTTTTTCAAGATGGCATGGAGTTTATTGCGTCGAAAACAGGTTGGAGATCTTTTGGATTGCTGCCATTTTTTGACGCAGCGTCAAACCTACCAGCAGAAGACGCTTTCTCCCTAAGGAAATCCCAGCCTAGATCGCAAGACGGCCTTGTCATAGCCGTACCGATGTTGCCCCATATCGCTAATTTTGATGATTTTGATCCGTTAAAATTAGAGCCAGGCGTCAAACTCGTATTTGTCCCTCCAGGCGAGCCGCTGCCACATATGGCCAATTTGATCATTCTGCCTGGCTCCAAGGCGACAATTGCAGATTTAGCCGCATTGCGCGCTAACGGTTGGGATATTGATTTATACGCGCATGCGCGTAGAGGGGGAATGATTTATGGCGTTTGTGGCGGGTATCAGATGCTCGGTCGTCGGATAAGCGACCCAAATGGCGTTGAAGGTTCCCCGTCTGATGTCGCTGGATTGGCGTTGCTGGAAATAGAAACTATTTTGACAGAAAATAAAACCTTACTGCACTGTTCTGGGCGTTGGTTAAATACAGATACCCTCATTAAGGGCTATGAAATGCATGTTGGTGAAACAAGCGGTGCAGATTGCTTAAGGCCCGTTATATCATATGAGCAGGGTCGCGTAGATGGCGCCAGTGTGTCGAATGGACGTATTTCCGGGGCTTATCTACATGGTATTTTTTCAAATGATGAATTTCGTAGACTGTTTTTACAACAGCTTAATCATCAGGGATCTGGCTTAGATTATGAGGAAATGATTGAGAAAACGCTTGATGGGTTAGCAGCGCATTGTGAAGCTCATATTGATATAGATGGGCTTTGGAAGATTGCACGATGACGCTACATCGCGTTTCTCAAAAAATTGCGCATGGCGGCCGAATAAATGCGGCCCAACTATTATTTCCAAATGCCCCCTTGCCGTGGATTGATCTTTCTACAGGCGTTAATCCCTGCGGCTATCCCATTCCAGAGATCGCCCCGCAAGTATGGTCCAGACTTCCTGACGATCGGGCTTTTAGCGCCATCGAGGATGCGGCAAGAATGAGATATAACGCGCCGCTACAGGCTAGCGTTGTCGCTGGCGCGGGTGTGCAGTCATTTATCCAAATATTACCGCGCATATTTCCAAGACAGCGTGTTGCGATTCTGGGTTTTACCTATGCAGAATATGCGCTGACCTGGGGCGCTTCTGGTTCAACAGTAGAGATAGTCGATACGATTGAGCAATTAGATAAAGATTTTGATGTTGGTATAATTGTAAATCCCAATAATCCTGATGGGCGGTTGGTTGAAAAAGATCAAATTGTCGATTTAGCGCAAAGATTCGCAAAAAAAGATCAATTGCTGATAATTGATGAGTCTTTTGTAGATTTTTATCCGCAACTCAGCGCTGTTAATCTATCTATATTAGATAGCGTTATTATTCTTCGTTCCTTTGGCAAGACTTATGGCCTGCCAGGTTTGAGATTAGGATTTGCGCTTTGCAGTCAGCAGAACGAATCCTTGCTGCGTCATGCCCTTGGTCCATGGTCGGTTTCTGGTCCAGCGCTTGCTATTGGTTTGAGAGCTTTATCTGATCCTGACTGGGTCAATCGCGCAGCAATTAAGTGCCAGCATGACGCGGATTGTCTGGATGATTTGTTAAAAAACGCTGGATTTATCGCAATTGGTGGCACAATACTTTATCGACTTGTTCAACATGAGGAGGCGCAGAGAATCTTTGAGAAGCTCTGTTCTCATGGGATTCTGGTTCGCTATTTTCCAGAAAAGCAAGATTGGCTTCG
>DHWC01000086.1:4353-27888 GCA_002412985.1 Methylocystaceae bacterium UBA5192 | reverse complement strand
TTTTTTGATATCTGATCATTCACATGAATCAAAAATCTGGATATTTAATGCCTAAATCACCTTTAAATGATCAACCTGCAATGCAAGGCAACGGATTCTATAACAAGAATTCAGAGCTTCAAAAAGCGGGGATTGATCAATTCATTCCCACCTGGAGAGATTTAGTAGAGACTATCAAATTTACCACGAACGACGCCGTTATTGCGGACTACGCATCCTCTCAAGGAAAAAATTCCTTATCACCAATAAATATTGCTATTCGTTCAATTCTATCAAGAAATCCCAAAATAAACTCTATTTCCGTAATCCACACAGATCTTCCTTCAAATGATTTTTCATCGTTATTCGAAACTATCGAAAAGAACAATAATTCTTACCTCAGCGATCAGTCCCGGATCTTTCCCTCCGCAGTTGGCCGCTCATACTTTGATCCAATATTACCACCCAATTCAGTAGATATTGGATGGAATTCATGGTCTCTTCAATGGATGAGCGCATCTCCGACAAATATTGATGATCATATTTTTATAGACTGCACAGAAATTACTAATTTAAAAAATTCATTCTCAAACCAACTTGCTATTGATTGGACCCAGTTTCTCAGATGCCGCTCTAAAGAGCTCAAACTCGGTGGCAAGCTTATGACCATTTTTATTGCCTCGAGGAGTCATACTTCTGGCTGGGGTCCATTTTGGAATGAATTCTGGTTAACCCTACTTGAATTACGTAGTTTTGACTTATTATCTGATACAGAACTCGCACTAATAAGCTTGCCAATTGGCGTCAGATCAGTTGAGGATATAAAGAATCCCTTTGATAAAAATAATATCTTCGCCAATTTAAAATTAGAACGACTGGATATTATTGATGCGCCCGATCCCTTCTGGGATGAGTATCAAACTACACGCGATCCTATGACTTATGGCCTGAGATGGGCCAACATGGCTAAAGCTGTCGCCGGGCCAATGATTTCCAAAGTCCTTAGCAATACTCAAAATTCACGTTGCGCATTAAATGAAATTTTTACCAGATTCGCCGACAGACTCTCATCTCATCCCTTTAAGGTAAACCATAGCCTTGCTTGTGTCGTTGTGGAAAAAGTCAATTATGATCCTGAATTAGATTTATAAAATTTCAAAAAAAACTCGTAGGATGCAGAACAAGAAAGTCTTGGTGATAGCTGTATTAATAGTAAGATGGATGCTGTCACACGGCATAGAGGCGATCAAAATAATTCTCTCATACGCCCCGGGCAGGAGCTAAAGCGATAATGAAAACAAAGCTATTGCTGATCAACCCCGCCCCATCACTCAGCCTGAAGATGAGTCGATTGCATAGAGTGCAGAAATTTTTTCGGTTTGAGCTTTGATAATTTCTTCAAACTAATTATTGAACAGCGCATTTTCTTAATGTAACAGCCTCTAGACCAAAGATCCCACATCTGGAGAAGGGTGGTTCATGAAAAAATTATCAGCTGTTTTCGCAACACTAGCTTTATTTGCTTCACCCACTGTATATGCCCAAGGCACCGCCGCTCAACGCTCGGCCTGCGAAGATGACGCGAAAAAATGGTGCCCTTATGCCATCCCAGATCCAGATGAAGTACAAAGCTGCCTTGAAAAAGTCGTCAGCCAAATCACAGCGGATTGTCAGTCTCAATTCGGCTATGCAGCCAAAAAAGACAAGAAGCGTTGATCTAACAAGAAATTGCTCATCCATCTCATCGGCCAGGCGATCAAGATTAGGTAGGCCTACTCACTCTTGATCGTCCATTAATTTAAAGATGCTAGAGGCCCGCGCCACTCTAGGAGCTCATTGAGCAATTATCTAATTGTAGAACCCCGCATAAACTAAACTGCACTATTGCTCTGTATTTAAAAAATATATCTTTTCAACTGACTTAATCTATTTTAATAATTTACTAATTCTAAGCGCCAGCTCATTAGATAATAGATTATTCTCTTTCAACATCAGATATACACTAAATTGACCCTTAATGTTTTTCATTACTTAGACATTATGCTTTAATCCAAGCGCTTTCGTTGAGATAGCCCGACATGAAGTCTTCAATAATTCCATTTTCATTGAGTTTTTGCCTGCGCCGCTTCCCAATATTCGTACCATAAATATGTATGCTTACAGATATCTGCTCCGAGCAATTTTTGACTTGATGCCAATCTCCTAGGGCTGGGGATACAGCGTCTACCTCGCCCGCAACAATCCTATGACTCACCCCACTGTATTTTGGAACGCCCTCTACCACACGATATTCATCGCATTGCTCCTCGCCCCTAAGTACTCCGACCAAACCCCATACAGTGTGATTGTGAATCGGCGTCTGCTGCCCAGGCCTCCAGATAAAGAGAACAATTGAAAATCTTTCCTCTGGATCACAATAGAGAAGATATTGGCTATAAGTCTCAGCAATCCCAAGATTTAATCGCTCAGGCAGCCAGGCGTCATTTGAGAGACAAGACCTCAGAAACGCTCCCCCAATTTCAATTATCTGAGCTTCATCAGATATATTTTTTACCAGACTGGTCATTTTATGTATTAATTTTCTTAATTCTAAAAAATCATTTTCCATTTCAGAATTGCTCACTACTTATTTAATTATGGCGATTATTTCCCAATAATCATCGAGAAAAGCAAAATCGATACACTCCTGCAACAAAAAGCAGGTTCTTAGTTATTGACAAACTTCATGAACATTGCAGACTGACAGGAAGCTCAACAGCTGCGCATTCAACGCTTCTCTGCTACTTTTGTGATCCAAATCTCCGGCCTGCCCTGAACGCCTATTTTAGCCATCAACGCCGCTAATTCTGGCGAATTGGCAAAGACCTTAGCGCTATTTAGATCCTTGAAATCATGAATTACCGTAACCTCATTTGGATTATCGACGGAACGATATACTGATTTTTTTATTACCCCGGCTCTTTTCTGTTCCTTTGCGTAGGAGTCATACCCTTTTTTCCAGATATTAAAATCAGCTACAGTATGATGCGCAAATAGACGAACGCCCTCAGCCAAAGATATCGATATCATTAATCCAGACATTAGGATTGATGCGAGACCGATGATTATACAACGTTTCATTTTTCCTCCATTACTCCAATTCATCAGATCAACAAAGTTATGGGCCGCGACCATTCACTTTTGACACGTTGGCGCTTTTTAAAAATGACTCCTAATTAAATTCCGATCCCTGCATATCATCCAGCCGCCCGAGCATAGGGAGAAATTCCTTCGCGCTATTACTGGTTTCGCCTTCGTAAGGGTGATTATAAACAATTATCAAGGCCAGCATAACGCCCAATATCATGAGGTGTATTGTTAAAATCATTTGAGATAGCGCGCTTCTACGAGTTAGTAGAAAATATTGTATGACCAACAATATCTCGAGGAAATAAATAACAAAGAAGTATGTTTGGGATATGTTCTTTCCTCGCGTTTTTATGCGATCATATCGATATCTAACCACATTGGGTATAGATTCAGCTATTCTCTGCTAAGCGGTTTCTTCAGATTTATTCCGGATTGAGAATGTTCTAGCCGCGATTAATAGATCGTGAAACTTGCCCTCCGTGATCTCGTCCCTTTGTCCCGAGTCCATCAACGGCCATTCATTTTCCATTACTGAAACTAAGTAATCT
Source organism: Methylocystaceae bacterium UBA5192 (assembly GCA_002412985.1). GTDB lineage: Bacteria > Pseudomonadota > Alphaproteobacteria > Rhizobiales > Beijerinckiaceae > Methylocystis. Next base: position 24,232 of record DHWC01000086.1, on the reverse strand, counting down.
TTAAAAAATGGCTTAACTTGATTCAATGAAGTTGACGTTAAAGGAAGCATCTCTGTTTCGAGTATATACAGCGACTGAAGCTCTCTTGAAACATATCCTGATATTTCTTCGGAGCTTTTTATTGATTGTATGAGCGTAAATGTTAGCAACACGGCATTCAGCGATAGAACCGTTCCCACGATAGTGACGCCGAAATAAGAATCCTCCCATAATTTCCGACCGTAGAATATTATTTTTAGAAGGTTATATAATCCTAAACCAACAATCACGTAAAATGTCGTATGGAATAGGATGATAGTAAAATCACTGCCAGAGTGAATAATATGAAGAAAACTATCTAAATTCATAATTTGTATCCCGGCAGATCCTCGGCCTCTTTAAAATGAGCAATATGTGTCGCTATTTTTTTCGCTAATTCAAAATCATGCTCTAATAACCGCTGACTCATAAAGGTCCGGAAATAATCCCCCCAAATAAATTCCTGAAATGGCGTGTCTTCGTTGGTAAATGCATCTCCTCTTATGGCGCGGGCTAGAGATCGCCAAACATTATCCGTTAATTCACACACATGTTTCGGGATTGCTGAATATGGCCTTCTGTGACCTTGCGAGTCTATTGCCCAGCAATATCCATTTTTATCCATCCTTCGCCAAAATTCTTTGATTTCTAAATCAGACCAATCTGCCAATTCTTTACCCAACACAGCTTTCTTTTCACCAATACTCCATAGCGCACGACAGAGATGATGATGATCAACGATGTAAATTCCGCCCTGTGGCCCGATAACATAAGGTATGGATTTTTTTTCAATCAATCGAGCCAGTTCATTGGGCTCGAGCAGACGCATTTTTTTTGCGCGCCTATTAACATCTTCCAAGCCAAGCGTTAACTGGGTTGGCCGCAAATCATTAATTAGAATTTCTTTACCAGCCATGCCAAAGATCCCTTTTTAGCGCTCGATAATAAGACCCAGAACAGACAGCTTCCGATCCTGCGCCGAAATCGTTTCCAGCACCTTCATTCACTTATTCAGTCTACAGAGCTATGCTTTAACTTATCATATTGAAACTTGATAATACGCAATCTAAAAAACAACCGACAATTCATTATTGAAATTCCACGATTAATTTATTTATACAAATAAAAATCATATTTTTGGATCATGCATTATCCATATCTACCCGCCAATCCCCCACCTACTCCCATTGATTTAGCTAAATTGACTATGCCTACAAGCGCTGAGCTAGTCGCATCTCTTGCGCATTAATTTATCCCAGACAGCATCCAGGACGCTTATATTTAGTTCATTTATTTTTTTTGAATAGAATAGCCTTTTTCAGTCGTTGCTCGGCGGCGCTGCCAAACAGCTGAGAGGATCGGCGCATTATTATATTTAAAACTAGCTCTATGAAAATTAACGCCGTCATTCCAACCTCGAGGATCTATCGAGATTCAATCTATGATGTCGCGTGATCAAGAAATGAGGGAAAACGATACAATAGCCGTCAAGAAATTAATCTGTTTTATGGAGTTTAAAATTGGCTATGGTCCATATCCCAGCCGCTAAAACCAGTGCAGAAACTGATTTTATTGGTGGGCGCACTAGGGCTCGAACCTAGGACCCGCTGATTAAGAGTCAGCTGCTCTACCAACTGAGCTATGCGCCCGTCCGCCAGCTCCTAGCCGCCGAAACATGAGGCGCGAATAACAAATGCTCTAGCACCTGTCCAGTGCGACTGGCGAACTTTAGCAATCCGACCACAACCGCCACACGCAAAATCTCGGTAATCAAATTTTTCTGCTTTTGACGAAGAACCTATAAAATCGTTTCTTTGACGAAAGCAGGCGAATCTGCAGCTTGATCGACAAACAGCATTCCTGAGCAGCCTCTTATCCAAAATCTACTTTATTTAAACATTTCAACCACTCATAGCCGAAAGGCTAAGGCTCGGCTGTTGCGCGGCTTAAATAATCCGCCCGAGCAGACCGGCCGATGCGTCTCGTTAAGTCGACCCGACAAAGCGATGGTTTTTGGCGGTCCGCAGGGAAAATACCCACTAAATAAATGTGCAATTTGAAGAATGCTCGGCGATAAAATGCGCGCGCGCTCAAACGGCGCATTCAATAGGCGGCGGAAGATACAAGAAAAAGCTGCCATTGCGTCTTCCCTCCCGCTTAAAAGCGCGGTAGCAGTTCAAGTCGATATAGCAATTAAGAGATCAGGAATGTCGCGCACTAAAATCGCTCTGATTGGAGCGGGCCACATTGGCGGAACGCTGGCACATCTCGCCGGACTCAGAGAACTGGGCGACATTGTGCTTTTTGATATCATGGATGGCGTGCCCCAAGGTAAAGCGCTTGATTTGGCCCAAGCCTCTCCCATCGATGGTTTTGATGCCGATTACAGCGGCGCTTCTGATTATGCGGCGATTTCTAATGCTGATGTTGTCATTGTTACAGCTGGCGTCCCACGCCAGCCTGGAATGAGCCGCGACGACCTGCTCACAGTTAATCTGGGCGTTATCAGCAAGGTCGGCGCAGGGATTAAGCAATATGCGCCTGGCGCCTTTATCATCTGCATCACCAATCCATTAGATGTGATGGTGTGGGCGCTGCAACAAGCAGCGGGCGTTCCAAAAAATCGCATCGTCGGCATGGCTGGCGTTCTCGACTCTGCGCGCTTTCGTTACTTTCTCGCCTCAGAATTTAATGTTTCTGTCGAAGATGTCAGCGCGTTTGTTCTAGGCGGCCATGGCGACGATATGGTGCCTTCCGTTCGCTATTCCACGGTTGCTGGCGTACCCCTGCCCGATCTGATTGGCATGGGCTGGACGACTCAAGACCGCATCGACGCTATCGTTGATCGCACCCGCAAGGGCGGGGGTGAGATCGTTGGTTTGCTGAAAACGGGATCTGCTTATTATGCGCCGGCTACCGCGGCCATTACAATGGCCGAGAGCTATCTAAAAAATAAACGACGGATCCTGCCCTGCGCCGCCTGGCTCCAGGGCGAGTACGGCGTAAAGGATCTTTACGTAGGCGTACCTGCCGTGATTGGCGCGAATGGCGTTGAGAAAATTATGGAAATACAACTCGACCCTGCTGAGCGTCTGATGTTTGAAAAATCCGTTAGCTCCGTTCGCGGTCTGATTGATGTCGCCAAACAACTTAACTCTGCTTTCGCCTAACGCCTCAAAACTCGCGTCCCGCCCGCAGCATTAAATTATTTAAGTCATTGTTTTAAAATTATTTTATTTGATAGACTCCCGCTAGGCCCACACAATTTTTTCGCAAAAGGCCAGAGGCTTTACCTATCAAAGCGTCGCGTCCAATTCACCCGCACGCCCGCCGGCCTCCTGCGGCTTTGCAACAACTTGACGGGGCAGCCCAGCTCATGCCCTTTAGCCAGGATGATTTCCCCTCCAACGGACATTTTCCGCCATCATTAGGCCAGGAGAGTTTCAGGATGAATATTCACGAGTATCAGGCCAAAGCTATTTTGCGCGACTTCGGCGCTCCCGTTGCGCAGGGCATCCCAGTCCTCAGGGCAGAGGAGGCAGCGGCCGCTGCCAAAAAATTGCCTGGACCCGTTTATGTCGTTAAAGCGCAAATCCACGCTGGCGGCCGCGGCAAAGGTAAATTTAAAGAAGCTTCCGCCGGCGATAAGGGCGGCGTTCGGATTGCGAAGTCGATTGAGGAAGCGGAAACATACGCCAAACAGATGCTCGGGGCCACGCTCGTTACGCTTCAAACTGGCGATGCAGGAAAACAAGTAAATCGACTTTATATCGAAGACGGAGCCGACATCGATAAAGAGTTTTATTTATCGATGCTGATTGATCGCGCAACTTCCCGAATTTCTTTTGTTGTGTCGACGGAAGGCGGTATGGATATTGAAAAGGTTGCGCATGACACGCCTGAAAAGATCGTAACATTTTCAGTTGATCCTGCAACTGGGCTCATGCCGCATCACGGTCGGAGGATCGCCGATACGCTTGGTCTCACTGGAGATCTTGCAAAACAGGCCGGAGATCTGGCGCAAAAGCTCTATAAAGCCTTTACTGAAAAGGACATGGAGCTCTTGGAGATCAATCCTCTAATTACGACTAAAGACGGCAAATTACGCTGTCTCGACGCCAAAATGGCCTTTGAAGGCAATTCCCTCTACCGTCACCCCGACGTTGTTGACCTAAGAGACAAAACGGAGGAGGACGAGAAAGAAATCGAGGCCTCAAAACACGATCTGGCCTATATTTCGCTCGATGGAAATATTGGCTGCATGGTCAACGGCGCCGGCTTAGCCATGGCAACGATGGATATCATTAAACTATACGGAGCCTTTCCGGCTAACTTCCTCGATGTTGGCGGCGGCGCAACAACTGAAAAAGTTACAGCGGCGTTTAAAATCATCACAGCCGACCCAAACGTAAAAGGCATATTGGTAAATATTTTTGGCGGCATCATGCGTTGCGATACGATCGCAGAAGGCGTCATTGCTGCGGTCAAAGAAGTCGGCCTTAAAGTACCGCTGGTTGTGCGACTTGAAGGAACCAATGTTGACCTGGGTAAAAAGATTATTTCTCAATCAGGGCTCAACGTTATTCCTGCCGACGACTTAGACGACGCTGCACAAAAAATTGTTGGCGCGATCAAAGCGGCTTAATCCCTTTAGGCGGCGATTGCTCATTGCCTTCGCCGCCTGACTCTCTTTGGCGCTTGGCGCAAAACGGCCACTTTCATCTGACAATAACTTGCTTTGGCCCCTTTTTTTGCTTTGGCGCGCAGGCTTCTCGCTAAAGCCCATCAGGACAGTCCCTGTGCCCTACACCGTCCCTCTGAAAAGTTTTTTTTCGAGTAAAAGCGCAACGAAATCATGCGCAAGGCTATTCATTGCATCCGCGCTGACCCTCGTTACGGCCAAGACAATGAGTTATGCCGATACAGCTGATGCGCTTGCTGTCCCGCGCCCCTTTGAAGTTGGCGCAAGCCTATCTGGCAATTATCTCGCCGCAATCGTCGCCGGGGCGGAAAGAGATACGCTCGCAGCTTCTACTTTTTTTCGCGAAGCCTTGCGCGATGATCCTAAAAATAATGATTTAATCGATCGCGCCTTTGTCGCCGCCCTCGCGAATGGCGCAATTGAAGAAGCCGTGCCTCTCGCCAGTCGCGTCTTATCTCACGATCGAACGAACGGCCTCGCCCATCTCGCCATTGGCGTTGATCACTTTAAAAATCATCGCTATCCCGCTGCTCGCGCCGAATTCAACAAAGGGGGCGGCGATCGTCGTCGTGATATTACGTCGATCTTATTGACGGCTTGGAGCTATGCAGGCGCCAAGGACACTCGTCACGCCTTGGACTCACTGGATACGCTCAAAGAAGACGCCTTTATCGTTTTTCGAGATTACCACGGCGCTTTGATTGCCGATCTTGGCGGCGATGCCGTCGAAGCTGAGCGGCGATTCAAATCAGCCTATAATGCTGAACGCAACACGCTTCGCGTTGTAGACGCTTACGGCCGCTTCCTCGCCTCTCATGGACGTCGCGAAGAAGCGCTTAAAATTTTCAAAGATTTTGACGATGTTGTTCCAAACCATCCCATCATCGTCGCCGCCATTGCAGATATTCAGTCAGGCAAAGCAATAACGCCCTTTGTTAAAAACGCGGAAGATGGAGCGGGAGAAGCGCTTTATGGACTTGGGGCCGTTGGCGGCCGTCAAGGCGATGAACTCGCCTCACTCGTTTACTTGCGCCTTTCCCTGTATCTTGCTCCTGAAAATGCACTCACCATTGTCACGCTTGGAGATGTGTATGAACGCATGAAGCAAAGCGAAGCCGCAATTGATTTGTACAATAGCGTCCCTCGCGATAACGCACTACGCGTCAATGCAGATGTTCAATCCGCTCTCTTGCTCGAGACGCTCGGAAAATCAAAAGAGGCAACGGATCATCTCTCCGCTGTCGTCGCCGCTAATCCAAAAAATGAAGAGGCGCTTACGGCGCTTGGCAATATTCAACGCTCCAGAAAATTATTTGACGAAGCTGTTGCGACCTACACACGTGTGCTGGACCTTCAAACAAGAGCGGATAAGGGACAGTGGCTTTTGTATTATTATCGCGGCATCGCCAATGAACGTCGGAAGCAATGGCCCCAAGCTGAAGCCGATCTTAAAAAAGCGCTGGAGCTCAATCCAGACCAACCGCTCGTATTGAATTACCTTGGCTATAGTTGGGTTGATCAGGGCGCTAATCTCGATGACGCTTTCAAGATGTTGCGTCGCGCCGTGGAACTTAGACAACGCGACGGTTATGTCGTCGATAGTCTTGGCTGGGCCTATTACCGACTTGGCCGGTATGATGATGCAGTGCGCGAACTTGAAAAAGCAATAGACCTGAAGCCTTCAGACCCTGTGATCAATGACCATCTCGGCGACGCCTATTGGCGGATAGGCCGCAAACTTGAAGCGCAGTTTCAGTGGAACCACGCGCGTGACTTAAAGCCTGAGCCTGAAGATCTGCCAAAAATCCTGAATAAGATTCAAAATGGCCTGGAAGAGAAACCAGAGCTTGCTGGAGAAAAGCCTGGCAATAAAGGCGGCTAAATCAAGGCTTCATGCCTGCTAAAGTCAGAATTAAACGCCACTCCTCTTCCAAAACAGGCTGCACGGACAGGCGCGAATTATTGACCAGAACCATATCGGCTAAAGCCTTCTGCCCCTTAATCTCCACTAGAGAAATTGGCCGCTTGAGAGGCTTAATCGCCTTCACGTCAACCATGCCAAACTTACCTGTCTCATCGCTATCGTCAGGATAGTAAGTCTTGATGACCTCAACGATTCCAACAATCGCTCTGTCATCATTAGAGTGATAAAAAAAACCGCTCTCGCCTTTCTTCATCGCCATTAAATGTTTCTTGGCGAGGTGGTTTCGCACCCCATTCCAAAAGGTGCCCTTCGCGCCGGCGGCAACTTGCTGCTCCCATGACCAGGTAGAGGGCTCGCTTTTAAACAGCCAACGAGCCATTAGAGATCGGCTCCAACCACACGCTTCCAAGGAAAGAGCTCGACGCGTTCAAAGAGTCCCGCGTGCGCATATGGATCTTGCGCAAGCAGGGCGCGAGCTGACGCTTCATTTTCACTCTCAATAATCAGGAGTGAGCCGATGGGGGCCTGACCATCCGCATCAAGCAAAGGCCCTCCCAGCTTCACCTGATTTTCAAAGCTTTTTAGGAAGGTAAGATGAGCTGGGCGCGTCGATAGGCGCAGATCAACATGCGCAGGTTTATCAATGCACATAGCAACAAATAGCACGACGCTAATCCTTTAAAAAAAAGACCAATGGTATCGCTCGCAAGCGGCATGACGTTTGTCATGAGAAGAAACGCCTATTGCTTTTCTTCTGCTTGCGTAAGTTGCGCGACTCGATCGCCAAAATCGACAATGGACGCCCGCAAGGCTGCAACGTCCGTATCAGCAACTCCTGACACAGCCGCGCTATTTTGCTGTTCCTGCGATAAGCGATGCTGGTGTAAATTTTGACTAGCGCGCATCGTCATTTCATGCAGCGCTAATTCGGTCGAGTTAAGCAATTCAGTACGCTCTGCAGCGATTTTCTGCGCTTCTTGAAGCTGAGCTTGCATATCGCGATGCGCCTCAGCAGCTTCACGTAATAAGCGCTCTGAGTCCGCTACCCGCGCAGCATGTCGGCCTACCGCGGCAAGATCTTGAGCCTTAGAGAGCTTTAAAGCCTCCATATCCTGCTCCATTCGATGCTCCCGCGCGGCAAATTCTGCGCGCAACAGATCGCGCTCTGCTGTGACTTCATCCATCGACATCGGAGCAAGCATTTGCAATCTTCGCATTGACAGGCGCATGGCGCGCCGCCAGAAGGCGGGCAAGAGCATTAGAAAAACGAGCCCGGCAATTAGGAAGCCGAGCGCAAAATACATCGCTTGTTCAATCACTGCGCGAAACCCCAGGCGCGTTCGCGCCATCGCATGTTAATACAGGCGCGACAGTGCCATGATTGCTGCGTAAAATCAAAACCAACACCAAGCTTCGGTGGGTCTAGCGCATGCGCTTTGGCGCCTAGAAGGGGTTCCAGGTCGAGTTTTGAGTAAACTTCAAGTAACCAAGGTTCAGTCCCAATCGCGCGCCCACCCCGGCCCGAACCGGAATAACAATCACCTCCTGATTGTTCAGAGCGGTGAAGCCCATTCCGCCGACGAGGTAAGCAGAGCCATTTACGCCTGAGAAACGTCGATAAATGCTCTGAACCTCGGGTAGATTATAAACAAGCATCATCGTGCGGTCGCCATCAAGGCCAGCATCAAGTCCAATCGAAGGGCCCTGCCAGAAAACTGGCCGCTGTCCCGCGTTGCGGGTATACATTTTGCCTTCGCCATAACGCAGTCCGCCGACAAAGGCGGCGCCGCCTTCTTGTCCCAGAATATATGCGTTAGGCTTACCCCAGCGTTTATTAGCGCTCTCAACGCCGTCAGCTAGGCCGCGCGCCACCGAGCCAAAAAAACGATGGCCATTATCGACAATCTCCTCACTCGAGAAATTTTCAGGACGCACGTCTGCGCGCGCACAGGACAAGGGCGCGAGACTCATGCATGCCGCCCCTGCGGCTAAACTGAATAGTTCACGTCGAGAATGATGGTTTAGGACAGGTTTGGACTTGGATAAGTTCATTATGGCTACTCCGCTGGCGCTCTGCGGGCGCGCGCGCCCGAACGCAACACCGCCATGCATGGTTAGACATGGATGCGCCAACCTCGCTCAAGCCAGTTAAGAAAACGTTGCCTTTTGGACGATTGAAGGATTGCGCCAGGCGACAAATGGTCCGTTGCGATAGGATTTTTCTGCTTTGCCATAGACTAGCGGAGACCCCTTAGTATCCAGAACCACCCCACCAGCGGCGCATAAAATCGCCTCGCCAGCCGCCGTATCCCACTCCATCGTCGGGCCAAATCGCGGATATAAATCGCCACGCCCTTCCGCCAATAAACAAAATTTTAAAGAGGAGCCCATCGGAGCAACCTCTAAGTTCTTAAATCTGGACAAATAAAGATGCGTCTCCTCATCCATATGCGACTTTGAAACAAGCGCCCGAAGCTTTTCCGGCGTTTCCATTCCTACGCTTAACTCACGCCAATCATCTTTTGACGCGAATGCGCCGCCGGCATGGACGTCGACGACATAGGCCTTTGCGCCTGCAAACCAGATGCGTGATTTTTTCGGGGCGAAAATTACCCCGATCACGGGACGCTTGTTCACGATGAGCGCGATGTTGATTGTAAAGTCGTTACTTTTAGCAACAAATTCTTTAGTGCCATCTATCGGGTCAATTAAAATAAAGACATCCGCCGCCCTGACCGCCTCGCCTCTAGACACGGCCTCCTCAGCAATCACGCAGACGCCAGGCAGTAACCCAGCAAGTTCTTTAATCAGAAACGCCTCGATGCGCTCATCCGCCTCCGTCACAGGAGAGCGATCAATCTTTTCCCGCGCAATAATCTCAGACCGAGAAAGAACGTCCAAGGCGATTTGTCCCGCAGCCACAGCAAGATGGGCAAAACGAAGCGCCATTGAGTCTCTTTCTCGATTGGAATTAAGCAAATACCGCGTCCCCAGGTTGATTGTCTCTTGCGTCTTCATCAGTTGTTTAGGCGCCTGCTTTACAAGATTTGCAAACTTTTAATCGACGATTACTCTTCAAATCGTCAGTTTTGTGTGATTCGCGCATAGAGCTTATGGATTTGCGCGTAATGTCGAAACCGCGTTTCTCAACTTCACAAATGCGCCATTGCGCGCCGATATTTGGATAAATTCAATGACCCAATTTAACCTTGATCCGCTCGACCTTGCAGCGCTTCTTTCCTCTCGCGTCTGCCACGATGTCATTTCTCCTGTGGGCGCGATCGTAAATGGCCTTGAGGTATTGGAGGAAGAAAAAGATCCAGAAATGCGCGGTCATGCGCTAGCGCTAATAAAATCTAGCGCTAATGAAGCTTCCTCACGTCTGCAATTTTGTCGCTTAGCATTTGGCGCTGCTGGATCAAAAGGGGCGTCAATCGATACCGGCGATGCTGAATTAGTGACCCGTCAATTCCTTGCTGACGATCGCACGCAACTCAACTGGGGCGTGCCCCGGGCGCTTATGTCAAAAAACAAAGTAAAAGTATTGCTCAATTTATGCGTACTTGCTGATACCGCCATTCCACGCGGAGGCGTCATTTCAGTTACATCCGCCGGAGAAGATGACAAAATCGGATTTAAAGTCGAAGCAAAAGGCGTTAACGCGCGTCTCGCCGCTAATATCTCAACGCTTTTATCAGGCGATACAGAAGAAGGCGCCATCGACGCTAGGGCAATCCAAGCCTATTACACCGGCCTTGTCGCCAAGGCTTGCGGGCTAGAGCTTAGTGTCTCGAGCGAAAATGAACTTGTTATTTTTGAAGCGCGTCCGGTTGTCGCCCCTGGAAATATTCATCTTCTGGAGGATGAGGCATCCAGCAAAAGCGAACCAGCGCGCAGCGCGGTTGCGTAATCAATAATTCAAGAAAAAGCCCTAACGGCAGCGCTGTTAGGGCTCATTTATTCCGACCATTACAACTAAAAAATTTATGCTGATGGGCTTATGCGTGAGCGTGAAAAATTAAGCGGTGATCCGCTCATCTGCCTCACTTGGCTCTCTCAGCACATAGCCCCGCCCCCAAACTGTTTCAATATAATTACGACCTTCACTCGCATTTGCGAGCTTTTTGCGCAGCTTACAGATAAAAACGTCAATGATTTTTAATTCAGGCTCATCCATGCCGCCGTAGAGGTGATTAAGAAACATCTCTTTAGTCAAAGTCGTGCCTTTGCGCAAAGAGAGCAGTTCGAGCATTTGATATTCTTTACCTGTTAAATGGACGCGCGCACCACTGACCTCAACAGTTTTCTGATCAAGATTAACAATCAATTCGCCAGTGGCGATTACTGATTGCGCATGTCCTTTGGAGCGCCGAACGATGGCGTGAATCCGCGCGATGAGTTCGTCTTTATGAAATGGCTTTGTGAGATAGTCGTCGGCGCCAAAGCCAAGGCCCTTCACCTTATCTTCGATCCCAGCCATACCTGAAAGAATAAGGATAGGCGTTTTGACCTTTGCGACACGTAACGTGCGCAACACTTCATAGCCAGACATATCCGGCAGGTTCAAATCTAGAAGAATGATGTCGTAATCATATAGTTTACCTAAATCGACCCCTTCTTCTCCGAGGTCCGTCGCGTAGACGTTAAAATTCTCGGATTTGAGCATGAGCTCGATGCTTTGAGCCGTTGCGCTATCATCCTCGATCAATAAAACGCGCATATTGGTTCCCCACCAAGCTCCGTTCACGATGACTGACCAAGCCGCGCGCTTATAGCTGCGCCGATCCTTGGCCGGCCTCTCCGGTCCCGCGACCTGTGCTAAACTCACAACAATTGGTAAGCGAAAATGGTTAACAAAGCCTCACCGCCCCAAGGCCGGTTGAACCGAAGGGGCGCAAGACTCTACACGCTACTCAAGGAAAGCTGCGTAATCGCAAAGGGCGAATCACGACTTATCTTCTATTTACCTGTTTTGACGTCAAAGTCGGAAGATAAATCGCGAAAAAATTCTTAAGATCAGGAGAGCTGTTTTTAGGATCGCTGTCGCTCAAAAGCCTCAAACATTGACTTGCGTGAAGCCTTTCTCCTATATGCCTCTCGCAGCGTCGCTCCGAGAGGGGCGGCGACATTTATTTTGGAGATGTCGTCAATAAGGGTTTTCACGCCTCAGATCGAGGTGGCGTAAATCTGGCGTCAATTTCTACGAATTAAACATCAATAGGCGCTTTTCGATCGCTCCCGAGAAAGCGGTAGAAAAGCTGGTAAAATCAATTGCTTCTTAGGATTGCCTCCAAGACGCGACAACGAATGAGGCGGCCTGCCGCCTGCGGAGAAGATCGGTGAAACGGACTTATCAACCCAGCAAAATCGTGCGCAAGCGCCGTCACGGCTTTCGCTCTCGAATGGCGACAGTAGGCGGGCGCAAGGTCATTGCCGCTCGCCGCGCCCGCGGCCGTAAGCGTCTCTCAGCCTAACGCACCAAACTTAGCGATGACGACGGCGGACGGCACGATGACGACGGACGCCCCTGCCAGGCTACTTCATCCGCACGGCAAGCCAGAACGGCTCCGCCATCGGCGGGACTTTATTCGCGCCTCAAAACTTGGCCTTAGGGTCAATGCGCCTGTTTTTTCGATTCAAGCCGTTCCCCAAGCGCCTGACGCGCCCCTCCCGCCTCTCCAAAACCCACCCCGCTTTGGTTTTACTGTCACCAAGAAAGTCTCAGGCGCAGTTGGCCGTAATCGGATCCGGAGAAGATTAAAAGAAGCGCTCCGCGCTGGGGGGCGCCTTGGCGCGCAGCCTGGACAGGACTACGTAGTCATTGCTCGGCGCGAGGCTCTCACAGCCTCTTTTGCCGATTTGATCGTTCACATGACCGAGAGTTTCACGCGACTTAAGAGTCGTGCGGGCACTCAAGGACCCCGCAAACAGAAAGATGGGCATTCGGCGCGATGAAAGAGAATACAAGAAACATGCTGTTTGCCGCTGCAGTGTCGATGGTTTTCATCGGATTGTGGGATTACTTCTATGCTTTTCCAGAAATGGAACGACAAAAGAAAACCCTTGCTGAGCAGGAGCGCATCGCCAAAACAGTCAAGTTAGGCGCGCCCGATAGTCCTGTTGCGCTTGTAAAACCTGTGGCGCAAACTCGCGAAGCGGCTCTAGCGCTCAGCCCCCGCGTTAACATCGACACCAAATCCTTATCTGGATCTATTGCGCTTAAGGGCGGCCGCCTCGATGACGTGTCTTTGAAGGCCTATCATCAGACCGTTGATCTCTCCAGCCCGATCATCACCCTGTTGTCGCCTGAAACAGGCCCGGATCCTTATTATGCAGAACTCGGCTATCTCAGCGCCGCAACTGAAAATGCGCCAAGCTTACCAACTACAGAGACGCTTTGGACCGCAGATTCAGACAAGCTTACTTCAACTCATCCCATTACGCTGACATGGGATAATGGCCAGGGGCTTTTGTTCAAGCGCGTCATTTCAGTAGATGAGGAATATCTCTTCAGCATCGTTGATAGCGTTGAAAATAAGTCATCACAGCCTGTTACGCTTTATTCCTACACTCGCGTTACCCGTATTGGCCATCCTCCTTCAGCTGGCTACGCCGCTCTGCACGAGGGCTTTGTCGGCGTAATTGGCGATAGAGGAGAAGAGCTGACCTATGATAAGATTGAAAAGGAGCCGGCAGCGACAAAATCTTTCAAAGGCGTTGGCGGCTGGGTAGGGTTTACCGATAAATATTGGGGAGCCGTCGTCGCACCGGATCAAAATGCGCCAATTGAAGCGCGTTATATATCGATGGGCGGCGCAACAAAAATTTATCAAGCCGATACTGTTAGCACGCCTAAAACGCTTGCGCCTGACTCCGCAACCGCAACCACAACGCACGTTTTTGCTGGAGCAAAAGAAGTTGATACGCTCGACGCTTATAAAAATAGTCCCGGCTTAAAGCGATTTGACCTGCTCATCGATTGGGGTTGGTTCTATTTTATCACTCGCCCAATGTTTCGCTTGATCGACTTTCTCTACCACCTGCTTGGAAATTTCGGTTTCGCGATCCTCGCCGTTACTGTTGTTGTGAAGCTCGCATTCCTTCCGCTTGCAAATAAAAGTTATAAATCCATAGCTAAAATGAAAGCCATTCAACCAAAAATAAAAGAGCTCAAAGAAAAGTATGGTGACGATAAGCATAAATTCAACATGGAGCAGATGGAGCTTTTCAAAAGAGAGAAGGTTAATCCCGCCAGTGGCTGTTTACCGGTCCTTCTTCAGATACCCGTTTTCTTCTCGCTATATAAGGTCCTTGTAGTAACCATTGAAATGCGCCACGCGCCTTTCTTTGGCTGGATCAAAGATCTCTCAGCGCCTGACCCAACAAATGTTTTTAATTTGTTTGGCCTGCTTCCCTTTGATCCGACGCATGTTGCTTTCTTCGGGCCTTATTTAATGCTTGGCGTCTGGCCCGTCCTCATGGGCGTTTCAATGTGGCTGCAAATGAAAATGAACCCAGAGCCTGCAGACGAAATGCAAAAAGTGATGTTTAATTATATGCCGCTAATGTTCACTTTCACGATGGGCGGCTTTGCTTCGGGCCTGGTGATCTACTGGACATGGAACAATCTCCTATCGATCACTCAGCAGGGTATCATCATGACGCGCGCGGGCGTTAAATTCGAGTTGTGGGATAATTTACGTAAAACCTTCCAGCGCGCCTAACAGAAGTGACGGCGAGACAGCTTGCCGTCCTAATCCCATGACCGAAATCGATTTTCTCGAAGAAGGGCGTCTTTTATTTGCAGGTCCTTGCGACTTCTTTTTCGCAAGCGCCTCATCAAAAGATTTGCCCTACCCAGGCGCTCCTGAAATCGCCTTCGCAGGCCGCTCGAATGTCGGTAAATCATCTTTGCTGAATGCGCTGACAAATCGAAAATCCCTTGCGCGCGTGTCCAATACGCCAGGCCGAACACAACAACTTAATTTTTTTGCGTTGGGTAAAAACACCAGCGATGAGCGGTTACGGCTCGTCGATATGCCTGGCTATGGATATGCCGCGGTTGGTAAAGAGAAAATCGCCAACTGGTCTAAACTCATGCGGGACTATTTGCGAGGACGCGCAGAGCTTGCGCGCGTTTATGTACTGATCGACGGACGGCGCGGGGTCAAGCCAGCCGATGAGGAAATGCTCGACCTTCTTGATCAATCCGCTGTTTCCTACCAAGTTATTCTCACAAAACACGATGAGCTAACAGCCGCCGAACGTAATCGCGTTGTTGAGGCGACGATAACTGCGTTAGCAAAGCGACCTGCGGCCTATCCTGAAATAATCTTCACCTCTTCACAAAGCGGCGAAGGGATCGCCGCCTTGAGAGAGTCCGTAGCCCGGCTCCTGCATGAAATTGGCGCTTGAAAGCGACTATAGCTCCGGTCTAGGTGTTGCTATCCGCCAAATTATCGAGGCCCCCAAATGACCACCGACTCTGTTACTAGCGCACTTGAGCAGGCGCGGATTTTGATGCAAGCGCTGCCCCATATGCTGCGCTACGACGAGTCAATTGTCGTCGTGAAGTATGGCGGTCACGCTATGGGAGACGATCAAGGCGCACGAGATTTCTCACGCGACATGGTTCTACTTGAACAATCCGGCGTCAATCCTGTTGTGGTGCATGGCGGCGGTCCACAAATAGGCGCCATGCTAAAACGCCTTGGCGTTGAGTCAAAATTCACGGATGGTTTGCGTGTCACGGATGGTGAAACGATGGGCATCGTTGAGATGGTGCTTGCCGGCGCCATCAACAAACAAATCGTCGGCTATATTAACTCCGAAGGCGGTCGCGCGATTGGCCTGACAGGCAAAGACGGGCGCATGCTGACCGCCAAAAAGCTAGAGCGGTCAGATGGAGTTGACCTTGGCTACGTAGGCGAACCAGACAAAGTCGACACAACTGTGTTGGATCAAGTTCTCGGCCGCGAACTTATTCCGGTATTAGCGCCCGTCGCGCAGGGACCAGGCGGCGCCAGCTATAACATTAACGCGGATACCTTTGCCGGCGCTATTGCTGGTGCGCTTGGGGCCAAGCGTCTTATTTTTCTAACAGATGTGCCAGGCGTGCTTGATAAAAATAAAAAAATTATCGAAGAATTAAAAATTACCGACATACCTGACCTGATCGCCGATGGCACGATCACAGGCGGCATGATTCCAAAAGTAGAAACCTGCATGTATGCGATTGAACGCGGCGTAGAGGGCGTTGTTATCCTCGACGGCAAACTGCCTCATGCCGTCCTCATCGAACTTCTAACAGATCATGGCGCAGGCACGTTGATTACAAGGTGATCACCCCACATCAACCTTTCCAACAGATCGATACCTGGATCTTTGATCTCGATAACACCCTTTATCCGCATAACGCTGATCTCTGGCCAAAAATTGATGCGCGGATAACGCTTTTCATGATGCGTCTCTTTGGAATGGACGCACTCTCGCTTCGAGCTTTGCAGAAACATTATTATTTGCGCTATGGCACTACGCTCCGCGGCCTGATGGTTGAACATGGCGTTAATGCAGCAGAATTTCTTGAATTCGTTCACGATGTCGATCGGAGTTCACTTCAAGCCAACCATTCTCTTGCGCAAGCGATTGCCAATTTGCCGGGACGCAAACTTATTCTGACAAATGGCTCGCGCGAGCATGCTATTAAAACCGCCCGACAGATTGGTATTAGCCATTTGTTTGAAGATATATTCGATATCGTTGCGGCAAACTTCATCGCTAAGCCTGCAGCCGAAATCTATGAACGCTTCTTCGCTCAATTGAAAATTAATCCAACGCGCGCTGCGCTCTTTGAAGATTTAGACCGCAATCTTATTGTCCCACATCAACATGGCGTGACGACAATTTTGGTTACGCCATCGCCGGATGAATCTCCTGATCGCGAGGATTGGGAAGTTTCCAAGGGCGACGCACCACATATTGATTTCGTGACTGATGATTTGGCCAGCTTTCTGCAAGCGCTTCGGCCTTGCGGCGGTTGACTCCCAACGCCACACGCCTACAAACCGGCGTAGCTTATTCAAAACACGAGAAGATCATGCCCCATACAGGCCTCGAAACCTTAATCACTGCCGCCTTTGAGGATCGCGCCAATATTAACGCCGAAACGCATGGGGATATTCGTCATGCTGTCGATAGCGCGCTGCGTCTCCTTGACGCCGGCAAATTGCGCGTTGCTGAGAAAGTTTCGGGGAAAGACGGGCCACAAGCCTGGAAAGTCAACCAATGGCTCAAGAAGGCTGTGTTACTCTCCTTCCGGCTGAATGATATGCGCGTTATCGCTGGCGGCCCTGCAGGCGCGACTTGGTGGGACAAAGTTCCCTCAAAATTTGTTGGCTGGGGCGCGGCGGAGCACAGCGCCGCCGGCTTCCGCTCGGTCCCCGGGGCCATCGTGCGCCATTCAGCCTATATTGCGCCCGGTGCGATCTTGATGCCCTCCTTCGTCAATCTTGGCGCTTATGTCGATTCCGGCGCTATGGTGGACACCTGGGCGACAGTCGGCTCCTGCGCTCAGATCGGTAAAAATGTGCACTTATCGGGCGGCGTGGGCATAGGCGGCGTCCTTGAACCGCTCCAGGCAAATCCAACAATCATCGAAGACGATTGCTTTATTGGAGCGCGCTCAGAAGTAGTGGAAGGCGTTATTGTTGGGCAAGGCGCCGTGCTCGCAATGGGCGTCTTTATTGGCGCTTCTACAAAAATTATCGACCGCGCTACGGGACAAATTCATATAGGCTATGTTCCGCCCTATTCTGTTGTCGTTTCAGGCAATCTACCAGGAAAGCCGCTCCCTGACGGAGCGCCAGGACCATCGCTTTATTGCGCAGTGATCGTTAAAACAGTTGACGCGCAAACACGCAGCAAAACTGGCGTAAATGAACTTTTGAGAGATTAATGCCGATCGATCCGGCGCGCATCCGTTTTCTGTACCGCAACGACCAAGGACGCATTGACGCGGATACCTGGATTAAAGGATTGCGCCCTCTTGCAATCACGCTCATCCCCTTTGTCTTAATTTGGAAATTGCTTGCGCCCTACACAAACCACGATATCGCTAAAGATCCTTTTTTTCCACCGCTAACGATAGCCGCTTACGCCTATGCTATCCTCTATGCCTTTGTCGTCATTTTTGTTGCGATTAGTTATGTTAACTTATCGGCGAAACGCTTTCGAGATCGCGCGCTCTTTCCACCCTTAGGACTTGCCAGCCTCGCCCCTTTCTTAGGTTTGCTAACAGGCGCAGCGCACTGGCTGCAACCTAGAGTTAGCGACTCCATGTCTATCTGGTGGGTTTTTGGAATTGACGCTATCCTTATTATCAGTGTTTTTTGGACAATTTTTGAACTCGCCCTCAAACCCTCGCGGTAATCATGAGCGATCCCTCTCTGGCTGTTGAATTAACGCAACATCTCATTCGCTGCCCCTCTATTACGCCCGTGAATGCAGGCGCGCTTGAGGTTGTTGAGCGCGCACTAGCGTCTGTTGGTTTTGAAATCCATCGCCTGACTTTTAGTCAAGCTGATACGCCTGATGTTGAGAACCTCTTTGCAAAAATCGGCAATGGCGATCCGCATCTTGTTTTTGCTGGCCATACTGACGTGGTGCCAACTGGCGATATAAAGCGTTGGCGATACGCTCCTTTTTCTGGCGAGGTCGCTGAAAATAAAATTTACGGTCGCGGAGCGTCCGATATGAAAGGCGCTATCGCCGCTTTTACTGCTGCAACGATCAAGCATATCAGACGTCATGGTAAACCCAAGGGCTCTCTTTCTTTCCTCATCACCGGCGATGAGGAAGGCCCTTCTCTTAATGGCACAATCAAACTTCTTGATTGGGCGCGCGCGCGCGGCGAAAGGTTTAGTCATTGCATTGTTGGCGAGCCGACAAATGTTTCTAAACTTGGAGATACAATAAAGATTGGCCGTAGAGGATCGGTCAATGGACTGATCCGGGTCATTGGCAAACAAGGGCATGTCGCCTACCCTCATCGCGCCGAAAATCCTGCGCCCGTCATCGCGCGGATCGTCACCGCGCTTTCCCATCATGAATTTGATCAAGGCACCGCGCATTTTGATCGGACAAATCTTGAATTCTCATCCATAGATATCGGCAATGCTGCGGTAAATGTCATTCCCGCAACTGCAAGCGCACAATTTAATGTCAGATTTAACGATAGCTGGACGCTCGATAGTCTTAAAGAGCGCGTTCGCGCCATCGTCGCGACAGCAGCCGGCTCTACAACCGTGGAACTGGATTTTTTACCAAGCAACGCTGTCTCTTTCTTGACAGCGCCCGGCGTTTTTTCTGAGCTTGTATCGACATCAATAAAAGCAGTCACAGGATTAACCCCAGAGCTCTCAACGAGCGGCGGCACGTCAGACGCAAGATTTATTATCCGTGACTGCCCAACCCTCGAATTTGGTCTCACTAACGAAACTATTCATGCAGTCGATGAATGCGCCAGCATTTCGGACATTGAAGCATTAGAACAAATCTATAGCCTCATATTATCTAATTACTTTAAGACTTAACGTCGCTGTGCATGTTGTTTGACAAAATTATCTCTTTCACGCTCTGGAATATCCAGCTGATAATTTTTAGGAGATACAAAGCCTATTAAGAGAAAGAATGAAAAATGAAATACGCATCGCTAACCTTTATCTTAATACTGACGCTACTAACTCCTTTGCTCCCCGCAAGTGCGCAAACTACCCTAACCTTGTCCCAATCCGTTCCATTGCGATTAAAACCAGCGTTCAGCCATAAAATAATTGAAACGGCTCCGGCGGGCGCCTCGCTTATTCTCTTGCAGGAAGAAGCGGAGTGGAGCCGCGTTGATTTTCAAGGTCGCCGCTTATACGCGCCAACAGCAAAACTCTCTCCAACGCTCGAACCGAGTTCTTCAACCGCGACAGATGATCCCACGTGCGATTACGGCTACCCTTATTCCGGCAGCAATCTATTTTTTGACAGACCGCTTGCCAAACTCCGACACAGCGAGCCTTTAGGATTTTTATTTGGCTACCACCGACGTAGCCCATGTTGAAATGACTCAAATTAATTTTTTTCAGCCGTCGCCAATATCACAAAGCCCTTTATTTTTTGCTGGATAATCATCAGATGCTAGGTCGCGTTCAGACCTGCCCCTTATACTGACTCCAAACCCAGGCCTGTGG
>DHWC01000086.1:0-3966 GCA_002412985.1 Methylocystaceae bacterium UBA5192 | reverse complement strand
CCTTAGCCGTTGCTGAAATCGCCGGCGACTTATCCGCAGAGAGCGTAGAGCGAGACCCTATTTTTTTTGATTTCTGCGCAAAAACGTCGAATGTGTTATCTGAAGCGCTGCGATCAACAAGAATTTTATAACTTAACCCTAATGCGATCAATCCAAGCGCTACCAAGGCGACAATAAAGCCAATGTTGAATTTTTGTTGATGCGCTTTGAGGATTTCAGGATCAAATTTATCTTCTGCTCTAGGCAACTGTGTTTCTTCATGATCGATCGGCGCTGCAACGGGAGCGGCATCCATCATTGCTGAAGCTCCTTGAGCTGGCTGCACAAGTGCGCTTCCGTCAACCTTCTCAGCATTAGAGACTACAGTCGACGCCATCTCTTCTTGACTGCGGGGCGGTTGAGAAGTTTCTTCCTTAAACACCGGCTCAGTCACCCGTTCACGGGACTCGCGAGCGCCTTGCGGTGTTTGAGCGATTGTCGCCTCCTGTGGCGCTTCTCGTGTGGATTGCGCGCCAGCGCTTGACTCGACAGGACGATCTGAAGTCGCTTCTTTATGAGATCTGTCCATTGTCTCTAGATCAGGCAGCTCTATTAGCGCTCCATTTTGTTTAAACAGCTTAATTGACTCAATTTGAATTTTTTTAATGCACGCAACATTATCTCCACAGGCCTGTCGCTGTCTGATAAAGGGAAGATTCAACTTATTCGCAAAGGATTTTCCTTGATGGACACGAAGATACTTATAGCCTTCATCGGCGATAAGATCTAAAGCGGCCAGCTGATCATTTGCGCAGATCGCGCGCTCATCTAAGCGTGAAGCGCTCGCGCAATCAAAACTAGGGCCAACTGCCCATGCATCAATTGAAGGCAGCAAAAAAATTAGAGAGAAAAAAAACACCCTTCGGAACTGACTGCTACATTTCATCACGCGTCGCTCCTGCAATAATTTAAGAGATAAGGCGCAATCCTTCTTGCCGGACTACACTCATTAAGCCAG
The DNA here is from genome assembly GCA_002412985.1 of Methylocystaceae bacterium UBA5192. Taxonomy (GTDB): domain Bacteria; phylum Pseudomonadota; class Alphaproteobacteria; order Rhizobiales; family Beijerinckiaceae; genus Methylocystis. Next base: position 2,969 of record DHWC01000086.1, on the reverse strand, counting down.
AGCGACAGCTTAGACAAAGCCAAGGATTATGGTCAATAAGCAGCTTTCATTTAAAAATCTGGCGTAAACAGCTCTGAGCCTTCATCGATGACGCCAATGCGTCGAGAGCGGTTTCGTTCCCTTTCAATTATTTGGGCATCATAAACATTTGATGGCGGAGCGCCGGTAATTGAAATTAGCGCTCCTTCCGTCTCCACCATTTCATAAAGTAATTTTGCATTCCCAGGAGCAAGACGAATACAGCCGTGTGAGGCGGGTCGCCCAAGCGAGCGGATCTCACTACTGCCGTGTATTGCGTAACCGCCATAAAAAAAGATTGAATATGGCATTGGCGCATTGTCATATTTTTGCGAGTAATGCATTCTTTCTAGCGCAATTGGCTCATACTCTCCTGCAGGCGTCTCGTACCCGGAACGCGCCGTTGAAACTGGCCAAGTATAATTAGCTCTTGAGGAATGAACAAACATACGCTGGCGAGAGAGATCAACTTCAACCAATACCGTCGCGGATGCAGATGTGATGGGCCCATAAGAAGATAGAATAAAAAGACATCCGAATTTAGCCGCGAAGCTGATCCGCACTAAGAAATTTCGCATATATTTTACCTCAAAGTTCATTCAACGCTTTAAGCTCAGCGCTTTGATGTGGGAACAAATAAGCCCATATTTAAAGCACTAAATTATTAAACAGATTTTCTACTCAATATTTTTTTATAGACGATTAATTCACCTAGCTAGACAAAGCCGTCATTCATTTGATCAACTATGATCTATAAGATCCCCCCTATCAATAAGAGCAATAATTTCTAGAAACACTTTAGTAACCATAAACGAAAAGCTACGAGAAAAGACTCGAGACATTAACCAGGAGTTAAATCACAGTCCCCTTAAAATCTAATTCTATGCGCCAATTAGGCTCGAAATAGAATTTTGATCGCGCGCTTTGCGCCAAGAGTTAGAAGGACGACAAGCTATGAAGAAAGCGCTACTTCCCCTAGCCTTTCTGGCGATGAGCGCCACTGTGGCAGCCGCAGCCGACTTACCCTCGCGAAAGGGGGCTCCCGCCTATGCGCCGCCACCGCCTGTTATGACCTGGTCTGGATTTTACGCTGGTCTTAATCTTGGCGGCGGCTGGGGTGCTGGAAACGGCAATTCTAATGCTTGGAACCTCAACGGTTGGAATGGCGGGATAACAAATAATCTTGCTTCTAGCGGAACAAGCGGCGGCATTATTGGCGGCGGCCAAGTTGGCTATAACTACGCGATAACCCCACAAGTTATCATCGGCGCCGAAGCCGATTTTCAAGGAACCGGCCTTGGCGCCCCCGGCAACAACAACCAATGGGCTTGGGGTCTGGTACCTAATGGCAACGGTCAACTTGTTGCTGGATATTATCCCTACGGCGGCGCGCGCGGCGTCAGCCTAGATTGGTTTGGCACCGTACGCGGCCGTCTGGGCTATGCGGTTATGCCAAGCCTGCTTCTCTACGGCACAGGCGGCTTCGCTTATGGCGGCGTGCAGCGCAACGGCGGCTATTGGGGCACGAACACAGGTTCTGCAACCCAAACAGGATGGACAGCGGGCGGCGGCGCAGAATGGATGTTTATGCAGAATTGGTCCGCCAAAGCAGAGTATCTCTATTCCGATATCGCCGGCAGCAATACAAATGAGTTTGGCTGGAACACAGGTCTGAGCTTAAATAACGTGAACAATCATACCCGCTGGAATACTGTTCGCGCCGGCGTAAATTATCACTTCAATTTGGGAGCCGTCCCTACCATGCCGGCCTTCTAACCCCAGATCTCTGAAGAACAAAGCGCACAAACATTAGTGACGGAAAGAGCTCGGCCCATCAGCCGGGCTTTTTTTAATTGATGGATCGTTTTAACTTGAATCCATGAGATTTATTCAGTCAAATCACTTAGACTGATCACTTCCCGCGCCAGGCGACTAAGCCATAGCGCAGCGATGGCCTATACGCGAGCAGATGCATGGAATTTGAGGCTAACAATAGGATAGCGGTCACCAGCGGCGTCATCCTTCTTGCTTTTTGCATTCTTACGGGCGTCTTATGGACGGTCACGCGTAGCCCGCAGCAACTCGTCGTACGCGAAAAGAACTATAATTTAACACAGCATTCCTCTACCGAGCGGGGAAAAGAAGCGCCTAGCGAGGCCTCTCCCGCAGCTTCTCAAAAACAACAGCAAGGCGCTAAGACTTCCTCTGCCGGCTCGCCAGTCCCTGCTTCGTCACAAGAACAAAAAACTCAATCCCCAGAGACAACAGATACCGGGATAGAAACCACGGCGCCGGTGGCGCCGCCGAAAAAAAAGAAGCCTAAACCACAAAAACCACGACCACAGTTTGACGACACTGAAGATACAGGGCGCGCTCAGAGATCTCGCGGCACAATTTTCCCTGATATCCTCGGCATCTTCAATTAATGCGGGCCTACAAAAGGCCGCATATACGGTTGGAACGGCTAAATTATTTCAGCTTTATAAGATGGTCCTGCCCATCTGCGCTAATCGTGAGCTCAAATGGACTGCAGCGCGTAACATAGAGCGCAAATTTATCGCCAAGCTTATAGGTTCCCCTAAAATCTTTAAAATCGCCAATATCCCGACCCATTGATTTTAGTTCATTTCTATAGATGCTAAATGTTTCCAGAGGCGAAACGCAGGCGCCCCGATTTAATTTTGCGTCCGTTACTGTGGTGGATGGAACCGCTACCTGGCAGATAACCACCCCAGGATCTGAGGCGCAGATGAAAGGCCCAGTTACGCCCTCTTCCGCTCCCGCGCTCTTACTTAAAAAAAGCATCGGCGAAAGAATGAGGATTAGGAAAAAATCCCTCATACCGCAATTAACCCTAGCCAAGACTTTGCCCCATTCACCGTAATCCCGAACGTTTACGCGGACCACTCACTTTATGTCACCCTACGTCAGAGTGTAAATAATACGCGCAA